>JBGTBQ010000044.1:0-16001 GCA_041749275.1 Pyrinomonadaceae bacterium | reverse complement strand
ACGTGCGGGTGGCGCAACAGCGTCTGCGCGAGGCCGAACAGTCCGTGCGCGTGGCGCGGCAACAGGCGCAGAACGCCGTCGTGACCGCGCCCTTCGCCGGGGTGGTCACGGAGATTACCGCCGAGCTGGGGCAGACGGTCGGCGCGCAGGGCGTCTTGCGGCTCGTCAGCGGCAAGGCGGAAATCCGGCTCGACGTGGACGAAAGCAACCTCGCCGATCTAAAGACGGGGCAGACCGCGATCATCTCTTCAAGCACCTTCGCGGACAGCAGTTTTGAGGGTGCCGTGACGGAGATCGGAGCCGCCGTGGACGTGTCGCGCGGGACGGTCGAAGTCACGGTCACGCCGACCGCTCCGCCCGATTGGCTCCGCCCCGGTCAGACCGTCAACGTCAACGTCGTGACGGCGAAGAACGCCGAGCGGCTGCTCGTCCCGCCGACGGCTTTGACGCGCTCCGGCGACCGCACGGTCGTCTTCGTCATCGAGAACGGCGTCGCGTTGGAGAAGCCCGTCGTGACGAGACCGCCGACGCAGGAAGGCGTGCCCGTCCTTGCCGGACTCACCGCGGAGGATCGCGTCATCGAGGATGTCACGAACATCAAGGCGGGCGACGCCGTGCGGGTCAAAGGGAAGGGGGAGGAGTAACAGCCATGAACGCTCTGCTGAGAACCTTCGTCCCGCGCAAGCTCCGCTTCGAGACGCAACTCGCCCTGCGCCATCTCTTTTCGGGCGGCGGGCAGACGCTCTTGACCGTGAGCGCGGTGGCGGCGGGCGTCGTCATCGTCATCTTCATCACGTCGCTCATCTTCGGCTTGCAGGAAAATTTGACGGAACTGCTGACGGACGCCATCCCGCACGTCACCATCACGGTCGAGGAACGGGAGCCGAAGCCTCTGGCGAAAGTGCCGGGCGCGCCCGAAGGCGCGAGTTCCAGCCGCGTCGAGCAGCAGGCTCCGCAACTCAAGTTCATAGACAACTGGCCGCAGGTCGTGGAGACGGCGCGGAGTTTGCCGAACGTGCGCGCCGTCGCGCCCATCGTCAGCGGGCAGGCGTTCGTCTCGAAGGGCGCGAACCCCATCGGCGTGGCGGTCGTCGGCGCAGACCCTGAACTGCAAGACCAGATTGCGCCGGTGACGAAAGATTTAATCGCCGGGAAGTATCTGGGCTTGGGCAGCGACGAGATTGTGATTGACGCCGAACTCGCCAAGGATTTGGACGTGGCGACGGGCGAGCGCATCCGCGTCACGTCGGGCACGGGCGCGTCCGACTCCTTCACCATCGCGGGCATCTACAGTCGCGGGCAGGGACGCGGCAGCGCCTATGTCACGCTCCGCACGGGGCAGAGCCTCTTCGGCTACGGCAACTCGGTCAACGTCATCTACGTCAAGCTGATTAACATCTACGACGCCGACAGCGTGGCCGACCGCATGATGGCGCTGCTGCCCTACGAGGCGAAGTCTTGGACGCGCGAGTTTCCGCAGTTCCTCTCGTCGCTTCAGGTGCAGACGGCCTCGGCTTATCTGATTTCGGGCTTCAGTTTGGTCGCGTCGGGGTTCGCCATCGCCGCCGTACTGATCGTCTCGGTGCTTCAGAAGTCGAAGCAGATCGGCATCCTCAAGAGCATGGGCGCGCGGCGGCGGCAGATACTCACCGTCTTCATCTTCGAGGGCTTGGGCGTGGCGCTCGTCGGCAGCACGTTCGGCGCTATCTTAGGGACGACGGTCGTGTTTCTCCTGAGCCTCTTCACACAGCCGGTGACGCGCGTCGGGCAGACGCCCGAACAGCTTTTCCCCGTCCGCATCCTGCCCATCTACATCGGGCTGGCGATGCTCGCCGCCATCATCTCAACTGTCGTCGCCGCCGTGCTCCCGGCGCGCAGCGCGGCGAAGATGAACCCGGTGGACGTGATGCGATAGCGGGAGACGACGAATGAGCGAAACGACTACACTGACGAAAGAAAAAATGGTGACGACGAAGCTGCCGCCCGTCGTCGTCGAGACGCGCGGTTTGAAGAAGACCTACTACGGGAAGGTTGACGTGCCCGTGCTGTTCGGCATTGACATCGAGATTCGCGCCGAAGAGTTCGTCGCCATCATCGGGCAGTCGGGGAGCGGCAAGTCAACTCTCTTGAACATCCTCGGCGCGCTCGATGTGCCAACGGGCGGGACGGTGCTGATTAACGGCGCAGACATCTCCACGCTCGAAGAGGACGAACTCGCCGCCCTGCGGAGCGACGAAGTCGGCTTCATCTTCCAGTTTCATTACCTGCTCGACGAGTTCACCTGTCTTGAGAACGCGCTGATGCCGCTCACGATTCGTCACGGCGAAGCGAGCGACGAGGATCAAGCGCGCGTCATCGAATTGCTCAGGCGCGTCGGCCTCGGCGACCAGATCAACAAGCGCCCGGACGCGATGAGCGGCGGACAGAACCAGCGCGGCGCGATTGTGCGCGCCCTCGCCAACGCGCCCAAGATCATCCTCGCCGACGAGCCGACAGGCAATCTCGACAGCCGTTCGGGCGAAGAGGTCTTTGAATTGATGCGCGAGATGAACCGCGAGAGCGGCGTCGCCTTCGTGATGATTACGCACGACGACCGGCTGGCGCAGGCCGCCGACCGCATCCTGCTCATCGAAGACGGATTGATTCACGAAATCAGCAAAGAGGAGCACCGCAAGCGCGTGGCGAGCATTGTCTGAGCGCGCCCCTGAAGAATGGTGGGCGTAAGGTTTTCTCGCAGCTCTTCGAGGGATGAGAATTTAGGAGAACAACTCTTCAGGTCTCTGAGATGTCGGGATCAGGAAGGTGAAAATTATGAAGCCGCGTCTCGCCCGGTTCATCAAAGATTTCTGTGCGTTCTCTCTGATGCTGTCGCTCCCGATACTGCCTGCGACGGCGCAGACCGGAGCGGTCACGACCGAAGTCCGGGTGTCGAGCATCCCCACGAGCGACGCCGCCGCTCTACCCGCCGCGCGACCGAAGATCGGGCTGGTGTTGAGCGGCGGCGGCGCGCGTGGGCTGGCGCACATCGGCGTGCTCCGTTGGTTCGAGGAGCGCCGCATCCCGGTTGACTACATCGCCGGGACGAGCATGGGCGGGCTGGTGGGCGGGATGTACGCGACGGGGATGACGCCCGAAGAGATGCGCGCGTTCGTCGAGCGGATGGACTGGGACGCGGCCCTCGGCGGCACGCCCGCGCACGACGAGTTGACCTTCCGGCGCAAGGAAGACCGGCGCAGCTATCAGACCGAAATCGAACTCGGCGGTCTGCCGAACGGTCTTCAGGCGCGCAGCGGCCTCAATCCGGGCCACCGCATCGGGCTTGTACTCGACCGCTTGACGCTCCCTTACACGAGCGTCCGCAGCTTCGACGAGTTGCCGATTCCTTTCCGCTGTGTCGCCACAGACATGCTGGCGGCCAAACCCGTCGTCCTCAAGGGCGGCTCGCTCTCGCAGGCGCTGCGGGCGACGATGTCTCTGCCCGGTATCTTCACGCCCGTCGAAATTGACGGCCAAGTGCTGGCCGACGGCGGGTTGTTGAACAACATCCCGACCGACGTGGCGAAAGAGATGGGCGCAGCCGTCATCATCGCGGTGGATGTCGGCACGCCGCTCGGCGACCGCAAGACGCTCGACTCGCTCTTCGGCGTGCTCTCGCAGTCAATCGGCGTGGCGACCATCGAGAACGACCGGCGCAGTTTGCGGCAGGCCGACATCATCGTCGCGCCCGATCTGGGAAATTACACGCTGCTCGATTTCAACGCCGCCGCGCCGCTGGCCGACCTCGGTTATCAAGGCGCGCAGCAGAAGGCGCTCGTGCTGGAAAAGTTCGCGCTCAGTGAGACGGAGTGGCAGCAGCATCTGGCGGAGAGACGCGCGCGGATGCGCGGCGCTGTCCCTGCGCCGACTTCCTTGGAGGTGGCGGGCGTTGACCGCAAAGAAGCGGGCGAAATCCGCGAGCGGCTCGAAGGTTTCGTCGGCCAGTTGTTTGAGCCGGAGCGACTGGAAGAAGAATTGACGCTAATCAGAGGGCAGGGCCGGTACGACAGTCTCGGCTACGAGTACGCGCGCGACGACCCGAGCCGTCTGGTCATCCGCGCGCAGCGCAAGCCCTACGGCCCGCCGTTTCTGATTCCGAGCGTCGAGGTTGACGGCTCGGACGTGAACCGCGTCGAGTTTACCGTCGGCGGTCGGCTGACGATGTTCGACCTCGGCGGCTACGGCTCCGAGTTGCGGACGGACGTGAAGGTCGGCTCGCGGACGCTACTCGCCACGGAGTATTACCGCCCTTTGGGCGAAACGAAATTCTTCGTCGCGCCGCGCCTCTTTTACGAGCGCGGGACGGAGGATCTCTATCTGAACAGGTCGCGCGTGGCGGAGTATCAGACGAACCGCTACGGGCTGAATCTGGATGTCGGCTACGCGCTGAATCGTGAGAGCGAGTTGCGCGCGGGTTACGACATAGGCTACGTCAACTCGCGCGTGCGGATCGGCGACCCGCTGCTGCCCGCTTTGAGCGGCGGGGTGAGCAGCGCGGGCCTCCGCTACGCTTACGACGGGCAGGACAGCGCCATCGTGCCGGCGCGCGGCGTGCGCGTGAACGCGGACGCGCGCTGGTACTTCACCAGTCCGGGCGCGGCGAACGGGTTTCCGCTGGCGGAGGTGCGCGCCTCCGCCTTCAAACCATTGAGCGAGCGCGGCTCGCTCTTCGTCATCGGCGCGGGCGGGACGAGCTTCGACCGGGACGCGCCGCCCGCGCAGCAGTTCACGCTTGGCGGGCCGTTCCGTCTGGGGGCCTACGGGCGCGACGAGTTTCGCGGCAGCCGCTACGTGCTCACCAGTCTCGGCTACATGCGTGAGCTTTCAAGACTGCCGCCCATCTTCGGCGACAAGATATACGCGGGCAGTTGGTACGAATTCGGCGGGGCCTTCGACCGCGACGAGACGGCGGAGTATTTCGGCTCGCTGTCGGGCGGCGTGATTGTCATCACGAAACTCGGCCCCATCGCGCTCGGCGGCAGCCTCGGCGAAGGCGGGCGGCGCAAGCTCTACTTCTCGCTCGGCAAGTTTTTCTGATGCCTTAGCCGGAGCGTAAGATTTCAAACGCAGGTTTATTGAGCGGGGGGCGACTGCTTTCGCGCGGCGCGCTCGCTGGAATATGACGGGCATGATGAGGGATAGATGAGTATCAAAGATAATGGGTTGAACGATTCAAAGAGCGTCGGGTTCGATGCTCTCTCCATAAAACGCGGCGGGGAATTATTGCTGAAGCTCTTGCTGCTCGCTTCGCTCGTGTGCGGGGCGGGCGCGATCAGCGTCAGGGCGCAGCCGCCTGAGCCGGAGCTTTTCACTTACGAAGAACTCGTGCGGCTTTATGAGCAGGAGAACCCGCCCGCGCCACTTGCCGAAAAGCTAAAAAGTCTATTGACGACGCCTTTCGTCAACAACAGAGCGACGGCGCGCGGCGTGCGCCCCGCCGTGCCGCGCACCACCAAGCTCGGCAGCTTTATTCGCGTCGTCCAGTGGAACATCGAGCGCGGGGTTGAGTTCGAGGCCGTCAAACGCGCCTTCACCGACCCGCGGGCTTTCGCCGCGCTGATTGACAAGACCGAATATCCGAAGGGCGGCGAGCAGCGGGAGCTGATCCTTCAGCAGGTCGCTTTGATGAAAGAGGCGGATGTCATTGTACTCAACGAAGTTGATTGGGGGATGAAGCGCACGGACTATCGCAACGTGGCGGCGGAGTTGGCCGCGGCGCTCAAAATGAATTACGCCTACGGCGTCGAGTTCGTGGAAGTGGACCCGATTGCGTTGGGGCTGGAGAAGTTTGAGGAGCTGTCGGAGAAAGAACGGGCCGAACTCGCCGGAGAGATCAGCGTTGACCGGGCGCGCTACCGGGGCTTGCACGGCACGGCCATCCTGAGCCGCTTCCCTCTCGAAAACGTTCGGCTCGAACCGTTCGAGCACCAGCCGCACGACTGGTACGAGGACGAACGAAAGAGCGTGAGGCCGCTCGAAGAGGGCAAGCGCAAGGCGGGCGAGCTGGTCTTTCAGGAGAAGGTGAGGCGCGAAGTGCGGCGCGGCGGGCGCATGATGTTGACGGCGGAGATTGCCGACGCGCGTATCCCCGGCGGACGGATGACGGTGGTCGCCACCCACCTCGAATCCAAGACCAAGCCGGAAGGGCGGCGCAAGCAATTCGAAGAGCTACTTGCGCGGATCAAAGATGTGAGCGGGCCGGTCGTCGTCGCGGGCGATATGAACACCTCGACGCAGGACGCGACGCCCGTCTCCGCCGAGCGTCTGTTGAAAAACCGACTCGGCAGCAAAAGCTTCTGGATTAAACAGGGGCTTGGAATCCTGACCGGCATCAAGCTGCCGTCGCTCCTGCTCGGCGGCGTCAACGCCTACCGCAAACAGGCCGACCCGACGGTGAAAAGCATCCCGCTCGTCGCCTCCAACCCCGAAGCCGAGTTCTTCGACGACTTGAAGGACTTTCGCTTCGCGGACGGCGGCGCGTTCGACTTTCGCGGCGAGCAAGCGCGCTCGGTCGGCGGCAAAGACGACCCGCTGGCGAACTCGAACCAGCGCGGCGACAAGGGCTTCATCACGACCTACGAGGTGGCGCGCACCATCGGGTTCGTCGGACGATTTAAGCTCGACTGGATTTTCGTCAAGCCGCCCGGTCTCGCCGAGCCTTACGACAAGGAGGGGCCGCACCGCTTCGCCCCGCACTTCGCGCGCACGTTGCAGAGTCTGAACGACGCTCTGAAAGATCGCATCTCCGATCACTCGCCCATCATGGTGGACTTGCCGCTCAACGAGCCGCGCATCCGAATATCCCGTTAGCAGAAGCATCTATCAGAAACGAGGCCGACTATGCGCGCCATCGAACAAACCAGCCTTCGGAAAAAGCCGGACGTTAACTGCCCGCGGAACTGGCTCGCCGCGAGCCTCGGCGTGCGTCCCGAACGCAAGGCGGAGATTTACCTCGACATCTCCAAATCGGCGACGCTCAAAGACGTGAGCGACTGGCTTCAGAGGCGAAGCACGGTATGTAGTCGGTCTCGCTCTGGGGCGCGTGATCGGCCATGCAGTCCGCAACTCTCATTTTTGAACAACGGTATCGCGCGTGAATTCGAGTCGCGGAAAGCTAACCCACTCGAAGCAGGTTGAGCGAAACCGCGACAGATGAGCGAGGCATGAAAAGCCCCCGCTCATCTGTCTTCAACGGCAACGATCAATCCGCCGCCGTGTTGGCGGTCAGTTCGCCAACGCCGCGACCCAGACCCGCGGCGACGCGTTTGCCGTAGTCCTCGTCGCACCGCGAGAGGAGTCCGACCATGCGCTCCTGTATATCCTCGTTGCACTGTTTGAGCGCGTCCACGAGGTTGTTGATGAGGTCTTCGCGCTCCCCGTCGGGCATCGTCCGGTAGCGCTCGCCCGCCTGCTTGAAGTCATTCGTCCGGCTAATCTTCTGGCGGATGACCGGCCCCGAAACATATGGCGCGTGATCCTTGCCGGCCTTTGGCGCTTCCATCAGGCCGCCGCGACTCGACGGCTCATAGTTGACGTGCGGATTCGCGCCCGCCTCGTTGCCATCCACGTGATAGGCCATCTGCCCGTCGCGCTGGTTCGTCGCCACGTGCGTCTGGGGGCGGTTGATCGGCAGTTGCAGGTAGTTGGCGCCGACGCGGTGGCGCTGCGTGTCGGAGTATGAAAACGTCCGGCCTTGCAGCATCTTGTCGTCGGAGAAGTCGAGGCCGTCCACGAGAACGCCGGTGCCGAATGCCACCTGTTCGACCTCGGCGAAGTAGTTTGTCGGGTTGCGGTCGAGCACCATGCGACCGACAGGCAACATCGGGAATTGGTCTTCGGGCCACAGCTTCGTATCGTCGAGCGGATCGAAGTCGAGTTCAGGGTGCTCGTCGTCGGACATGATCTGGACGCGCAGTTCCCATTCCGGATAGTCGCCGCGCTCGATGGCGTCGAACAAGTCCTGTGTCGCGTGGTTGAAGTTGGTAATCTGGTCGGCCTCGGCCTGTGTCAGCGAACGCACGCCCTGCTTCGGAATCCAGTGATACTTAACCAGCACGCCCTCGCCTTCGGTGTTGTACATCTTGTAGGTGTTGACGCCGGCGCCTTCCTGCTCGCGGTAGTTCGCGGGGATGCCGCGCGGGCTGAAGAGCCACGAAATCATGTGCATGGATTCGGGCGTCAGGCTGATGAAGTCGAAGATGCGGTTCGGGTCTTGCCGGTTCGTCATGGGGTCGGGTTTGAAGGCGTGAACCACGTCAGGAAATTTAACGGGGTCGCGGATAAAGAAGACCTTCAGATTGTTGCCGACCAAATCCCAATTGCCGTCTTCGGTGTAGAACTTGGTGGCGAAGCCGCGCGGGTCGCGCAGGTTTTCGGGCGAGTGGCCGCCGTGGATGACGGTCGAGAAACGGACGAAGACGGGCGTGCGCTTGCCCTTCTCCTGAAAAAGTTTGGCGCGCGTGTACTTCGACGCCGGCTCGTCGCCGATGGCGCCGTAAGCCTCGAAGTAGCCGTGCGCGCCCGCGCCGCGTGCGTGGACGACACGCTCCGGGATGCGCTCGCGGTCGAAGTGGGAAATCTTCTCTAAGAACTGGTAGTTTTCCAGCACGGTCGGCCCGCGTTCGCCGATGGTGCGCGTGTTCTGATTGTCAGAGATCGGATGGCCTTGCCGATTGGTCAGGATGGGCTGCTCCGCGCCCGTCCCGTCAGGTTTCTCTTTACTTCCCTGATCGCTCATGCGTGCTTCTCCTTTTGCACTAATTCCAGAACAATAATTACTATTGTCTCGGAATCAAAAAAAATTACAGCGGTTTGCAATTGGGTGCGACCGTTTAGGGGCGGGCAATGACCGCCCGTTCAACGTGTGTCGGCGGGCAGTGCCCGCCTCTAAACGGTCGTTGATGTGGTCGCATCCAATTGCAAATTGCCATATTACTGGCGGCACTCCCGGCAGTGTCCGAGCAGTTCCAACCGGTAGTCCTTCACCTCAAACCCCGCTTGGGGCTTGATCAACTTGAGCAGTTCCGTGCCCTGCGTGGCGTTCACATCCCAGATGCGCCCGCACGCGAGACAGCGCGTGTGGTAATGATGGTCGGTGCGGATATCGTAACGGGCCGAGGCGTCGCCGTAAGTCAGTTTCGACACGGCCCCGCATTGCACGAGCGCCTCCAGATTCTTGTAGACGGTCGCCAGACTCAAGCGTGGCAATTTCGACTTGACGGCGAGGAAGACTTCTTCAGCGGTCGGGTGGTGCGCGACTTCGCTCAGATATTCATAGACGGCGGCGCGCTGGGTCGTCAGTTGCGCCCCCTGCGTGTTGAGCTTTTGCCGCAATGCATCTCGCCGTTGGATTTGTTTCTTCGCGCCCATACAAAATCGTTCCGATGCGATCAAACGAGCATATAGTGAATCCAGCCGCTGGAAAAGTCAACCGCCCAAGTCAATAGTAATTATTGTTTTTATCAGCCTCCGGCCCGACCTCTTTACTGACGAACCTTTAGAGCAGCTCCTCGAACATCATGTAATACGTCTCTGACATCCCCAGCCGCTCGTAGGTCGCCTGCGCGACCGTGTTCTCCTTCTCGACGTAGAGGCGGAAGCCGCGGACGGAGGGTTCGGCGGCGGCGAGTCGCTTGACGGTCTCGTACAGACCGCGGTAGACGCCGCGCCGGCGGTGCGAGGGGCGGACGTAGACGCTCTGAATCCACCAGAAGAGGCCGTCGCGCCAGTCGCTCCATTCGTAAGTGACCATGAGCGAGCCGACGGTTTCGCCACCATCTTCGGCCACGAGGTAAAAACCGTATCGCGCCATCTCGATGAAATGGCTGACGCCCGCGCGGAGCACTTCGGGCGAGAGGTCTTTCGCCTCGGTCTCGCGCGCCATCGCCAGATTGAACTCAACCAGCGCGTCAATATCCCGCGCAACGTCTCTCCTCACGGCGAAATTTTGTGACTTCGAATCAATCATCAATTCTCGTCTCGCGGGAGCGGGGGCAAGCCGCTTTTCCCGACGGCGCTCTTTGTTTCAAGCCACCCGGCCTCGTAGGTCTGGGAGAGGGGCTGGCCCCCTCTGGCCCGCCTTTCAATTCGTTTCGCTGTTCGTGTAGTGGACTTCTAAATCCTTCTCGCCCGTAATGAGCCAGCGACCGCCGACCTTCGACAGCGTGAGCTGCTGGCGCACTGAGCCAATCGAGTTTTTGTCGGCGGCCTCGAAGTCCCACGATTTATCGAAAGTGGCGGTCGCGCGCGCGCCCGAAGCGTCGAGCGTGACCTTTACGTCTGACAATTCCACGTCCATCGAATTGTAGCGCGCGAAAACGCGAGCGCGGTCGGCGCGCACGGTCGAGGCGGGCACGTTCGACATCCGGTAATAGGTATCAAGCTTGTCAGCGTAATAAATCATGTGCAGGTCGAGCAGCTTGGCGCGCGTCGCGCCGGCCCATGCGTGGATCGTGTCAGACACCTCGGATGTGACCCTCGCCGTGTCAGCCGGGGGCGACGCCGTGCCGCCACTCTCAACCGACTTGATGAGTTCGGCGTTAGCGCGGTCGGCATTCGTGAGCAGGCTTTCGTTAAAAGCGCTGTTCGGTTTGTACCAGCCGCGCCCCTCGAAATATTTCTTCAGCTCCGCGTCATTAAAAACGCGCCCGTGACGCGCGAACAGCGTGTTCCGCAACAGTCGCAACTCGGCGGGTTTCAGGCTGGCGAGGTCTTCAGATGTGAGGGTTGCGCCGGAGACAGCCTTCGTTTCAGCGCGGCTTAACGCATCGGACTCCCGTGCCTCTGTTATCTCTCCCGCTGTTAGCTCTTCGTCGGTTGTACTGGACGGCGAAGGGGTCACGTCGGTACTCGGACTCACCGGGTCGGCTTGAGAGATAGCTGTCGTGCCTCCTTCGCCGCCACTGCTGCCGATGTAAATCAGTGCCGCAATCCCGACAACGGAAATGGCAATGAGAGACAGGACAAGCAGGCCGATGACGAGCGGCGCGCGCGACTTGCGGCGCGGCGCGGCGGGCTGTTGCGGCGGCGGAGCAGCAGTATAGTGCGGCGGCGGCGCTTGCGTGGGCGGCGCGAACTGCCGGGGGTCGGTCGGAACAGGAGCGTGTCCGTGCGAGGTCGGGACTGGTGGAGGTTGCACTTGCGAAGGCTGCGCTTGCACTGGAACGAAGGGCGCGGGTTGCGGCGTCTCCGTCATTACAGACACAGGGGTCTCGGTGCGTTCAGTCGCTACCGCGCCCTTACTCTCCGTCGCCGCCTGAATCTCGCGCGCGAACTCCGCCGCGTCCCGTTGCCGTGCGTCCGGGTCTTTGGCGAGCGCGCGCATGACCGTCTCCTGTAGGGCGCGCGGAACCTGCAAGTCGTCGGGTATGCGGGGCGGCGCTTCGGTCAGGTGTTTGGCAATCACACCCGTGACGGACGGGGCCGTAAAGGGCGGCGACCCGGCGAGCATTTCGTAGAGCATCGCGCCGAGGCTGTAGACATCGGCCCGCGCGTCGAGCGATTCGCCGCGGCACTGTTCGGGCGACATGTAGTAGGGCGTGCCGACGACCGCGCCGGCCTGCGTGAGCGTGCTGTCCGAGGCCATGTCGCGTAGTTTGGCGATGCCGAAATCCACGACCTTGACGCGCTCGCCGTCGTGGTCATCGTCGGGCGGCATGACGATGATGTTGTCCGGCTTGAGGTCGCGGTGGACGATCTGTCGGCGGTGGGCCGCGCCCACGCCCGCGCAGATGTCGCGCATCAGCGAGACGGCCCGCGCCGCATCGAGCCTTTCCTCGCTCTGCAACACCCCGCGCAAGGAGGCGCCCCGCACCAGCTCCATGACGATGTAGGCGAACGCCTCGGCGCCGCCCGCCTCGCCATAGTCGTGGATGATGACGACGTTCGGATGATGGAGCTGCGCGGCGGCGCGCGCCTCGCGGCGGAAACGTTCGACGAGCGTTTCGTCGTTGACGAAGCGCGGGTGCAAGACCTTGACCGCCACTTCGTCGCCGATGTGGACGCGCCGCGCGCGATAGACCGCGCCCATTCCGCCCTCTCCGAGCGGGGAGACGATCTCATACTTGCCGTCCAGCACGCGCCCCATCAAGACATCTTTATCCAACACGGTCGAGTTCCGGCTCCCACCCCGCGCGGACGGTTCGGCGGTCGGCACCGACTCCGCCAGCGAGTCGCGCGCACTCATCGTCCGCGCGCCGCACTTCGTACAGAAGAGCGCGCCTTCTCGAATCGGCTGTTGGCACTGCGGACAATTCATGTTCATAGTTCAGGTCTAACTATTCGGCGGCTGTCCGTTGCGCCCACCCTGCACGATGTCAATCAGGGCGTCGAGTCGCCGATCCGAATGAGCTTGCGCGTCGGCAAGGTTCTTCAACGCTAAATCCGAATGAGCTTGCGCGTCGGCAAGGTTCTTCAACGCTAAATCCGTTTGCGCCTGAGTCTCGGCGAGAATAGCAATCTTCTTCTCAGACTCCGCCTGAGCCACTCGCAATTCGGCCAGCCCTTCATTATGACGGCCTGTTAGCTCGATGACGGTGACTAAAGACTCTTCGAGTCGCACGACACGTCGCTGCTGATCGGTGACGACCTGCAAAAGTGCGCGGTTTATTTCTTCAAGCCGCACGGTAGTCTGTTCGAGTTGCGTGAAGCCTTCTTCGAGCCGCGTGAGGCCCACTTCAAGCCGGGCGGAAGTCTGTTCGAGTCGTATGAAGCCTTCTTCGAGTCGTATGAAGCCTTCTTCGAGTCGTGTGAAGCTTTCTTCGAGCCGGGCAATGCGCTGCTCATGGCCTGCGCTAAGTTCGGCGAGCGTAGCCATTGCATTTTCGAGGCGTAGGATTCTATCTTCAGATGACATTACCGTCTCCTCAACACTTTTTCATTTTGTGACCCCGACACGCGGGGTTGGGTATTGGCCTTATCAACCCTCGATGGCGTCCATGACGCTGGTCGCCTTCTTCTCGTAGGCGGCGATGGAGGCGATGTTCTGCCGCTCGATGGCCGAGAGCACGTTGTCGGAGTATCTGGGGTTCGGCTTGTACCAGTCAAAGCTCTGAAAGTATTTCTGGAGCCACTTGTCTCTGAAGACCTTGCCGTGGCGCGCGTAGATTTCCTGCCGCAGTTTGCGCGCGTCTTCGAGGAAGAGTCCTTCGAGCAGGCCCTTTTGAATCGGTCTCAGACTCAACTCGTCCTTCAGCTTCTTTTCGAAAGCGACAATCGTCTCGATGTTTTTCTTTTCGACCGCCGAGAGTTCCGGCTCGGACGCATCCTCACGCGGCTCGTACCATGGCTGGCTGTAGAAATACTGCGAGAGCCATTCGGTGCGGAACTGTCGCCCACGACGGGCGTAAACCTCGTTGCGGAGCAGACGCAGCTCCCAGAGGCCGAGACCCTGCAACATGGAGGCGGTGACCTCTGTCTTCTGGAAGTGCTCCATGTCGCCGGGCGAGAGCGCGACGTTGCGTTGCTTGCGCTGTGCGGCGTCAATCACGACCATGTTGCGCCGCTCCAACGCGGTCAGTAGCTTCGGGTCGTAAGCCGCGTCGGGCTTGTACCAGTAGCGCTCCTCGAAATAGGTCTGGAGCCACGGCTGGTCGTCGAAGCGCTTGCCGTGGATAGCCTCGATCTCGGCGCGGAGGATGCGCCACTCGGCGCCGGTGTGTTCACCAAGTTTTTCAGCGGTGAGCGCCTTCGTCTGCCACCAACGCATGTCGCCCGGCTCGACGAACTCGTGATGCCCGGCTTCAAGCTCGCGGATAAGATCGAGGTTAGCGCGCTCCGTTTCATTGAGCACGGAGTTCTGGAAGTTCGGGTCGGGCTTATACCACGGGCGCTCGGAGAGATAACTCTTGATCTCGTAATCCTTGAAGATGCGACCGTGGCGACCGAAGACGATGCCGCGCAAGACTTTCAAATCTTCGAGTTCGAGCGGCTTTAACTGCTCGCGCGTGACGACGTTCTTCGAGAAGTCGAACTCCTCCCACTTCTTCAAAGCGTCCTGCGCGGCGAGTGCGTTGAGTTGGAAGGCTAAGATCAGGGCGAGCGCGATGGCGGCTCGCCCGCGCATTTGTTTGTAATTCGTCAAGGGGAACTCTCCTTCGAGGGAGTAACGAGCCTAAACTATTCTTCTTGCGTCTTCGTGCTCGCGTTCAGTCGCAAGAGATTTGCCGTTCAGAGTTCAAGCTGTAGCTTGTAATGCGTAGGAGAAACAATCTGAAGGCTGCACTCTAAACTCACATCAGCTTCAGTGCGATAAAACACCAGCCAGTTTAAGGCGAATGTACGAAGGCGCGCCGACGCTGGATTACTGTTTACGAAGCTGGCCGGGGGCGGGAGAAATGAACCTTGTCACGCCCTCGGCAATCGCCTCGGCCATCTTCCGCTGTCCCTCCTCTTGCTTGATGAAGGCGGCGTCCTGCTCGTTGCTCAACACGACCATCTCGATGGTGACGACCGGCACCTCCGAGAAGATCGAGCCGGTGAGCGCGCCGCCCTGTTCGCGTCCGACTTTTGTCTGGTAATCGGTGCGGATGCCGTTGTCATTCAGGAAGCCTTTGAGCATTTCCGACATCCCGCCGTGGATGGCTCGCGCGGCGCGGCGGCTCCCCTCGACGACCTCCGGCGCGGGGCCGGCCACGCCATCCTTCGTCTTTCCCTGCCGGTCCGGGTAATAGACGGCGAAGCCGCGCTCGATGCTCGCGTCGCAGTGCAGACGCACCATCAGCGCCGCCCGCGCGCGGTTGGCGACCGTCGCGCGATCCCTGTTTTTGACGAGTTCGTCTTCCGCCGACTTGGTCAACACGACCGCATAGCCTCTCTCTTCCAACGCCCGGCGCAGCTTCAACGAGACTTCCCACGCGACTCGCGTCTCGTTCGTGCCGTGCTGCATTGTCCGTCCGCTGGCGACTTCGGACGGGTGGCCGGGGTCAATGCAGATGACCGGCGGTGCGGCAACGGTTTCTTTGGTCTCGGCGATGTTCGCCGCCTTCTTCTCCGGGGTGTTCTGTTTGACCTGTGCGAGCGGGGCGCAGAGTTGCAGCGCGAGCAGGAGGGTAAATGTCGGCAGAAATTTCATTTTGCTAGTGACGCAGCCCCTTGATGAATGATAAAAGCCGTGACTGGTAAATGATGCGTGGTTAAGGCACATCGAACATGCTTTCTACTCTACACGATTCACGGTTTACCATTTACCATTTACCATGCACCGGGTCAAACACTTTGCCTGAAACTTCGCCCGCGCTCGCGGGCGTGAGAGACGAACAGGAGCTTAACACTGGATGCACGTTGACCGCCTCTCAATTCGCAGACGACCGCGCGGGCTGCCGCTAATGCGACAGTGGTGGGGGAAGCTCCTCTTCATGCACTGGCCGGTGGAGCCGAAGTTTTTGCGCCCGCTTCTGCCGCCGCGGCTTTCGATTGACACCTTCGAGGGGCGCGCGTGGGTCGGCATCGTGCCTTTCACGATGTGGGGCGTGCGCGCTTCCGTGCTGCCGCCCATCCCCGGCACGAGCGCGTTTCACGAACTGAACGTCAGAACTTATGTCCATTACGACGGCGTGCCCGGCGTCTGGTTCCATTCGATGGACGCGAGCAACCCACTCGCCGTCTGGGGCGCACGCAAGTTCTACTTCCTTCCCTACTACAATGCGCGCATGAACCTGCAACAGAACGGTCAGACGATTCTTTACGAATCGGAGCGCGTGCACCGCGACGCCGCACCCGCCGCCTTCGGCGCGACGTGGGAGATCGGCGAACCGCTGGAGCCAGCCGCGCCCGATTCGCTGGCGTTCTTTCTCACCGAGCGCTATTGCCTCTACACCGCACACCGTGAAGAGCTGTTCCGCTGCCGCATCCATCATCAGCCGTGGCCGCTCCGCCGCGCCGCGCTCACGCGCCACGACTCGACGCTGCTCGAAGCTTTGGGACTCCCCGCCCCGCAAGGCGAGCCGCTCCTGCACTATGCCGAAGCG
>JBGTBQ010000043.1:0-10016 GCA_041749275.1 Pyrinomonadaceae bacterium | reverse complement strand
TTCAGAGCCTCGCTCAACGAGTTGCTTTCAGACGAGTTATTCAACTTTTGTCCTGTACATAGAGCAAACAATTCTAGCCGTTATATTCTTCTTTGCATAACAGCTTTTCATAAATCGGGAAGTTGTTTTTTAACGACTCCTAAGCGGCAACCCGGAACCGGATTTTCCACCCCGTCTCCTGAAAAGAACTCCTCTCCAGCGCCTTCAGCGCGCATTCGAGCTTGGCCCGATGCGCGGGGTTAGTCGCGCGCCTGAGTTGCTCTTCTAGACGCGCCCGCGAGAGCCTGAGGGACTCCTCCCGCGCCTTGCGCTCTCGCTCCTCAGGGGAGGACTGCTCCCCTGTGCGCACGTCACGGCTAGGCGACATCCTGCTGCCACTCCAGCGCCTGCTCCAAGCTTTCCTCAATCGCGTCCCTGTCCCAACCTACCATGACAACCGATTCCTTTCCCTCGGAATGTTTTTACTCCTCATCATATCCGAGGAAGTTGGCAGCGTTCTGATCGAGATTCTCCCGCCCGTGGTCGTAGCGCATCACTGTGTTCGGATCTCGATGCTTACTCATCATCTGCACCTACTATAAGGTCCACGAACGTCTCCTTTGCGAACCCAATCAGGCTTAAAGTAAAGAGTGAAGATAGGTGATATGAACCCTATTTATCATTCGCTGACTTCTTAGCTGGGAAGGCCCTGGCGACCTGCCTTTCCAGATACGTGAGGATATAGAAGAAGATGAAGATGATAACGAAGAGGAGGAAAATGGCAAAGTATATCTGCCTGGGCGTTGAACCAGCTTGTGACAGGATGGATGAGTATTTAAGGATAGCTAAAACGAATAGTAGGCCCAAAAAAATCAGTAGCGGTATCTGCGTTCTTTTAACCGCCTTCAATAATCCCAGATTCGTACCAATGGCAGCGGCAATAATGGCTATGAGGGATGATTCCGTCTCCAGCCCCGAAAATACTTTCAGAGGCCAACTTTTGTACGAGCTTATTCCGGAGAGCAGGCTGTGTAGTAGAGTCAGCGTGATGGGCCATTTCTTGTCCACACCCAGAATCCTCACTTGGGCAAATAGATGTCGGCCGTAAACCCCAAAACGCCCGCCGTATTCGGCATATATGCAATTACATAAATCTGTTCCAGGCCCCAATTATCTCCCGTCAGGGGTAAAGAGATTTCATTGTTGCGCTCGTTCTTATTCAACAGCACGACGAAGTCGGACGCGACGCCACCGCGTTTCGGCATGGGAGTTTTATCAAGCCATGCTTGGATCGTGTTACGATCCCCCTCCTGAATGCTAAAAACGTCTAGGAAGCGCGTCTTGGTTATTTCCCAGTTCCCCCCCTTGGTGATTGTCTTTAGCTCGGCCCCAACTCTACTGGGCAGGATGAGGCTAAGGTTACCTTTAATCCTGAAGTTTAAGTTGGCGCTGCGCCTGTCCTGACTTACTTCGGAACTCACCTCAATTTTATATCTTTCATTACCTTCTGCATCATGCCGAGTGACCTTTGTCTGAGTCTTCTCTCTTGGCCTCGCCTGCCCATCCTTGTAGCAACGCGCGTTAACGGAGTACTGCAAACTGTTACCGTATTTTATTTCCGAGTAGTCATAAATATACGGTTCCTGAGCCATACTCTTTTTAGAATGCACGTCTTGCGGTTTGAGATGGGCAAAGCCGTTACAGACTATCCCTGCGTCATCCCATCTGACGGCTAACGGTTGAGTAGCGTTATTCGTTATAGAGTTTTCGATTTCAAGCTTATTGTCGGCAGTTGTCACCACGCGCGAGATGTAAGTGAAGTCGGCGCCGGCATGGCCCTGCACTCTTTCATTTATGGCAACATACCCGTTGAAAATGAGACCGGCCAGAAAAACAGATAATAAGACTTTCACTCGCATCACCAGTGCCTCCACTAGCATTCCTTCACGATCCGGGCCTCCCTTGTGCCGTGTCCTTCTATCCTAGCTGTCCCTTCAGAAGCCCGTGCGCGATTTCATCGAATTGCTTCAAGGATTTTACGTCTCTGTACAACTCCTGCCCGTTATGTATGAATAGCACCTTCTCGCACCGGTAAGAAATCAGCGCGGTTACGGCCCCCTTCTTTGAAACAATCTCTAGTCCGACGGTCGCCGTAAACGTACACTTATTTGATTCGCTCGGCTTCACGTAGTTCTTCTCGTCTAACAGAATCTTCTTTAGCTTTGATGCTTTCTTTTCATCCACCTTGTTAAATTCCAGTACTTCATAATCGGCAAAGTACTTCTTGCCTGCCGGCCTCTCTTCGTCGGGGGCCACCGCGAACGCCGTCAGGTGATAGATGCTTATTTGCCTAGCGTCTTTGACGATTCTTGCGATGTCGTCGCCCAAACGGCGCTTCTCAGCCGACGCGCTTCTCTTCTTGTCCGACTCCTTGAGCGCACTCTGAGGGACGTGCACCATACGATGCTCAGCGAGATGGGCGAACCCCAGCACGAGTAGTGCCGCAAGCGCTCTAAACATATTTCACCCTATTCCACGATAGAGATTGCGGTTTGTTTGCCGCGCGAAAGGCGGACGGCGCTGTCCCTGGCCTTCGAGATGATGGTTTGCCAGTTCGGTTTTGAGCCGTTACCCAAGGCGGTCTCTGACCTGAATGCGTCCAGGAATGACCGTATAAAATAGGCACCCTTTTCCGCGTCGGTCTCTGCCCTCTCGCCGTTGCTGGCGGCAGCGACGATGATGTTGGCGCGCACGTCTAAGAATAGTGCCGCGGCGGCGCTGCTACTAATACCAAAGGGCGAAAATTTTGGGGACGGCCTACTTGCACGCCTCAACTTGTCCTCGCTCAAGTGGCTGTTACATGCGTCCACCAGGGTTATAGTCAATCTCGCCCCTTTACCCTTCAGGATTTGAAAGACCTCCGAGGCCGCGAGGTTGTTCGCGGCGGGGTCTTGCCGGTTGCGCGAAAGATCGAGGCGGGGGTAAGGGTCGGTGTCGCTGGCGAGCCTGAAGCCGTGACCCGTGAACGCGAATACGACAACATCATTAGGGCCGGGGTTCAGGCTGTTGAGAGTAGCGAGGACAGAAATTTTACTAAACGCACTTCCCTGGATAATCGTCGGACTGAAAGCGATACCGCTCTGATTCGCGGCTATCTCAAATTCTCTTGTGAGCCCTTTAGCGTCAATCTCATTGCCCCTGCCTATGTCAGGGGCTTCTGTATCGGCCACGACTATCAGATGCATCGTGGCGGCCCGCGTCGCGGCCGGCGGCGTGGGTTGCGGTGCGGGCCACGGCGTAGTCCACGGCGAAGTATAGCTGGGATTCTCCGTCGAGAAGCTAAATATTTGGAGGAAGGTCGCGGTTTCGTTCGGCATTAGAAGCCTGAACTCATTCACCGGGCTGGCTAGTTGGTTAACTTCGTCTACGGCCGTGACACAGGGGAAGAACCCGTTGAAGCAAGGTGCAAAGACGAAAGAGTCCGGGGCGTACGCATGCCCCGTCGGCTGGGGAGTAAGAAAGCGAGGATTCGACCCCCTCAACACGAAGCCAGCGGGGCTTGGAACGAAAGTGATTTGTTGTTCTACCAGAAGGCTGCTACGAGAGACCGGATCGACGTACCTGATCCTCACGAAGGAGGGTTGAACCGGCCCATACCACACCAACAGCCCGTCGTATACAACGCCTCGGGTGTCATAGAATTGAAGCTTGTATAATCCTTGAGCCGCGGCATTGCCGCCCAGCAGAACTACTATCAGCAAGGACACCAAAAGCCTTTTCATGATTCCTCCTTTTAATCGATAAGTTCGGCGGCGCTTAGATAGCCCTGACGGCTCCGGTTTTGAGCGTGGTCGTAAACATTCTGTCCCGCGACCACTACTCCCCCTCGTCACCGTGGAGAGAGAGCAGTGTCGGGCGTGACCCCTTGAGGCTGTGCCCGTCGTTCTGGATCACCTCGTCCAAGATGTTGATCTGGTACTTTGAGTAATTAGGATCAGAAGGAAACGGATGCCGGTGACCCAGGTTGTGCGCCATCTCATGGGCGATGGTGCCGGCCCAGTACTCCGGGTCAGAGTATATGCCCCCTGTCGCCACGTGATAGTTGTTCAGGGTGATGTCGAACTTGCTGTCGTCGCTCAGCCGCCATTCTTCGATACGCCAGTCCCAGAAAAGTTTGACCGTACTCAACGGCGCTCTTGCCACCCACCCCGAATACCCTCTGCGGGTTGGTTCATATCCCTTCCGAATGTATATATCCGGGAAGGCTGGTGCCGTGTCATTTTTCCCATTCGGCAGGGAGAGCCAATAAAGTTGGTGGAAGAGTAGATTCCTCCTCACGTCAGCTTCGTCACAAAGACCTGCGGAGGCTAAGGTGCTTCGGGTGACCGATGCGTAACCATAAAGCTCTCTGACCCGTTCCCAGTTACTCTTTTTCTGCATGCGGCTGACGGCGATGCGAAGCGACCTCTCTATCAAGTCCTTTTCTGTTTCGCTGAACCGCGGATCTATCCAGCGCCGGTACGAATTACGCCCCGCCCCTTTCTTCCGCCAATCCGCAATCCCACTCGTACACCTGTCGGTGAGGTTCATGCCTTCGGCAGGCTGCGGGTAGAAGGCAAAGAGAACGAGGAGAACCAAGCCGGAAAACTTTGAGGAATGTTTGTGTCTTTGTGCTGACGACATGGAGCCCCCTTCCTTGGCTAAAGCCAATTCAAACAGACGAGGATTCTGCGGGGCGATTTTTGGAGGAGAGGCGCGCGCGGGCGCACGCCAAAGAGGTCGCCGCTGGTTGAATTGAAATGAACGGCTGAGCGCAACGATTTGTTCGCGCCGGCGAGTCGCTGTGTCGGGCCGAACGGAGCGCGTCACGTGCCGTTTGCTACTTGGGGATTATGAAGCTAAACTGGCGCGCGCGGTGCTGAAGCCTTAACCAGCAGCACTGAATCGGGCGGGTAGAAACCGTCGAAGCCTTTTGAACTCTTACTCACAATCCTGAATTCGACCGTCCGGGCTGCTGAAAAGTCCGGGGTTTGATTCTTCAGACATCAAATTTAAACGAGATGAGCGAATTTGAGCCGGAGCGGGGGCGGGTCGTCTGGTACGAGTTCGGCCCTTACAAACTGGACCCGACGGATAAGTCCGACCGCCGCCTTCTGTGCAGGGGGGAGCCGGTAAAAATACAGAACAAGCAGTTTTCCCTGCTGTGCATCCTGGTCAAAAACCACGGGCGGTATGTCACTAACGAGGAACTGATTAAGGAATTATGGCCCGAGACCTACCCGGAACCGGGGGACGAGTCTCATTGGGCGGACTTAAACAGAAGCACAAACCCGCCGAAGCTCCATAAGCAAATCTCCCTCCTGAAAGATGTAGTAGTGGAGGCGAAGATAGGCAACACGAACAAGGCGTATGCCCTCCTGACTCACGTCGTGGACATTCTGTCCACAGACCTTAAATTTAGTAAGTGGATTTTCCGCTCCCGGAAGGGCAGGTGGGTTTCGCTCGCTCTCGGCGTGACAGTGGCGCTCTCCGTCCTTTACCTGTTATTTCATCACTTCGTCCCCGGCTGGCGTTCGGCAATCGGCGGGCCCACATTCGTCCTCAGCCTGCTACAAGTCGTCGCCGTCGCCGTCGCCTTAGGATTCAGTTTCATCATCTTCGATCGGGGCGGAAGAAACTTCCCGACCTCCAGCTCGACGGCGGACGCTTCGGTCATGGAAGCCTGCGGCTACATCGACTCATCGGAGTGGGAGACGGCCAAGTCAATCGCCCGGGAGGCGTTGAAAAGATATAACCGTTACTGGAAGCTGCTCTTAGGTTCCTGGGTCTTACTGTACCTGACGATAGCCTTCACCCCGACGGCCGAACCGCTTTCGGGAAGCGAACAGCAATACTATTTTGCGCTGAGGATCGCCGCGACCTTTTTCAACAACTGGAATTCACTCGCGCTCGCCCTGTGTTACGTCGTCCTCAATTACCCGACGGCCCCCGGGGAGGTGGGGCCGAACAGAAGCCATATTCGTCTGGCAAAAATTATAATGATAAGTGGGGTGATCGGTATTTCACTGTTCGCCTTGTTTGAAGCGTTATCGGTATTCGCCCTCCGGCCTGAATGGCTCGGCGCGTCCGAAGCCCGTAATGTCTTATTCCGGGGGGACGTGGCGAGCGGACTCATCGGAGGGCTCGCGCTTGCGCAATATGTCGGGCGCATTCAAAGCCGGTTCCTCTCGCCCCCCACATTTTTCCCCCTGGCGTTCTACCTATACGCGGTGATTCAGCCTCTATACTTGTTTATCCCGGACCCTCAGGGCGGGGTGGTGATTATAGAGGCCGCGTTGATTCTGAAATGCCTTCTCTACCTCTACATGGCCTGGTTATTTAACTCCGGGCGGCTCTTGTTTTATTTGGTGCGGGTCAAGTCAATGTATGAGACCGTTGACGCGGAGTGGAAGGCGTTCCTGCTCGGCTTAGATAAGGCGTAATAGCAGCGCGCGCGATCTTCAATATCGGCGCGGCCTACAGATTTTTCCTGAATCTTCCAAGAGCGATTGTTGCAACAGAGCCAGCTTGGGAGACGTTCGAGACTACTATCACGACGCGATACGTCCGGAAGGGCGTCTCCATTTCGCAGGCGAATACTGCTCGCTAGATCAGGGGTGGCAACAAGGAGCAATTGCCTCGGGTCTTCGGGCAGTCGAAGAACTCGCCAACATTTAGAATTTATGGCTTGAGTTATTCACCAAAAGGGTTCTGTTGCGAAGAATATTTAACGTCGATTCGACATAAAGAAAGAGCACTCCAAGCGCGGTAAGATATCGCCCGTCGGCGACTTCCGTCTAAGGCGGGTGATCGAGGGCAGCGTCTCGCGGTACGTAGCGCGGGAGCGTTCGGCACAGGAAGTCTCGCAATCCGGTCGGCAAACGCCGGGTAAAGGTGTAAAATATAGGTGGTCAAGTACGGTGACGAAGATGGGTGAACCATGACCAAGATACACCGCGAGAAGATCGTGAAAGCGGCCATCGGCTCGGCACGCTTGGAAGGCTACAAAGGCGCGCTCAAAGTGGCCACTGAGAAGAGGGTCGGCGGGACGCGGACGGAGGCTAAACCTAAGACTACCGCCAAGCGGTAGCCCCGTTCATGACCGACCGATACGACAACACTGGCAACCCCGAAGACGAGTATTATCCCGACACCTCCGTCCTCATCAACCGCGAAGACATCCACGATCCCGAAGAGCTACTGGAGCGCGAGACCGAACTGCACGTCGCCGCCTACGAGGAGATGTTCGGCTCGTTCGACGAGGGCCTCACTCCCGACCTTCCCTTCTTTTATTACCTACACCACATGATGTTCGCCCCGCTGTACGTATAGGCCGGCCGCCCGCGGACGGTGGGAACCTCCAAGAGCGGCACCCCGTTCTGCCCCCCACATAACATCGACGCGATGATGGGCGCGCTCTTCGCTGGGCTCGAGCGTGAGGAGTGGCTGTTGGGACTCGATGCTGGCCCGTTCACCGAGCGCGCTGCCTACTACACCTGCGAGATCAACGCCGTCCACCCGTTCCGCGAAGGTAATGGCCGCGCCATCAGGTTCTATCTCGACGTCCTGTTGGCGCGCACGCGAGGGGACTTATTCGACTGGACACTGACAAGTGAGGATGAATACCTGCGGGCTTGCGTCGCCGGATTTAGTCAGGATTATGGACCGATGGTCGCCCTACTCGGACGGTGCGCTGCCTGATCCGGTGTGTGATAGGGCTTTGCCGCACGATTGGCAGTACCGTCGGCTCCCGAACGTCAAGCTGCCTGGCTAGCCGCGAGTACGGCGGACCTGTCATTATCCAAACATTCACCGATTATTTCATTCAGCACGTTCGTGTTCCTCGTCCTTGAGCCGATCCACCCGCCTTGCACCAAATCCGTAAACATAGTGTTATTAATATGGCGGGGGACATTAACCTGCGAAATTCCAACGGCACCGCGAGGCCCTTTAACCTCGGCCGAGTTGACGAGCATCTCCCAGTACTCGAGCGGAATGTATATCCCCGGGATCAAGTCGGTCGCGGTCGGCTTGAATAAGACCGACTCGCACAACTTCCAGTAAAAGGTCTTGGAGTGTAGCCGGTACCCTTCTAGCCCATACTCCTCTTCCCTTTCCGGATTCTTGTCTTCAAAGTTCTTCATTAGATCGAGTTGCTTCGCATAGTTCGCGTCGCCCTGCGGACGGTATACGAACTTCTCGCCTTTCTCCTTGACCATCCGCTTGTACTGCACCATCACGATTGAGTGAAACCGATGGTTGTAATAAACGAGATCGACGCCGAGGGTGTGCTCGATGTCGGTGCGGTTGGCGTTGACAATTGTCAACACTTCCCCCGGGCGGCGTACCATCACCGTCGCCACCTGGTGTTTCTCCGCCACCCCCCAGTCGCCGAACACGAAAGAGTCGTGGCTGATCATCACGTCCTCGACGACCCGGGACCTCTTCAGGCTTTGCAAGAAGGGGGCGGGTTTATAGCGGACTTCTGACTTTACCTGCGACAGCAGACGACGGCGGTCAACGTCGCCGCCCCCTCTGTTGAAGATGTCCAGCGCCACCCCGAAGGCATCCTTCTCCTGCGCCATGATTTCATACCCCTCGCGCTGCAAGGTGCCTCTCGACGCGCGGCGCAGCTCTTCCAAGTCATGGAGCCCTTGAGCAGTGTGGGGGCGTAAATGCTTAATGACTTCGACGAGTTTTTGCCACGTCGCCGGCGGAACGCGACTGCCGGTGCCGCTCGACGAGCGCACGAAGTGGGAGCTCAGTCTCGACCCTAAGTGGAATTCGATCTCATCGAAAGACACATCATCCAGTGACACCAAGTTATCGAATGTGAACCTGAAGCGCTTATAGGCTACCCTGGCGCCGCGGCGGCCGAGTGCGGCGTAGTTGATCTGCCTGTCATAAAAAGACAGCAGGCACAGCTCAACTTCCTTGGGCTGCCAGTCCGGGCCGCTGACTACGTCAGTAAATGAGCCTATGGCCGCACGCTCTTCCAACGCCATCGTCCGTTTCGCTTCATCGAACACAAAGAGGAATCCGCCGTACTGCGCGCTCACTTCTCACCACCTCACCCGACAAAATCACACTTGAAATTAATATCACTCCGCACTACAGGTAAAAAGGCGACATAAACCAACTAACTAATGCCGAAGTCCACCTCCCTGCGAGGAAGTGCTCTCCATTACGTGATTGCGCCCCGTATCAACGGTATGTGCCTTTTATCTTTGCCGCATGGCTGAGAAACTCCAACCCACGGCCTATCGCCTCCTGCCTGCCGCCTTCTTCGGCTTGGGCTCGGGTGTCCATCTCACCAACGGGGGGACCTTCAATTCGTACCCGGCGGTCCTGATGACGGTGCCCTGATCGTCGTACTCGAATTTCACCCACGGGTACTCGCTCAGGCAGGTTGTAAGTTTCGGGGACACTTCGATCCCGACCTGCTCGCCGCCGCCTTGGCCGTAGGTGTAGAACCTGAGCGCGAAGAGGTCTCCGCCCGCGCACGCCCCGCTCCCCATGCTCGTCCTGAGGAGCACGTAATCCCCTTCCGGGCCGTTGAAGGTGGCAACGACTTTGAGGAACGAGACCGCCGCGGCGAACTGCTTGAGCAGCTTCCCGTCGAGTTTCACGGAGTATGATACTCCCCAAAATTCAGACAGGTATTTAAGGTGTAAAATCGCTGCTGTTCCCGTAGGAGGAAACAATGGTCAAGCAGCGGAAAACTTACTCGGCAGAGTTCAAAGCGAAGATCGCGCTCGAGGCGATCAAAGGTCAAGGCACGGTCAATGAAATTGCCGCGCAGTACCAGGTTCATCCCAACCAGGTGACCAACTGGAAGAAACAAGTCCTTGACGAGTTGCCGCAACTCTTCTCCAATGCACGGCACCGTGGGGCGCAGGATGAGGAGCAATTGAAGGCGCACCTCTATCAGCAGATCGGCCAGTTGAAAGTGGAACTCGACTGGCTCAAAAAAAAAGCTGGGCTGCTCAGTTGAAGCC
>JBGTBQ010000042.1:0-38194 GCA_041749275.1 Pyrinomonadaceae bacterium | reverse complement strand
CAAAGAGGGGCGGAAACAGACGACCACTTCCGAGCATTCATTTCCGCGCTATCCGAATTTGGTGACAGACCTCGTCGTCGCGCATCCCGATCAGGTGTGGGTGTGCGACATCACGTACATCAAATTAGGCAGCGGCGAGTTACGTCAACGATATCGCGAAGGTCAGGAGGATCAGCTTGGAGCACTCGGGCTGGTCGTCAACATTATCGTACTGTGGAATACGCTCTACATCGATGCGGCGTTGGAGCAGCTACGCAGAGAAGATTATCCCATCAAAGCTGAAGATGTCGCCCGGCTTTCGCCTCTGGTTTTTGAACACATCAATTTGCTGGGCCGTTATACTTTCTCGATGCCAGAGTCAGTTCAACGTGGCGAGTTGCGCCCTCTGCGAACCCCCGGCGACTCGACGGAGGACGTGGCTTAAGTGCGTTCGCTGTTCTGTTGCTCCCCAACACCGGAGTTTACGTACCTTTGTGCAAATTTGACCGACCTGACGTTCCATAACTTCGCTGTGCGGTCTTCGCTGGCGCTCGCCAGCAACTCCCCGTCCGGGCTGAAAGTGACCTGATAGACCTGCTTCTCGTGCCCGCGCAGCGTCCGTATCTCGCGCCCACCAGTGGCTTCGTAGAGCTTGACGGCGGCGTCGCCCCCGCCGCTGGCGAACAGGTTTTTCTCGGCGTTGCTGAAGGCCACCGTCCCGGCCGCCTGCGTGTGCATGGACTGCCTGTGCAGGACGGGCTTCTGGAAGCTTTGCGCCGACGGCGGCGGCGCACGCGGCGGCCAGACCGCGAGCGTCATGCTGAGACACAAGACTGCTTTGATACTCAATCGCCAGCCCGTCATGACTTCACGATTCGATGACCACCAGATCAACGTCAACGGTCGTCCAGTCGTCGAAGCTCTGGAGGTCGTCCTTTTCCGCATCCCGCGTCCCGCCGAAATAGGCTTGGCCGACGAGGCGCGCGAAGGGGTGCGTCAGTTGCGGACCGTCTTTCCTTGAACCGTCCCTCGTGAGGGCCGGCTGCCCGAGGAAGGAGAAGTCAACCTTTTTTGTCGTGACCATCAGCTTAAAGACCGTCTTGCCCGGTGGCGGGCCGGTTCTCACGCGCGCGCTCTTGACGGGGACGTTCGGTGAGACCTCGCCGCCGAAATCTTCGGGCGTGGAGACGACGCTGATGCTGCCGCTCGGGTTGATGGCGACGAGCGTGAGAAAGAGTTTCTGCGTGGAGTTGTTTTCGATCTGAAACCGGAAACGCTCGCCGAGCTTAAGGCTCTGGATGCCCTCGGCCGTCGCGGGCAGCTCGCCGCGCGGTGTCTCCCTGCCCGCGGCGTCCACATCAACTTTGAGCAGCTTCAACTTAAGCTGACCGCCCAGCGCCGAGCCGGCATTGCTGATGGCGGCCACGTTCTTCTGCCGCGCGCGCCGCTCCAGCGCTTCGACGATGCTCGCCGCGGCGCCGGGCGCGTCCGCCCTGACGTAGAAGTTGTAGAGCGGGTTACCCTCGCGCGTGGTGATGTAGTAGACCTCGTCTGTATCCTTGGCGGCGGGCGTGTCCTTACTCGCCAAGAGCGGCCTTGTCAGGTCTATCTTGTAGCGCGCGAAGGTGTCACGCACGACCGCCACGTCCCACTGCGACCCGGTCGGCTTGTCGAGCGGGCGCTCCGCCGTTATCACCGCCTCGACGAGCGGGTTGCGTTTGTCCGGCGCGTCCTTGGCATTAGGGTGGTTTTCCAGCAACCGCTGAACCTCCTTGATGACCCCGGCCCCCGCCCCCCCGGACTTCATGCTGGTGTCGAGCACCACCTGAAGTCGCTCCGAGCCGAAGACCGGCGTCAGGATGACGGCCTTGTCGCCCTGCGCGACCGGCTTCGCGTTCTGCTGGAGCAGCGCTACCGACTCGAAATCCTTAACCTCGACCACCTCGGCATCGGCCAACTTGTCGTCCGTCCCGTACAGCTTTTTCGCCCCCTTAGCGTAGATGGCGATGAAGGTTCCTTTTTTCAGACCCTGCGCCTTGCCGGCGCTGACGGTGATCGTCCGTGCCTCCTTATCCACCGCGCCGACGGCGACGTAATTGCGCGCGTTGGGGTCTGGCCCCTCGAACACAAAGCGGTCAAGATTGCCCTCAACCTGTGGGCTCTGGAACGAATACTTATCCTCGACCGCGCGCCGCACCATGTCTCCCAGCTCGCGGTAGGTGGCATCCGGGCGCAGGCGAAGGGCCTGCACGAGGTGGGAGGTCATGACGCCGTTGGTTCGCATCTGGCCGGTCTCCGTCTTCCGGGTGTACTCGTAAGAGAGTTGGTAAGGGAGACATCCGGAGATGGCTACGTAGCTGTCGATCCTGCGCCCCAGCATGGCGTTGCCGATGTCTTTCGGGTCGCTGACAACCAGCGCGTCCTCGGCGCGCGCGTCGGCGGGGTTAAGCGGCGGAGCACGGCGAGGTTCGAGATCGACGGCGCGGGTGGTGGACGACGCGTGACAGCTATCCATGATGAAGGTGATGTTCGTCGTGTACTGGCGCAGCTCTTCGAAGAGCTTGTCAATTTCGTCATCCACGATGTCGGTGACTTCATCAACCCCGCGGTCGTGCGGCACGAGGGTTTCGTCAAAGCCGTCGCCCTCGTCCTGTTCGGCCCCGTCCTTGACGCGCGAGCCGTGGCCGCTGAAATAGAAAACGATGGTCGGCTTCTGGTCTTTATATTTCTTCGCGTTCCCGATCAGGTGGTTTCTGAACTCGTCGAGGATGCGTTGCTTCTTCGCCTCCTCGCTCTTGAGTGTCAGGACATGCTCTTTGTCGTCGGGGAAGCTGAACAGCCCGGTCAGCACGTCCTTAACGTCGTCCACGTCGTTCTCGCAGCCGTTCAGCGGCTTGACGTTTTTATCAAGGTATCGGTTGATGCCGACGAGCAAGGCGAACTTGGGCCGCGCCGCGACAGCGGGCCGGGCCACCGTCGCGCCCGCCTGCGGAGCGGGCGCAGCCATGGCTGACATGCCCGCGCGCGGGAGAGGCAGGTACAGTGTCAGGATGGTTATCAACACCGCCCACAACGATCTGGTATTCATTAATGACCTCCGTCGTCAGGCCGCTTACTCGCGGCTTTTTGTAGGCGCGGCCGTCGCTGGGCCGCTCACGAGCTTCACGGTATCGGCGCGACGGTCGAAGTCGAATAGCGACGGCTGCTGCTGGTTGTTGTGCAGGCGCCCCGCGTCGTCAACGAACACATCCCTGTCGAATGCTGGTGCCTCGCCGGCGATGATTTTGTCGAAGAGTTGCGGCACCCCGACGACGCTGTACCGCAGCCACTCACGAAGTGTGACCGCGCCGTCCGCCGGCTCGAAGTCCGCCTTCATCTCTTCCAGACCCTCGCTGACGAGCACGTGGCTCAACCAGCCCTGCTTGATGCGTCCGCCTTCGCGGGCGACGTTGTCGGCCTGCGTCGCGGTGAGGATCAACATGCCCTTGTCGTAGGCGAGCTGGCCGAGCCCGCGGCTGCCCATCGGGCCGGGCTTGAACTCCGCGCTCTCGACCGCCGACGCCGAGTGGCAGGCGTCCACGATCAGAGCCAGGTGGCCGGCGTCCACGTCGCGCAGCCACAGGGAGATCTCGTCGCTGGAGATACTCCGCTGTTGCAGTTGGGCGGTGACACCTTTGCCGACGCCCTCCCCCATGTCGTATGGGACGAGGTAGAAGTCGCCCTTCGGCCCCGTGAACCCGTGGCCGGCGAAGAGAATCAACACCAGGTCGTCGGGCGTCGCTGTCCTCAGCCGCTCTGCGTTCAGGATGCCGCTCAGCTCTGACGGCGACACTCCGCCCTTGCCCGCGAGCGCGCGCAGCGCCGCCCTGATGTTCGCCTTGGTGGCGTCGGTCTGAGTCTTGGGCGCCCCGTCCGCGCCGCGCAGGCTGTCGGAGATGAGAGACAACGGCACCACCTCCTCATACTGCCCGGTGGCCGTGAGCCGGCTCGTCAACGCCTGCTGCATCTGCCGCGCGTCGTTGGCTGCGAATGACAGGTTAAAGTCCGGATTCTCGTAGAGGTTGACGCCCACCGTGACGACGTACGCGCGCCCCTTGCGCGGGCGGCCCGTCGCGGGCGGCAGCGCGTATGTACTGCGCGCGGTGCTACTCTTCACGCGGTCGTTATTGAAAGCGTATGCCGAGAAAACAACCTCCTTGGTCTTCCCGTCCTGCGGGAGCCTGACGTTGCGAAAGAGCAAAGTCGCGCGTCCGTTCCTGTCCAGTTGAACCCGGTGTGCCTTCTGCCACTCCCTCAATTCCGCCTCGCTGAAGCCCGCGGTCGGGTTTAAGTCGCCCGTCGTCTTGACGTATGCTTCCAGCGCCGCCTCCGGCGTCGAATTATCCACCATCTGCCCGTCGCGGAAGAGCCGCACGTCGTAGACTCCCGACTCCAGAGCGCGGCCCCGTGAATCGAACTGTTTTCCGCTGACGGCGTTCGCCACCTCGACCGTCACCTCGACCGTGCCCGCCCCATCGGGTTTCACCTCCCTGACGGCGACCAACGGCTGCGTGCGGTTCAGCGTCGAGATGTCCCGAATCGGCTTGAGTGCTGCGCCCGCCAAGATGCGCTCCAGCAGCTTCGGCTCGAAGTAGTCGCGCATGAAGATGTCCAGCGACAGCGGACTCAGCGCGTCGCCCGGCATCACCCAGTGCATCCGCTCGACATTATCGAGACTCGTGTTAGTGTCGAAGCGCCCGTCTGGCGTGAAGATGACCCAATCCTCTTCGCTGACAGGAGCGAGCGTTGCCAATTCCTCGCCGGTGTGCGGGTTCCAGAACTTGACAGTCTTATCCCGACTCCCCGAAGCGAGGACTCTCCCGTTGGGCGAAAAATCGAGTGCAGGGATGGACGAATAATGGCCCGCCAGTTTATGTATTTCTTCGCCGGTCTGAACCTTCCAGATTTTAATCTCGTGATTCCCGGTCGAGCCGTCGCGGCCCTCGCACGCGATGAGGCTGCTGTCCTTACTGAAGGCCATCGGCCCCGCCGCGGTCTCATAACCGACGATGTCTCTAAATAGCTCAACCAGACCCTGTAGGCTCTCGCCGGGCCGACTTCGTGGTTTCGCGTCGGTCACTAAAGAGTGGAGTTGCTGCCCGGTCAGAACATCCCACAAAGTTAAGGTACGCAGCTCGCTCACACCGAAGGCCGCCCCCCCAAGGGTCGCCAGCACTTTGCTATCTGGGCTGAAAAGGAGATGACGAACACGCGCCCTGACGGGGATCACTCTATGTGTCCACGTCTTAACATCCCATAATTTGATGTCTCCGGCCGACGTCTCCGCCGCCAGTAACTTCCCGTCAGGGCTGTACGTGAGAGCGTCCGCGTCTTCGTCGAGTGTTTTAATAGCGACGCGGTTGTTAACGTCCCATATTTTGATTGTCCCGTCCTCGCTGCTGCTCGCCAGATGGGTTCCCTCCGGATTGGCTGCGATAGCTTTGACGGGCTTGGTGTGGCCCTCCAAATACCCGGGTGGGTTCGATCCCGTAACGTCCATGAGCACGATTTTAGGATCCGCGAACCCTTCTTCATTTCTTTCAAGGTGCGCGAGGACGTTGGCCGACGAGACAAACGCGTTGTCTTTGCTCGCCAGGCTGGCCATCATCGAATGCGCTTCCTTGTCTCTCAGTCCCGTCCGGTTGCCCCAGATTCCCAATTCCCCGGAGAGGTGAGCAAAGAGGGATTTACCGTTAGGGCTAAACGCTACAGCCCAGACGTTCCTGTAACCGCCTTTCAACTGTCTGATCTGCTTGGTCGCCATGTTGACCAAGTTGATGTCGTCGCCATCGCTGAATGCTATGAGGTCTCCGGATTTGAATGCCGCAACGGCGTCCGACCCGGTGCCGCTCGGGCCGTCGGTGCCGGAACTGAGCAGGCGCTTATCATCCACGAAAGCAACCTTCGACACGGGCGACGTGTGACCCGGCAGCTCGCCTTTCATCTTCCTCGTAGGCACATCCCAAAGGCGAACCGATGCGTCGTGACAGGCGATAGCTAAAGTGCTTCCGTCAGGACTGAAGGCGACGAACGTGTTGCCGAGTGGCAAAGAGATTTGCTGCTCTTCATTTCCTTCGGCCACGTTCCAGACTTTCACGACACCGTCGGAACTTCCGCTGACGAGGAGCTTGCCGTTTGGGCTGAAGGCGAGGGTGAAAATCCACTCCGCGTGCCCTCTGAGCGAGTAGAGGTGTTTCCTCGCGGCCAAGTCCCACACGATGATTCGCCTGTCGGAGCCGGCGCTGGCTAGGTGCTTGTCGTCGGGGCTGACGGCGAGGGCGCGGATAGTTTCGAGGTGTCCGCTCTCGAACTCCAGAACGGGTTTCTGCGCGCGGGCGGAAGCGACGGCGAAAACAAGGAGGAGCAGCGCCGCTAGCATCTGGAGCAGATTGGTTTGGCAGTGAATGTTCATGCCGGCTCTCCGACGCTCTTCCATTACTTGATGGCGGCGAAGATGCGTTCGACGGCGGCGAGGTCGAGCTTGCCGAAGCCCCAAGTGCCGTTGGGCACTTGGCCGGTGAACGGGTCGCGGGTGGCTTGACCCGTCAGGAGACTCTTTACCTCGCCCAGCGTCAGTCCCTTCTTCTTCTGAAACATCAAGGCGACGACGCCTGCGGTGTAGGGCGTGGCGGCGCTGGTCCCGTTCATAGCGGCGTAAAGGTTGGTGTCGTCAACAAGCCAGCCGGCGACGCCGCCTTCCGGCGTTCGCGCGTAGCTGGATTCGTACCACTGGCCGGGGGCGACGAGTTCCGGTTTGGTCACCTTTGCCGCGTGCGCCGGGCTCGCCGCCGCTCCCCCCGCGTCGGGATCAAACCTGACGGGGCCGGGGCTTGAGTAACAGGAGATTTTCCCAATCTCCAGCGGCTTCCTGCCCGAATCACGACAGGAGGGCGGCGACAGGAGGGTTGACGTTTGCCCCCCTGAGTGGAAGTTATCGTTCCAGTCGTAACTGCCGACCGTGATGGCGTGGGCGGAAGTGCCGGGCGCGCCGACCAGCGTGTTGTAACTCGCCGATGCGTCCGAGAAGATGCCCTCGCGTTTGTCGAGGAAGTAGAGGTGGGCCTTCGTCTGCCTCCCCGATTTGGTCGAGAGCCACAGCCCGCCCTTGCCGCTGGCCAAGTCGGCGTGCGCGCTCACCTGTAGGGTGAAAGGGTTCAACTCCCAAGCGTATTCGAGATTGGTCTCGCCCACAGGCTCGATAACTATGTCGTCATCATCGCGCCCGTCGAAATAGATCGCCAAGTACGCGCGTGGGGCCGCCGCGTCCCACTCGACCAGCTTGCGGTTCTCACCTGCGCCGAAGACCGCCTCGGCGTGTATCGCGGCGCGGCCTTCGTTCCCGGCGGCGAGCACGAGCGCGCGCCCCGCCTTACTGAGCGGGAAGCGGGCGTTCAACTCACGCTCGCGCACCGTCTGACCGTCGTGCCCGCCCCCGTGACCACCGAAGCTGCCCGAGACGACGAGCGGCGTGCGCCCTGCCACCTTGTCCAGCCATTCGCACGCGGCGTTCAGCAAGTAGCTGTTCTCCAGTCCGCGAGTCCCGATGCGGACTCCGATGATGTCGGCATCAGGGGCCACGCCGACGACCGAGCCGCGACTCAAGTTGCCCGGCCTCTTATCGCCGTTGCCGTTCCCGGCGGCGATGCCGGCGCAGGCCGTGCCGTGGCCGTCAACGTCGGTGGAAGGGATGCTCTGCCTGCCCGCACGCAACTCGGCCGTCAACTGCTCGCGGGTGTAGAGAGTCCCGACGGGCGTGCCGTTCGGGTAGGTAAAGGGGGCGGGCGAGCCGCGCCCCTGTTGGTACGGGATCGTCGAATCCCATAGGTAGAGCAGGCGCGAGGTGGGGCGCCGGTCTCGGTCGTAGGTGATGAAGTCCGGGTGACGAAAATCGATGCCGGTATCGACGACCGCGATGATGACGTTCTTACCAGTCATGCCGCCATGGCCGCCGCGCACGATCTTGTCTGGCACGGCTCTGGATTCGAGTGCCAGAAGCTCCCTGTCGGGCGGCGGCGGGAGGACGGCCCGCCCGATGCCCTCCACCCGCACAACCCCCGCGCTGCGAAGTAAGCTGTCGTACGCCTGGTCGTTAGCGAGGAAAAGATCTGCGAAGCGTTCGAAGGTGGTCAGGACGTGTGCGCTGGGGAGCGCGGAACGCCGCCCAGCGTCGGGGAACAGCGCGCGGCGTGAAGCAGCGTCTTTGAATTCGACGTTAACGACACTGTACCTAACGACGGCGTCGCCCTGCGGCGCACGGGCGGTGCTCAGCCCGCGGCTTTCAGCCAGCTCATCCTGAAGGCCGACCGGCTTGAAAGGGGGGGCCTTGGATGGTTGCAGTTGGCCGGCTGTCTGAGGTGAAAAGTCTCTCGCCGTCGTGGACACGGACGAATGTTTTTGTGAGACGAGCGGGATGTGCGCCGCGAGCACGGCATAGATAAGTAGGGCGGCGCGGAGCGCGTGAAGTCGGAAGGGCGGGCCGGCGCGACCGCGGGCTGCGGGTCTGGGTTGTAGTTTCTTAAGCATGGTGTTCTTCAAACGGCGATGCCGTACGGGTCAGCGCCCGTCGTTAAAACGAGTACTTGAGCGAAAGCTGTAAGCGCTTCGCGGACGTCACGGTGGTGACGGCCCTGCCGAAGCCGGGCACTCTATGTCGGGGCCGCCCGCAGGCGTCGGACTCATCCGTCCATGCGCCGGTGCGAACGGCGTCAACGCCTGTGTGACGACGAGCAACAGGTAGATCGTTAGCGACAGCTTCATCACGTCAGTTCCTCCGCGGCTCACTTATCTAACTGATCCCCGACCTTCTTCAGATTCTTCAGCTTCCTGACCTTATCGGCCTTAACGTAGCCAGAGTATTCCGTGAAGATATCAGAGGCGACCGACTTGCCGTTGCGGTCGAAGAGGATGTACTCGACCACGGCACCGCCGCTGTGCGAGAGCCGGTTGCCCCCTGTGAAGATGTCAACGACGAGGTTCGTCTTGATGCGGTTGTTGCCGCCGGCCTTGAGGACTTTCAGCTGGAGCCAGTAGAAGCTCGTATCCGCGCCGTCAGCACCCTTCAAGGCGGCCAGCATGTTCTCCGCCTTGACGTATGAGGTGAGCGAGTTCAGCCCGCTCACGTTGTCGGCCTTCACGAGCGCCTCGATGAATTTGTCGAACTGCGTGTTCTTCGCCCTCAGCCTCGCAATCGTGTCGTCCAGCTTCTCCGGGTCTGCGAACTCCGGCTTCAGCTTCGAGAGCAGACAGGCGAGTTCGGCCTTCTGCCAGTCGCGCTCGGCCTCGGCCCGCGCGAGCTTGCCATCGGGCCGCTTCCGGATTTCGTCCAGCTGCTTCTGCAAGTTCTCAATCGCGCGCCGTAGTTCCAGCATCACCTCCAGCTTCTCCGGGGGGACGCGTCGGCGCGGGCGTCGGCGCGGGTCGCTGCTCCCGTAAATCTTTTCGAGGTCGGCTAGCTTGGCCTCGGCCTCCTGCTTTCTGGCCGTCAGTCCCTCGACGCTCGCCTTGAGGCTCTCGATGGCGGCCTCGGCTTTTTTGATGGCCTTCTGAGTCTCTTCGAGGGCATCGGCCAGCCCGCCTGCGTACGCCCTGCGGTTGTTCAGGTCGTCGAGCCGCGTCAGGAAGGGCGACTTCATCTCGTCCACTTTGAAGTCGAGGTTGGGTGGGAAGACCGCCGGGTAGAAGAGCGTCGCCCCGAGGCCGTCCGAGGCGTTGGCGGCACGGAAGACTTCGGACACGAGCGCGGCCTCCTCCACGTCGAACGTCTGACCCTTGATCTCAACGTTCGTCCGCAGCAGCGCCGTTAGATCGACGAACGACCCGAAGACGCTCCGCGCGACGCTCAACAGGGCGGGAACCGCCGCCGCCATCGTCTCCAAACTCTCCACGCGCAGGCGAACGGAACCCGGCTCCGGGCTGGGACATGGCCGCGGCGTGCGCGGCAGCATTTGGTCGTAACCCCTATTCATTAGTTCGAGTTGGTTGAGCGCGACCTTGTAGCTGAGGAGCAGGTTCACATCCTTCTCGTTGTAGATGACGAGGGTCTGGATGCCCAGTTTCTTATCCTTCAACTGCCCGACCAGTTTGTTCGCGGCGGCGGCCAAGTGCGCGTACGAGACCATCTGGCTCTCGATGACCGCGCCCTCGACCGTCGTCGTGCCCGCGAGTGGCGTAGTGGTTGGCTTTGGGAACCTCGCTTCGAGTTCGGCCTTGTTTGCTTCGGCGATGGCTTTACGCAACTCCGCCTGCGCCTTCTCTTCCTCCAGCCGCAGTACCTCGGCGCTCTTCGGCGTCGGCGTGGGCGAAGCGGCGGTGGCCTGCGCGCGTGCGTCCACGGTCAAGAGAAATGCCATTAGTGCGACCGCCGCGCGCGGGGCGAACAATTTAACAGTGGTGCGGTTCATCGTTGTCTCCTTCTGCCGCGTGAGAGGTTTCGGCGGGGCGGCGTCAGCCGCGCACGATCCGGAAATCCCCTCTGGAGATGTTGAAGAAGGCGTTGTCCACTGCCTCGACCATGATGCGGGCCTTCGCGGCGGGCTTGTCTGGGACCTTGACGGTCGCCGTGCCTGTGTTCGGCATACTAGGGACGAGAACCGCGAACGTCTTCCCCCCGTCCACCGAGAGCGAGATTCTGACGCGGTCGCAGTTGACCGGCGCGGCGGACGTGCCCGCTACATCCCACGCTACGACCTGAGACGAGCCGACCTTCCATACGTCGCCCGCGCTCGGCTGCATCACGACAAACGGCCCCCGGTCTGCGACCACCGAGACCTTTGTCATCGCGTAGCTGAATCCCCCGCCCGAGGCGAGGTTGTCCCGCGCGGTGACGCGGAAACTCAACATGCGCTGCTGGTTCGGCAGCGACTCGCCGACGGCGTGTTGGCCGGAAAGAAGGCTCTCCATGTGGGGGAAGAAGCGCACCGCGCTGCGCGTTGGCAGGAATGAGCGGAATATAGGGCGCAGTGCCTCGCTGTCGTCTTCCGGCGGGCTGGGCGAGCCGAGGTCGTACTGCTCCCACGTGTAGGTGATGAAGTCACCATCGGGGTCGGTGCCGGTCGCGCGCAGCGCGAAGGGCGTGCCTTTGGGGATGGTGAATGTCTGACCGGCGACCACGGCGGGCGGGTGGTTGTGGGTCGGGGTGAGCGCCGGCACGGACTTCACCTCGTCGCTCGTCACGTAGGTGACTATCTCTTCGAGGCTGGCGGCGTGGAAGTAAGAGTGGCTGTTGGGCTGGAGGTCTGACTCGCCGCAGATGCCGGCGTAGGCCATGATCGTCGAGCCGCTGCCCGGCTCGTAGGCGGTCGTCGGGTTGCGGTTGTTATGTCCGCACTGGCCCGAGATGGCGTTGAAGGTGTGGTTGGCGCCGAACTGGTGGCCCATCTCGTGGGCGACGTAGTCCACATCGAAGGGGTCGCCGACCGGCTTCTCCGAGCCAGTCGCGCCTTTCGCCTTGGCGCCGAGCTGCCCCACCGAACGCAGCGCGGCGATGCCGCCGCCGGCCAGACAGAACACGTGCCCGATGTCGTAGTTGTCGGCGCCGATCACCTCGTCGAGGGTCTTTTGGTTTTCGCTCAGGAGTTTCCTGACGTTCGAGTTGGTGTAGGGGTCTCTAGCCGCGTCGGTGTAAATGATCTTGGTTTCGTCCCCGACCAGCCTCAGGCTGATCGCCAAGTCCCTCTCGTAAATCCCGTTCACGCGGTCAATCGTGTTGTAGATGGCGGCGAAAGCGCCCGCCGTCGTCCCGCCGTGAAACTTGGTGTACTCGCCGGTGGCGGCGACGGCGAGCCGATAGGTACGCAACGTGTCGCCGTTCGAGACCGGGACCTCACGTCCGGCGCGGCGGTTGAGGATGGCCGGCCCGTCCGCGTCCTCGCCGACCAGACACCGGAGCTGCTTTTCGTCGGTCGGATAGTCGTCTTTGAAATAGGTGATGTATGTCTCCCTGTCGTCGTCGCGCAGCGGGAAGGGGTCGATAAAGAACGTCTGGTCGGGCGAGAGGACGATAGCGTGGAAGCCGCCGGGCGTCTGATTGAAACGCACGGTCATGGTCGGGTCGTCAACGCCCTGCCCGCGGTAGGAGCGGAAGCCGGGGAACTGTCGCGCCAGCGCCGGCTCCATAATGGACGACTCCTCGATGCGGAACCGCGCGTAAGTCCTGTCCGGCAGGGGCAGGGTCATCTCCGTGGCGGCGGGCTGTTGCACCCTTGCGGCCGCGGGAGATACTGCCCCTGCCCCTGCCGGTGCTGGGGTGAGAGCTCTCGTCAGTCTCCGCTGATCGAGCTTGACGACCTCGAACCTCCGCGGGATCGTCTGTTGAAGGGTCGCCAGACGCGCGGCGGAGATGGTGACCGAGTCCTTAGCGACGATCCGCCAAATCCTGTTGGGCGACTGGCCGCCCTGAACCGCGCGAGCGGGACGGCTTACGCCCGGCAGTATGAGACCGATGGCGAAAGCAATGAGGATGATCGGTCGGCGGTGAAAGGCGGCGGGCATCATGTAGGTTTCCGTCCCTTCTGCATGGAGGAAAGTGATTGGACGTTATGTTGTGAGTCAAGGGGGCGCCGCGCCGGGTTCTACACGCGCTTGAAATAGGCATGTAAGAAATTATCCCACGCGTGCTCACGCACGAACTGCACCACCTGAAACTCGTTATCATCGGTGTAAGCGGCTTTATACTTATCCGACTGATAGGTAGCGTTGTTAGCAGGGAAGTAGATGGCCAGCCCACGGCTGCCGAACGCACCCTGCCGGGCTTTGCCGGCGTAGTTGCTGACGACGAGTGAGTCAACCAGCGTCACAACCTCGCGCGCCCGCGCACGCAACTGAGGGTTCACCCTGCCCTCAGCTAACTGCGAGCAGAAACGGTGGAGGTCAATCCCATGGTAGCCGCGCGTCGGGGCGAAGACGTAGCTGTTCAGACGGGCCTGCGTGATCTGTGGCAGCTCGGCCTCAAGCCCGATTGTCAACTCCCTCGCAAGCGCGGAAACCGCCGCGGCGAGCCGCGCCACGCCGCCGCCCGAAAGCCTGACCGCGGAGAGCGTGGTGGTCGGGTCAGACTGTTCATATGTGTCCCTGTACGAGTCAACGACGGCCTTGCCGAGCGCGACCCCGTCCATGTCCGGGGCGTTGACCAGCGCCCGCAGCCAGCCGTCATAGCCCCAGCCATCCAGCGGCTCCAGCTCCTCGCTCCCGACCATCACGCGGGCCACGTTGCGCATCGCGTACCCGGTCTCGATCATCTGCATCAGGCACGCGTCGAAGCCGATGACTTCGAGACCGCCGCCTTTGAAGGCGCCCTCCAGCGCGTCCTGAATCTCGCGGACGTAGAGCCTGTCGTAGCCGTTCGTCTCATCCTCGGAGATGGTGCGGAACTGCGTCTCGACAGGCGTCCGTAGCAGATTCATCGCGGCCAGCCGGGAATCGTCGAGCTCCCCCCTCGACAGCAGCGCCGCGGCGTCGGCCGCGGCGCGACCGAGCGAGCGCCCCGACTCGCAGTCTGTGCCTTCATTAATCATCCTCCGCCAGCCGTCGCCGTGGCTCCAGATAACGAGCATGTACCGCTCGGCGGGGAAACTCTTCGTTGCCCATGCGGCGAAAGAGGCGAGGGTCGCCGGGTCTCCCATGTTCGACTCTTCGGCGAAGCCCTTGAGTGCGTTGGTGCGTGTGGGCGTGAGACCTTCCCTCATCAGGAAGCGGCGCGTCTCGCCCCACTCATCGTCGGTGTTCTTGTCGCACCTGCGGTCGAGCTGCACGACGACGTTCACGCGCGGGTCGTACTTGACTCTCGCCATCTCCTTGAAGTCGTCTATAGCGAACGGGTCGAGATTATTGTCGCCGTTCATGTAGAGCATCACCGTCCACTTCGCGCGCTCTGCGCCGGTGACGAAAGCGGCGGCGGCCTCGCCGGTCTCGCGCCGGGCTCCGACGTGTGCGGGCCAAACGAGGCAGACCGCCGCCACGACCGCCAGTAACAGACTTTGGTTTCGCATACTCATAGCTATGACGGGCTGGGGTTTACTTGCCCGGCCTCTTCGTTGCCGCCTTGGGGCACACGCTGTTCACGTTCAGTCTGAAAGAGGAAGGCTTGGCGGTCGCGGCCGACCGGCTCGCTTGTGGCCCGTCCTGCGGGCTGGCCTCGTCTGTGGTCATCAGCGTGGCGATGTGTGGCCCCTCGCCGAGGTGATCTCTTTCAGGGCACTGCGATCCGCACGATGCGCGCCCGCATTCCTCGCAGTGGACAGGGATCTCTATCGTAACCCTGCCGTCCGCGCCGACTACGTGCACCTCATCGTCGGTGGGGTCGGGCGTCGTGCCCGCCGGATCGCTCTCGGTCAGGTGGCGCAGCCGGGCGAGAAAATTCTTGCCTCCATCGGGCGACGGACACTGCTCCTGAAGCGTGGCCCTGAGCCTGATTTTGGAACCCGCCGGGCGGTTGTTGACTTTCGCCGTGAACCGGAGTCGTTGCGCGCTCGCCGGGATAGTGTTCGGCTTGTTCGGCTTCGGAATTTCCCAGACGAGCTTGCCCGCGTTGTCATAGGTGGCGTAGGCAAACGTGATCTCGCTGAGCGCGATGGGCGATGTGTTCGAACCGTCGTGGCGCTGACCTGACGACTGAGCGAAGCCGGGCGAGACGAGAATAAATCCTGCAACCAGCGCCAACATCATCTTCTGAATTGTCGTTTTCATAAGCGTCACACCTTTCTTAACAAACGTGATTGCGGGTTTCGTGCGGCCTTTCAGCATGAAGTGATATGTCCGCCGAAAAATTTCATCCCCCAGATAAAATATTTGTGAGGGCGACCGGACCGCTTTAAAATTTATTGAAGGAACCAACACTTACTAATGTAGGGTGGGTGCGACGCCCACCCCGCCCGAAGACATTCTCTTAACCTTACGTTGAAGGTAATCTATGGCTTATGCAGCAGGATCGTTCGCGTCCCCCTGCCACCCCCACAACCGCGCGGCCCTTTTAAAAGTCTGGGCGGTGATTCTTATCCTCACGCTGCTCCCGAGTCCGGCGCGCCCGCAGCGGTCTTCCGTCAAACCGCGGCGTGGCGCGCGCGGTGCGCCGACCACAACGAATCCGGACGCCGACCGTCGGCTCGAATTCGGCGTGACCGTGGGCCGTCCCCTCGCGGGCGGCGAGGGCCACGTCTACGTGGTCAACGCCCCCGCCGGCCATTACCTGCGGGTTGTCGTCGAACAACTGGGCATTGATGTGGAGATGGCGCTGCTGACCGCGAACGGCCAACAACTAGTGTTGGTGGACAACGCCAACGGCACCCGCGGGTCGGAGACTGTCTCGCTGATTGCGGAGGCCGACGAAATCTTCCGCGTCAAGGTGAGGGCGAAGGAGCCGAAGCCCAAGACTGCACACTACTCCATCACCATCGCGGAGCAGCGCTCCTCGAATGAGGAGGACAACCGGCGGGTCGCCGCCGAGCGCGCGTTGGCCGCGGGCGAGTCGCTGCGTGCAGGGGGCACGTTGGACTCCTACCACAAGGCGCTCGCAAAGTATGGCGAGGCGTACCAGCTCTGGAGGGACTGGGATACCGTGTGGGCTGCGACGGCGCTGCTCGACATGGGGAAGGCTTACTACTTCCTGTCGAACATGGAGGAGGCTGTCAAGAAATACGGCGATGCGCTGAAGCTCTTCGAGGAGGCACGCCTTCCTCTCGACGAAGGCGTCGCGCGCCTCTACCTCGGCATGGCGAAACTGGCGCTCGGCGAGAACGCCGAGGCGCTTCAGTATTACGGGCGCGCGCTGGAGTTGTTCACCGAGGCGGACGACGAGCGTTACCTCTCGTTCGCGCTGAACGAGACGGGCCGCGCTTACTACCTGCGGGGCGACATCAATCAGGCGCTCGACTACTACGGCAAGGCCCTGCCCATCCGTCACGCCCTCAACGACCGCAAGGGCGAGTCCTTCACGCTCGTGGCGATGGGTCGGGCCTACTCCAACGGGTTCGGCGACGACGCGCGTGCGCTCGAACTCTACCGGCAGGCCCTCGCGCTCCAACAAGAGATCAATAATCAGAGGCTGATCGCGCAGACGCTCGGAGACATCGGCAGGCTCCACTATAAGACAGGCGACCACGCGGCGGCCCTCGGCTACTACAACGACGCACTCCGCGCCATCGAAAACGGCGACCAGAGCGTCAAAGCCGAAATACTGATGTACATCGGTCTCGTCTACTCGGCTTGGGGGCGGCACCGCGAAGCCGTCGAGCAGTACTTCGGTGAAGCGCTCCGGCTTCAGGAGGGCCGCGACCCGGTTGGGCGGGCGCGCACGCTCCAGCACATGGGAAGGGCTTACGCCGCGCTCGGCGACGAGGCGCGCGCCCTCGAACACCTCAACGGCGCGCTCGAAATCTGGCGCAAGGCGCTCCATCGCACGGCGGAAGCGGAGACGCGCTATCACATCGCCGCGGTCGAGAGCCGCAGGGGCCGCTTCGCCGAGGCGTGCGAGCAGATCAAGGCCGCGCTCCCGGTCGTCGAAACCCTCCGCACGGTGATCGCCAACCGCACCCTCCGCACGAACTACTTCGCCTCCGCGCAGAACTACTATGAACTGTATATAGACGCGCTAATGCGTCTCGCACGGCAGACGAATGACAAGAGGCTGGAAGCCCTCGCGTTCAGCGTCAGCGAGAGCAAGCGTGTGCGCGCCCTGCTCGACGTGCTCATCGAGTCGAATGCCGACGTGCGCCGCACCGTCTCCGACCCGCAACTGCTCAACAGGGAGGCCGCCATCCAGCAGGAGTTAAGTGCTAGGACACTCAGACAGGTGACGGGCGAGCACGTGACGCCGGAGCAGGTCAGGAGGATCGAACAACTCATCGCCGAGTTTTACGCGGTAGACGCGGAGATCCGTAAGCGCGACCCACGCTACGCAGCCCTGACGCGCCCGTTGCCCGTCGCGCTCGAACAGATTCAAAAAGACTTGCTGGCGCCCGACCAGATGCTCCTCGAATATTCGCTCGGCGAGGAGCGCAGCTACTTGTGGGCGGTGACGCCGACTTCGGTGAAGAGCTACGTGCTTGGGGGACGGGCGGAGATTGAGGCCGCTGTCCAGAGATTTATGAAGCTCTTGACGGCGCGCGACCACACGGTCAAGGGCGAGTCAGAGGCGGTTTGGGCCGCGCGCGTCAAGAGGGCGGACGCCGAGTACGAGGCCGCCGCCGCCGCTCTGGGCGCGCTGCTCGGGCTAGACCGTGTGGTTTCGGAGTCGAAGGCCGCGCGCCTGCTCATCGTAGGCGACGGCGAGTTGCAGTACCTGCCCTTCTCAGCACTGCTCGTGCCCGTCAGGAGCGAGCCGAAACCGGGCCTGCCGCGCTCCAGATCGCCCTTCGAACAAGGCGACAAACTGGCGCCGCTAGTGGCCTATTACGAGATTGAGGAGCCGCCCTCGATGTCGGTAGTGGCTGAACTCAGAAGGGAGCGAGCCAGCGAGCGGGAAGCCGTGCCGCGCAAGACCATCGCCGTCATCGCCGACCCCGTCTTCAGTGATGCGGACGAGCGCTGTTGTAAGCCCCCGCCTCGTGCCGCTGCCCGGAAAGGCGCGCCGCGTCGGCGTCCCTCGGGTAAGCAGCCCGGCCCCGCCCCGGACGTAGCCAACCGGAGCCGCACAACTGCACAGGGGGCGGGCTTCAAAGGGCTGCAAGGGCGTATCACGCGTCTCGCGTTCGCGCGCCTCGAAGCCGACGAGATTCTCGAACTAGTTCCCGCCGCCGAGCAGTTGAAGGTAACCGACTTCGAGGCGAACCTCACGCTCGTCACCGACGGCTCAAAGCTGTCATCTTACCGCATCCTGCACTTCGCCACCCACGGGCTGCTGAATCCAGAACACCCTGAATTGTCCGGCATTCTCCTGTCGCTCGTTGACGAGCAGGGCCGACAGCAGAACGGTTTCCTGCAAATGCACCAAATTTACAACCTGCGCCTGCCGGCCGAGATGGTCGTCCTCAGCGCGTGCGAGACCGGCGTCAGCAAGCATCTGAGAGGGGAGGGACTGAACGGCCTCTCGCGGGGATTCATGTACGCGGGGGCGAAGCGTGTGGTGGCGAGTCTGTGGCGGGTAAATGACGATTCCACCTCGCAGTTGATGAAGTACTTCTATCAGGGTCTCCGGCTGCGTGAGCGCCGGGATTTCAAGCAGACGCGGCCCGCTGCCGCCCTACGCGCGGCGCAGTTGGAGATGATGCGGCATCGCATCTGGCGGCACCCGTACTTCTGGGCCGCGTTCATTATTCAGGGCGAAGTGGATTAACAGGCGAACCGTCCGCACGAAGTAGCCCTTTTTAACCTTGACGCGCAGGGAGGCGCATGGCAGATAATTCTTGAGTTCCGTAGTTAAATCTGCTGATAGCCGAATCGCCAACCCGATGGCTGATGCGAACGAACCCCCGAACGGCAAGGTCAGCCCGTGGAGCGTGTTTGAGAACGGCGACCGGAGCATCATCGAGCGGTTCGAATCCTCACGGGGGAAGCTGATCATCTATTTCGAACGCCGGCACTGCCTCGACCCAGAAGAACTCGCCGAAGAGACGCTCGAAAGGGTCATGCGAAAGCTGTGCGAAGGAACCGAAGTCGCCGACCTCATGAGCTACAGTTACGGCGTCGCTCGGAACGTGTTCCACGAATACCTGCGGAAGGAAAAGGCCAAACAAAAGTATTTCAACGAGGAGCGACGCCGACGCCCCGAGGGGGACGCCGGGGAAAACGAGGACGCGGCAGTGCAGGAGCGGCGGCTCGAATGTCTAGAGCAATGTACGGCGCGCCTCAAAGAGCGGGAGCGATGGATGCTGTTCGAGTATTACAGGTATAAGGGGCAGCGCAAGTTGGAACACAGAAGGAAGATCGCCGAGCAGTTGAATATCTCGCGCGAGACCCTCACGCTTCGCATCTTCCACCTCAAGGGGAGATTGAAGAAATGCATTAACGAGGGCCTCGAAAACGTCTGACCGCGGCGTGCGCCGTGAGAGCTTAAATCAAGATGTCACACAGACCAGACCCGATGCGAGAGTCGGAAGACAGGCAACTGCTTATCCGCTACCTCCTCGAAGAGTTGAGCGAGGGCGAACAGGACCGAGTCGAGGAGCGCTACTTCGTTGACGATGACTTTTATACGCAGCTGCTCGTCGCCGAAGACGAGTTGATCGACTCCTACGTGCAGAGGGAACTGGCACGGGACGATCAGGAGAGGTTCGAGCAGGTTTACCTCAATGACCCGCGTCTGCTCAAAAAGGTCGAAGCGGAGAGAGATTTATTAAGACAGATTAGTCGGTTGTCGCCCGGCGCAGGGTGGTGGCGTCGCTTCCTCCACGCGCTGGAGCGGGTTGCCGGTTCGGGCCGTAACCTCAGGCCCGGATATGCGCTCGCGGGACTACTGCTGGTTGGGATGTTGTGCGGCTTGTCCGCCTGGCTCCTCTTCGAGCGCGCGCGCACACGAGCCGAGTTGGAGCAGGCGCGCGAGCAGTGGCGGCAGCAAGAGAGTGAGTACGAACGCCAAATCGGCGCGCTGAGAGAGGCGTCCCCGTCCCCCGCACCGCAGGCCACGCCGCAGGAAACCCCGCAACTCGGTTCGGGCGAAGAACGAGAGCCACGCACTCGCGCACCGCGCGGGTCGGCACCGGGACGGAGCCCAGAGCAGGCGTCGGCGCGGAGGGGCGTCGAGGTCGCGCGCGCCGCGCCTTCGACGGTCGCCTTCACCTTCCCAAAACCGGGTCTCTCGGTGCGGCGCCCGGGCGGAGCCGCGCCCCCCACTCTGGTCATCCCACGCGGGACGGGCTTGGTGCAACTGACCGTAGACCTCGGACACAACGAATACGCCGAGTACACGATGTCGCTACGCGAAGTCGGGGGGCCTGTGGTTTGGACTCAACCGGTGGCGCGAAACAGCCCAGCACCTTCGGCAGACCAAGTCACAGTCGATTTGCCCGCCACCCTCTTCCGGTGCCAGGACTACATCCTTCAAGTCACCGCGCCTGACCCGGCGGGTGAGGGCGAGATACTGGCACGGCGTCAAATAACCGTCGTTAACCAAGCCATGAGACACACGCCTCCCGGCCCCAAACTGCGACGCTGACGCCGGGGGCAAGGAAGTAAGCAACAAGACAAGGCCAGACCCTCGATGTCTCACAGGCAGAAGTGAGCGTCGCCCTTCCTCACGTCCCCTCTGACTCGCCCCGGCCATGCTCTTTTCGAGAGTGGCCAGCGTAATCATCCCTGATTTTGCGCAATCGCATGAAAGATTTCGCCCGTCTTATCACATCTTTACAGGGCAGTAACTTTCGCCTGCCGTGCGGCCGCTGATTCTCCTGTGGGTCATGCGCCGTGCGGACGGCCCGGTTAAAAAGGAAGGCGATGAAACCCAGCTCAGTTGCTCTGAAAATCTTCGTTTTGGTCAGCCTGTTAGTCGGCTCCTCTCTTGTTGGCGCGTGGGCTTTGGCGCAGGAGCCGACCTTCGCCGTGCAGACGAACCACAGCACACCGGTCGTAACCTTCTCCTTCAGCGGCGACGGGCGGTACATGTTGACGGGTTCCTTCAGCGGCGAATTCAAGCTGTGGGAGACATCCACCCGGCGCGAGCTGCGGACTTTCGGCCAGCGGTTAAGCTCCGTGGTTGCCTTTGTGGGATCAAGCGCCATCAGCCCCGACGGAAAGACCGCGGCTCTGGCCACCATGAGCAAGGTCAGTTTCTGGGACATCAGCACCGGGCGCGAAATTCAAAACGTGGCGTCGGGCGCCGAAGGGAATACGATCTTCTGGGATGCGAAGGGTCGTTTCGTCGCCGGGGATAATAAACAGCTTACTATCTACGACCTCGCCGGTAACCGCGTCGTGACCCGGCTCGCTCCCGTCGGGGGCAGCTTCGCGGTTTCGCCCGACGGCGAGAGGGTGGCCGTCATTAGAAGAAGAATCGAAGTCAGGGAGATGGCGACTAACAGGCTGCAAGCGGAGATAAATTTCTCTCCGTTCCCGTGGTTCTCCGCCGTCGCCTTCAGCCCGGATGGGCGCAGCGTGTTGAGCGGAGACGCCGTCGGCGCGATCAAGCTTCATGATGCCGCGACCGGGAGGACGACGAAAGTTCTGGCACCGGGTCTTTCGCCGGAGGAGCAGAAGGAGCGGATTAAGCTCCTGGGCCCCGGCAGCGAGTTCGATAACAAGATCAACGCCTTCGCCTTTAACGCGCGCGCAGACCTGATGGCCAGCCTCGCCGCCGACGGCGAGATTGTCGTCTGGAGGTGGCCGACGGGCGAGAAGCTGTTCGTCGTCGAAAAAATAGGGGCCCTTGAAGCTCTGCCTTTCATCTCGCTCGCCGACCCCGGCAGCGCAATCAGATTCACGCCCGACGGTGAATACCTCGCGGTGTGCCGCGGCAGCAGGGCAGTCGAGTTCTTCAGTCTAGATAGTAAAGAGGGCTCACACGCCGAGCCTAAGCAGCCACAGGCCGCCCCACTCGACACGAGCTTAAATAACCTGGTGAAGTACGTCGGCCCCGGTAAGTTCTACATGCTGCCGGGTGGGCCGACGGTGCACTTCAGCGCCGGCGGGCGTTGGCTCTCAGTTCTCGGGCTCGATCCGTACCTCGTGTCGCTCGCCTCCGGCGAGGTGACGCGTGGCCGCGGGAGCGAGGGCGAGATACTCGCCAAGCTTAGCCCGGTCGAAACGACCGGCGTCACGCTCTCCACCGATAACACGCTCCGCCTTCGCGACTTCGACACGGAGTCATCCTTCACCTTAGGCGTTGTGCCGCCGGAGTCTCTGCTCTCCGACATCAGTTCCGACGGGAGTCGCCTGCTGAGCGCGAGCTTCAGCGCGGGCGCGGTCAAGCTGTGGGATTTGCAGGAGCGTCGGGAGCGTCACGCGTGGCGGCTACCGGATGACGACACCCCGATTCTCGGCAACATCTTCAGCCCCACTTTACTCAGCCCCGACGCGAAGCTCTTCGTCAGCCTTTCAGCCGACGGCGTGGTCAAGCTGCGGGACGCGACGAGCGGGAAGGTGCTTAACTCAATCAAAGATTACGCCGGGCCGAAGACCGGCCTCATGTTCGGCGCTTTCAGCCCTGACGGGAAGACGCTGGCCTTATCGGCTCCGGGCAAGCTCAAGCTGTGGGATGCCGCCCGCGGTCGGGAGCTGAGATCGCTGCACACGACGAAAAACACGATGGAGTTGTTGGTGGCCTTGACCTACAGCCCCGACGGACAGCTCCTGTACGCGATGGACTCGCTGTTCCGTGTGTGGAGGTGGGAGGTCGGCAGCGGGAGGGAAGACCCGCCGCTCGACATCTTCGCGGAAGAGTACGGCGCGCGCACGCCCGCCTTCGGCCTTCCCTTCGGCGAAGGGTTACCGCTGGGGATTTCGTTGAGCGCGGACGGGCAGGTCTTGGCTACCAACATCCGCCGAGGCGACGTGACGGAAGTCATCCTCATTGAGCTGGCGCGGAGGCGGCGGCTCGCGAACGTCTACGTGAGAGCGAACGGAGATTGGCTCGTCAAACTGCCCGACGGCAGGTTCGATGCCAACCGATTGGACAGCGCCGGTCTGCTGTTCGGGGTCTTCCCGGACGAGCCCGACAAAGCCTTTTCGTTGGACGTGTTTCTCAAGGACTACTTCGAGCCGCGGCTACTGCCGCGACTGTTGTCAGGTGAGCAACTGCGCCCGGTGCGAGATATCTCCGCAGTCAACCGCGTGCAGCCGATTGTGAGTCCGCCACAAGTGACGTGGCGCGGGGGCGATTCGGTCGAGGTCACGGTCGAAGTCCGCAGCGCGGTTGGTAAGGCGCAGAAGGACGGGCGCGGGCTGCCGTTAGAGTCGGGCGTCTTCGACGTGCGGCTGCTCCGCGATGGACAGCTTGTCGGCTACTCGACCCCTGACGAAAAAGTGGTCGCCACACCGCTGAGACTAGACGGCATGGAGGAGTTGGCCGCGTGGCGGGAAGCGAACAGTGTACGGCTCGTCGGCGGGCGGGATCGACTGACCTTCCGCGTCAAGCTGCCGCGCGGGTCTGGCGGACGGAAGGTCGAATTCTCCGCATACGCCTTTAACTCGGACAGGGTGAAGAGCGAGACGGCGAGAACGGTCTCCGAAGTCCGGCGCGCGCCCGCGACCCGCGAAGAGCCGCGCCGAGCATACGTCATCACGGTCGGCGTCAACAAGTATCAGAACCCGGCTTGGAATTTGCGCTTTGCCGCGAACGATTCACGACTGGCACGCCGACTCTTTTCCGAGAGGCTGCGTGCGCTTGGAGAGTTCTCCGAGGTCGTCGAGGTCGCTCTGGTCTCCGACGACGAGGAGGCGGGCGGGCGGCTGGTCGCTCGCAGGGACGCGACCAAAGCCAACATCCGAACCGTCTTCGATTTGCTCGCCGGCAGAAGGGTCGCGCCCGAACGCGCGGCCGCGCTCGGAGCTGTCGCGGCCAACATCAGACGCGCGAATCCGGACGACCTAATCCTCGTCTCGTTTTCGAGCCACGGCTACGTTGACGCCGAGGGTGTCTTTTATCTCCTGCCGTCCGACATCGGAGAGGGCACGTCCAGAGAGGTAACGCCCACCGTCTTAAAGAATTCTATTTCGAGCGATGAGTTGAGCCTCTGGCTGCGCGGGGTGGACGCGGGCGAGATGGTCTTGGTCGTCGACGCCTGCCACGCCGCCGCCGCCGTCGAGGGGAAGGGGTTCAAGCCCGCCCCGATGGGGAGCAGAGGTCTGGGGCAACTGGCTTACGATAAAGGCATCAGGATATTGGCCGCGACGCAGGCCGCGGACTTCGCCGTCGAATCGGGCGGCACGATCCAGCAAGGGCTACTCAGCTACGCATTACTGCGCGAAGGGCTGGAGCAGAACGCCGCCGATTTCAAGCCGCGGGACAAAGTGGTGAAGCTGAAGGAGTGGCTTGAATACGGCGTGCGGCGCGTCCCGCGCCTTTACGAAGAGTTGGCCGCGGGGAAGATACGGAGTGCCGGCAGCGGCGCCCGCGATGTTTTTGTGGAGCACGGGAACAACCACAGGCTGTTCTTACAACAGCCCGCACTCTTCGACTTTCACCGCAAGCCGACGGAGACCACGCTGGCAAGAATCCATTAACGAAGCGGCAACAGTTCACTCTTTGACGCGCGCATTCCAAGCCGCAGGCTTCGCCAGTAACTCGGCGGAGCGTTAACGCGGCCACGGCAAACACACAAGAGAGAAATGTTATCAGCAATTCTCGGTCAGCGCGTAAGCTCTTTACAGATGCGAGTTAAGCTTTCGAGTTTTTGCGCTTCTTTTGAACCATGATCCAATGTTTTCATAGACTTACGTTATTCCTGACCGAGAATTGCTGAAATGTTATGCAAGTAAAGTCTCTGTTGAGTTCGATTTTAACTATCATTCAATTCCTATCGCCGGTTGCTGCTCAGTCTGCTCGGAAAGTTGAGTTGGTGGTTCAGACGAGTCACCTGGCCACAATATTCTCAATGTCATTTAGTCCGGACGGGCAAATTTTAGTTTCCGCGAACCGCGGCAGCATCATCTTGTGGGAGGTAAAAAGCGGAAGACAAATTCGGAGATTTAACGGGAGCAACCCCGTTGCCTTCGGACCCGATGGAAGAACCCTTGCCGGTGTGAGCGATGAAAAAAACATTAAGTTGTGGGACATCATAAGCGGGAAAGAGATTCACACACTAAAGGGTCACACTTCTGAGATAAAGTCGCTCGCCTTCAATTTCAACGGAACTACACTCGCAAGCGGGGGGAGTGATACGACCTTTGATTCCGACGGAAAAGTTCGTGAGGGCGGAAGTAGTGACACGACAGTCAGACTGTGGGATGTGCGGAGCGGCAAAGTGATTCACACTCTCAAGGGACACGCTTCCGAGATCGACTGCCTCGCCTTCAGCGCTGACGGAAAGATTCTCGCCAGCGGAGGCGACGGGGTGAGAACAGCCGCTTCCGCTGGCGAGCCGTCGAAGGCGGAATCAACATTATCTGTTACGACAATCAAACTGTGGGACGTGGAAAAGGGTGTGGAGACGCATACACTGTCAGGACATGTGGGTTCACTATCTTCGTTGAGAATTAAAGCGGATGGGAAGACTTTGGTTTCAGCAAGTAGCGACTACGTTATCAAACTGTGGGATATCGAGAGTGGAAAAGAGAAACGCTCATTTTCAGGGCGCAAGCCTCCAGCTGTCGCTGGGGTGTTTAGCGCGGATGGAAACGTCTTTGCCAGTTCGACGATAGAGGGTGAGATTGAATGGATAAATGTATCCACCGGTGAAGTAATCCATAGGGTTGCCGGGAGACACTCAAGCATTAAAGGGCAAACTATATCCGCTGATCAAGTAAGTCGTAGGATTGACGGAGGCGGCCCGAGCATCGTCTGGGCACTCGCATTCAGTCCTGACGGGAAGAAACTCGCAAGCGCAGACACGGCAGCCACAATTATAATTTGGGATGTAGAAACCGGAAGACAATTTGTAGCAGCTTTCAAACGTGTGTTTGTTGTCTCTTCAGTAAGGTTCAGTCCGGACGGAAAAACTCTCGCCAGTGTAAGTCGTCTTAATACGGTTAATCTATGGAATATAGGCGACGTGGCGGAACCAAAAATCCTGAGAACGTTCGAGGTGACAATGGGAACCTTTTCAGTTGTCTATTCACCGAACGGTAACACTTTGGCCTCAACAGATTGGTTTACGCCTAACATACACTTATGGGACGTAAAAAGCGGAGCGAAACTACAAACATTAAAAGCACATTCCAAGGAGATCTCGTCGCTGTCATTTAGTGTCGATGGGAAGAAGCTGGTCTCGAAAAGTAAAGACAAGGCGGTTGAAATCTGGGATGTCTTAAGTGGGAATCTTCTGGAATCCTTGAATGCCGCCGAGCCGGGAACAAAAAAGAATCTCCCGGAGCTGTTTGAGGGACCTCCCGGTGCTAGGGTAGACAACTTGGATGCTTCTGAGAAGTTAGTAGCCCTAACGCCGGCTGCCGAGGGTGTGTTCCCTAATAAGATAGTTCTCTTTGATCGAAGGACGGAGAAAGAACTGTGTACTTTGATCGCGCTTGACGACAGTGGCTGGGTCGTCATTACTCCTGAAGGCCGTTTTGATACCACCGAAGATTTAACTGACATAAACGTCCTTCATTGGAGAATTCCCGAAGAACCGTTAACGCCGTTCCCATTGGAAGTCTTGATGCGGAGCCACTACGAGCCGAATTTATTGACGCGCATCCTGAGATGTAATGAGCTGAACAATTGCGACCGCGAGTTCAAACCGTTGCCATCAATCGCCGACATTAACCGCGTCCAGCCGAAAGTCGCCATTCAAGAAATCAGACCCGGCGCAGATGTTCCCGGTTCGGTGGACGTAACGGTCGAGGTCGAAAACGTGACCGACGACGTAAGCGTCTTTGCGCCCGATGGAACGATGAAGAAACGACTTTCTTCAGGGGTCTTCGACCTGAGGCTTTTCCGCGACGGGCAGTTAGTCGGAGTGTCCACACCGAAAGCCAACCTCGCCGCCTTTATCAAGGATGCTCCGCAGCTGCTGGCCGAAACGAGAGCGTCGGGGAGACTCATCGACACGCCGGAAGACAAAGCGTGGCGCGAGGCGCACGATGTCTTCAAACTCAAATCCGAAAACGTCAAAAGCATCTCACCCACAAAGATGCAATACACTTTCCGCAACATCAAACTTCCTAAGAACGGGCGTCGAGAGGTGACGTTCACCGCTTACGCTTTCAACTCGGATAAGGTTAAAAGCGCGACAACCGAGCCGGTTAAGTTCATCATCCCGACCGTCGTTATCGACGCGCCGAGAAAGGGCCGCGCCTTTGTTCTTTCGATCGGTGTCAACGCTTCGGAGAACCCCGCTTACAAATTACGCTACGCAGCGAATGACGCCCGCAAGATGCAGGAGATTATCGGCGCACGGATGAAGGCCGACCGCGATAAGTATTCGGAGGTCATTCAAATCCCTTTGATCTCTGATTACAGCGCGGGTAAAAAACTTGCCGAGAACACCGCACAGAAGGCCGTCATCAGAGGCGTCTTCTCGCTCCTCGCGGGGAATAAAGAGGAGATCCCGGCGGGCATTCTTCAACAAATCCCCAACCGGGAGAAGATCAAAGCTGTAGAGCCAGAAGACACGCTGATCATTGCTTACTCGGGACACGGCTACGCAGACCAATCGGGCATCTTCTACCTGTTGCCTTATGACATCGGCAAGGGAACCACGAAATTAAGCACCGCGACCCTGCAAAAGACGATTTCGTCAGACGAACTTTCTTTGTGGATGCAGGACATTTCTGCCGCCGAGACAATTATGATTGTTGACGCTTGTCATTCCTCGGCAGCCGTGCAAGGTGCCGACTTCAAACCCGGCCCGATGGGGAGTAGGGGCTTGGGGCAACTCGCTTACGATAAGGACATGAAGATTCTCGCCGCAACGCAGGCTAATAACGTCGCGCTGGAGTTGAGCCGTCTCGAACAAGGTCTGCTGTCTTACGCACTGCTCGAAGATGGGATTAAAAGCGCGCTCGCCGACGGAGATAAAGATAAGCAATTGTTCGCTGCCGAATGGCTCTCCTTTGCGGAGAAACGTGTCCCCGAACTTTATCAGGAAATAAGAGAAGGCAAACGCGGCGTGATTATTGACAGCAGGAACGTCAAAGGCGACGGAAAGAGAGAGGTCTATTTAGATGAACAACAAAAGAACAGTCTGAATTTACAGCAACCACATTTATTCGATTTTAAGCGGAGAAGTATTAAAAGCCCTTTGCTCAGTCTGCCTTAAAAAAATCAATGCTGGCTTTCCACTCGCGCTCATGCTGATCGCCCTCGCACGACGCCCCTGCCCCGCCGCGTGGCGGTTGACACTTTGGAGGCTACAGTGAAGGTTAATCATTTCGTGTCGATAGGCTCGTTTCCATCTCTGTTGCTTTGCTTAAGCCTGTGCGCCTTCGGCCAGGCGTCTGGCGACGTGCCGAAGCCGAACGTCTTTGACCACAGACATGAAGCAGTTTCCGCCTTCGGCGTGGGGCCGCGCCTACTCTCTTCGTCATCAACTCGAAGGGGACGATCCGCTACCGCATCGTCGGCCTCGGCAACCGTTTCGGGCAAATCCTGGAGACCCGACTCGACTCTCTGTTGTCGCCTACCGGTGCCAGCACGCGGCGGCCGAAGCCCTAAAGGCTCCTCCCGCGCCGCCGCACAATGTCAATGAACTGCCCATTCGGGTATTTCCTCAGATGGCTGTGTTGCGAAACGCGCGGCCTCGCCGTAGAGCATGCGACTGTGTTCCGCCGAGTCCGGAGATGTGCGCCCGAGATAAACAAGAGGATGCGGTCATACCTGAAGATGAGCGGCGCGTCCCGCGACTTTACGAAGAGCTGGCCGCCTGCGCTCTTCGACTTTCACCGCAAGCCGACGGAGACCACGCTGGCGCGAATCCGCTAAAATATGCTTCATCACAGAACAATCCCGCACCCGGTAAAATCGGCATTGCTACTCGCATTGTGGCTATTATTAGCCGCGCGCCCCGCCCCGCTTGAGGCGCAGGAGCTTAATCTCGTTGTCCAGACGGGACACACCAGCGCGGTGTCGGAAGTCGCCTTCTCGCCGGACGGCAAAACTCTGGCCTCGGGGAGTTGGGATAACTCGGTCAAATTATGGAGCGTCGAATCAGGACAGCAACTCGCATCACTCGAAGGCCACACGGGCTGGGTCTGGTCGGTGGCGTTCTCCAGTGACGGGAAGACTCTGGCCTCGGGGAGCGCAGACAAAACAATCAAGCTATGGAACGTCGAAACCGGAAGAGAGATTAAAACCCTCGTTGGCCACGCCGAGTTCGTGCAGCCGGTGGCCTTCTCGCCGGACGGGAAGACTCTAGCTTCGGGGGGACGCGATAACACAGTCAGGTTGTGGAACGTCGAATCGGGGCAGGAAATCAAAACTCTCATCAGTCACACCGACTGGGTTTATACCGTCGCGTTTTCGCCGGACGGCAAGATCCTCGCTTCGGCAGGCAGCGACCGGACAATCAAACTATGGAACGTCGCGACGGGACATGAGACCAAATCCCTGCCCGATGTTCATGACAGAGCCGTTTTGTCGGTCATCTTCTCGCCGGACGGGAAGACTCTGGCTTCGGGGAGCAGTGACCAGACGATCAAGTTATGGGAGCTTGTTTCGGGCCAGGAAATCACCCAACTCGACGGGCATACCGGCTCGGTTTTTTCGGTCAGGTTTTCGCCGGACGGGAAGACTCTGGCCTCTGGGGGCGGGGACAACAAAATCAAATTATGGGAACTCGAATCGAGACAGCCGATCAAATCTCTGGAAGGGCATAAACGGTCGGTTCATTCGGTCGCGTTTTCCCCGGACGGCACAACTCTCGCTTCAGCAGGTTTTGACGACACGGCCAAACTATGGAGTGTCAAGGAGGGCCGGCGACTCAAATCTCTCGACAGTGAGGCCAGCGTGCCTCAATCGGTAGCCTTCTCGCCGGATGGGAAAACTCTGGCCGTCGGGAGCAGCGATAACCTGATCAGGTTGTGGGACATCGAAGCGGGACGGCAGATCAAACCTCTCGTCGGGCACACCAACTGGGTGTGGTCGGTGGCGTTCTCGCCGGACGGGAAGATCCTCGCCTCGGGGAGCATGGACAGAACAGTTAGGTTGTGGGACCTCGCGACCGGGCGGCAGGTCAAGTTCCTCACCGGCCACGGGGGGTGGGTCAGGGCTCTTGCGTTTTCGCCTGACGGCAGCACCCTTGCTTCGGGGGGCGATGGGGACGAAATCAACTTGTGGAATACCCGCACCGGCGAACTGATCAAATCGCGTGAGAGCGGGGTCAGCGACGTATATTCGATTGTCTTTTCGCGGGACGGGAAATCTCTGGCCTACGCGGGTACCTACGCCAGCGTCATTAAAATATGGAACATCGAATCAGAACGGGGCAGTAAATCCTTCCCCCTCGCGGGAGACGCGAAGGCCTACGGTAGTTCGGCGGCCTTCTCACCGGACGGGAAGATTCTGGCCACGGGAAGAGAGAACGAAGTCAGTTTGTGGAAAGTCGAATCGGGAGATTGGATCAAGTCTCTTGATGGCCATACTGATTCGATCTACTCGGTGGCGTTCTCGCCGGATGGGAAGACTCTGGCCTCTGGGGGCGGCGACAACACGCTCAGGTTATGGGACGTTGATTCGGGGCAGCAAATCAAATCCATTACAGCGCACGCAAGTGTGATCGACTCGCTTGCCTTCTCGCCTGACGGTAGGTTCCTCGTCAGCGGGAGCAGCGACGGGACCGTCAAGCTGTGGGAGGCGCGGAGTCATGAATCGCTGGCAAGCTTAAGTTCGCTGGAGAACGACGACTGGGTTGTGGCCACGCCGGAAGGCCGCTTCGACACCAACAAGGCGCTCGACCGGATTGAGGGCATGCACTGGGTGGTCAAAGCCGAAGCCTTCGAGCCGCTGCCGCTCGATATTTTTATGCGGCAGTATTACGAGCCGGGCCTGCTCCGACGAGTCGTGGCGGGCGAACGATTCACGCCGCTGCCCTCGATAGCCGAGATCAACCGCGTGCAGCCGAGGGTTGCCATCAGAGAGATCAAGCCCGCCGCGGCCTCCGCCGACGCAGCCGACATCACCGCCGAGGTTCAAAACGTCACCGCCGACATCGCCCTCAGCAGCGCCGCCGGGACAACGAGGAGAACATTCTCGTCCGGCGTCTTCGACCTGCGCCTCTTTCGTGACGGGCAACTGGTCGGCGTCTCGACGCCGACCGCCGTCATTCAACGTTACAACGAGACCTCGCCCGGTCTGTCCGCTGCTAATGAGATAAAACTGTGGCGCGAGGCGAACGACCTCCGACATCTCAAAGGCGTCACGTTCGACTCCGGCGGAAACGCCATCTACACTTTCCGCGATATCCGCCTCCCCCGCGGCGGCGAAGCGAAGACCGAATTTTCCGTCTACGCTTTTAACGCCGACCGTGTCAAAAGCAACACCGATCGCAAGACTTTCGAGATGCCCGCTTCCGTCTCGTCGGCACGGAAAAAAGGTCGCGCCTACTTGCTGTCCATCGGAATCAACACTTCGGACAATCCCCGGTACAACCTGCATTACGCCGCCAACGACGCGCGCAAGATGCAGGAAGTCGTCGGCGCGAGGCTGAAAGCGGAGGTCGGCGACAGGTACACAGAGGCCATACAGATTCCGCTCATCTCCGACGCAGGGGCGGGTGAGGAAGCCGACAATGCGCGCAAGGACATAATCAAAGGCGTCTTCTCCTTACTCGCGGGACGCCGCGAAGAGGTCGCGAAAGACGTTCTAGCGCGGATTGAAAAAATCGCGCGCGTCCCCGCGGTCGAGCCGGAAGACACTTTGATAATAGCTTTTTCCGGTCACGGCTACGCAGACCGGAACGGCATCTTTTATATGCTGCCCGCGGACATGCCGAAGGACGTAACCGCTCTAACGACAGAGACCTTAAAGCGCACGATCTCTTCGGACGAACTCTCGCTCTGGATGCGTGACATCACGGCCAGAGAGATGCTGATGATCGTTGACGCCTGCCATTCGGCGGCGGCCGTGCAGGGAAAGGATTTCAAGCCCGGCCCGATGGGCAGCCGCGGCCTCGGCCAACTCGCCTACGACAAGGGGATGAGGATTCTGTCCGCGACGCAGTCGGACAACGTCGCTCTCGAATTGGATAAGTTGCAGCAGGGGCTGCTCTCCTACGCGCTAGTGAAGGAAGGCATCGAAGACGGGAAGGCCGACACCGAGGCGGAGTTCAGGCGGTTGACCGCCGCCGAATGGCTCGGCTTCGCGGTCAAGGCCGTGCCGCGGCTTTACGACGACATCCTCGCGGGGAGACTGGCGGTCGTGATTGACGGGAGAAAGACCGTGCTGCGGCAGAAGAGCCCTGACGTGTCGGTTGACATGTCCGGCAACGGGCAGAGGACGAGCGCGGTCAACCTGCAACAGCCGTCTTTGTTTGATTTTCGCCGTAAGAGTGGAGACCCCTTGTTCAACTTGCCAAAGGGGAAGTAGCCGTAGGCCCTGTTGCAGGCATGGCCTTTGAGCTACCGTTCTCTTCCGGTTCAGCGTCGAATACCTCAATAACGTAAGTTTGCCACACAACCTCTTTCTTCAACTCCTTCCACCTGAAGATCACAGGAAAGATTCTGCCCTTCCCGTCACTTCTTTATAGCCCGCTTGAGGCGCGGGCTTATTTTTAGGGAGTGGCAGGAAAGATTCTGCCCTTCCCGTCACTTCTTTATAGAGGTAGCAACAACCCGCGGCGACCGTGCGGCCGGGCCGCCCACGCTTATTCAGACACATAGTAGATACCTCGCCGTGGTGGCCTTGGAATTTGCAGGAGGCAGACCGATGGCAAAGTCAAGCTTGTTTGTATTACTCCTCGCGACGTGGTTCTTACTTTCACCGCCGCAGGCGCTCCAGACGAAAGACATTCTTATCGGGACGAGACTGGTGCTGGGGTACGGCATGGGCGTCAACAGTTCGGGCGGGCGCACCGACTGGCTCAAGAAGGAAGATGGCTTCATGAGCATGTCTTATCCCGCCGGCCAGGAGTGGGGCGCGGTCTTCGTCACCGTCGGCAGGCTGAAAGCCCCGCCGCGCCCGTCGCAGGACTTTTCGGCGTACAACTTCCTGTCCGTCGAGATGAAGGGGCAGACAGGCAGGGAAGAGGTCGAGATCGGGGTCAAGACGAACACGCAGGACGATGACGGCTTGGAGACAAAACTGCCGGTTAAGCTGTCGGCGGACTGGAGGACGTATAACTTCGCGCTCGACAAATTCACAGGGACAGACGCGAAGAGACTCTACGTCGTGATCGAATTCGTCTTTACGGGCGACGAGGCGCAGTCAGTTTTCTTCCGCAACATCAAATACTCGGCTAAAGAACAGCCGCAGCCGCCACCCACGCCGCAAGCGCAGCGTCAAGAACCCCAGCGCGCGGAGAAGCGCGTCGCGTTAGTAATCGGCAACCAGAAATACAAAGACGCGCCTCTGCGCAGCCCCGTCAACGACGCGAGGGACGTGACGAAGACCCTTGAAGAATGCAAGTTCGACGTCCTGTCGTACGAGAATCTGACCAGGAAAGAGATGGTGGAAAGCATCCGTAAGTTCGGCGAGCAGCTCTCGCCGGGGAGCGTCGCGTTGTTCTATTACGCGGGACACGGCCTGCAAATCGACGGCGTGAATTATCTCGTCCCGGTCGGGCACGACATCAGAAAGAAGCCAGACGTTGAGAACGAAGCATTAAACGTCGAGCGCGTGCTGGCCGAGATGGTGGCCGCCAGGACGCGCACGAACATCATCATCCTCGACGCGTGCCGCAACAACCCTTACCGCGGCTTTGACGTGTTTGGCCTGGCCCCGATGAACGCCCCGACCGGCTCCATCATCGCCTACGCGACCGGGCCGAACGAGGTGGCGGTCGAAACATCGGAGCACGGCGTCTACACGAAGGCACTGGTCGAAGCCATGCGCGAGCATTGCCTGGAGATCGAGCCGATGTTCAAGAAAGTGCGCGAAAAGATGGCGAACGAGACCGCTAAAAACGGTAGGCCCCAAATCCCCTGGGAGAACACTTCGCTCATCGGCGAGTTCAGGTTCAAGGATTCGGGGTGCGTCGTGGAGAGTGCCACCGGCGCGTGCGTGGGCCGGCGGGCCGGCGACGCCAAATCATTCTCCGTGGACAAGGGCTTCGAGCTGGCCGTTAAGATGGGCGACATCGACGACGTGAAGATCATCCGCCTCGCCGATTCGACCCGCTTCGAATACACGCCCACCGGGCGCGGGAGCCACGAGTGGGAATACAAGTACGTTGACGGCAAGCTTAACCCCGCGCCCGCGCAATTCGGCGGCGTCATCTACACGGCACCAGGCACGCGGTTCGGCACCCTCTGCGGCGGCTTCGACCTGCGCAGGTACCGCCGTGTCCTCAGGTGGGAGGCGCGCAGCCTTCAGGACGATCAGGTCAATGTAGATTTCGTCATAGGCGGCGCCAACTGGATTTGGGAGAACGGGAAGCAGACCGACACAACCTACCCCGATTCGATGCCGAAGAAGGAGTTCCGCACTAAGCCGCTGACGAAGGAGTGGCAGCCCTTCGAGGCAGACCTCTCGGGACTCGACGAGGCCGCGTTCAGCCGCGTCTTGGCCGGGTTCGCCTGGGCCATCTCTTGGGACGCGAACGGCGTGAGTCTCAACCCCAAAGGCACGGGCGTCGATAAGCGCAGGACTTTCAAGATCGAGATCAGGAACGTGCGTTACGAGGCGCGCGCGGACAGAGCCGCCGAAGCGAACCGCGTCTCGAAGCAATGGCAGGAGAAAGTTTCGAGCATCGTCTGGGTGGCCTATGCCTCACCCTCCTCCGACCCCGAGAACGGCGTCGAGCCCACGCCGGAAAATATACGCCGGGAACTGCTCACGCTCCGCAAAGCCGGCTTCACGGGCCTCGTCACTTACGGCTCGCAGGGCGTCATGGGGAGCGGCTTGGTTTCGCTAGCCGAGTCGCTCGGGTTTCAAGGCGTGATCCTCGGCGTGTGGGATCCGGCCGACCGGGACGAACTCGACGCCGCGAAGTCGCAGGCCCAATCGTCGCTCGTCCTCGGCTACTGCGTGGGCAACGAGGGGCTGGGCAAGCGTTACGACCGGCAGACCCTCCTCGACGCCATGCGGGAAATTCGGGAGCAGACAAAAAAACACGTGACCACATCGGAAGAGTTTGACGATTATAAGGACGACGACGTATTGAAGCTCGGCGACTGGATTTTCCCCAATGCTCACCCCTACTTCCAAAACATACTCGAACCCGTCGCCGCGGCCCGTTGGACGCAGGGCGCGTATGAAGACCTCTTGAGGCGCGGCAATCACTTCGTCCTGTTGAAAGAAGTCGGCCTGCCCACCTCCGGTGACGCCGGGGGGCAGCTTTCGGAAGCCGCGCAGGAGAGTTACTACACGGAGTTGGCGAAGACCCCCGCGAAGTTCGTCTACTTCGAGGCGTTCGACCTGCCTTGGAAAAAGCATCTGCCCGTCGAACCGCACTGGGGACTCTTCAGGCGAGACCAGACGCCGAAGCGGCTGGCCTCGAGGTTTCTGAGGGAATCTGTGCCTTTGACGTCGCCCCGAGCCGTGCCGGCTCCCATACCTCCGCGAGTTGCCCCGGTCGAAGAGAGGTTCTACGTCTACGAGGATGCGCGCTCGCCCCGCAATCATTTCACGCCTTCGGGGTACATGGGTGACAGCGGCGACGTGAAGATCGACGAGGCGTTCGCGGCGAACCCGCGTTCGGGTAAGACGAGCATACGGGTGACGTACACGGCCAAAGGGGACGGCCCGAGACATTGCAACTACGCGCCGCCGTGCAAGTGGGCGGGCGTGTACTGGCAGCACCCGCCGAACAACTGGGGCGACAAGGAGCAGATGCGTGGGAAGGGCTTCGACCTTTCGGGATACGGGCGCCTGCGCTTCTGGGCGAGGGCCGAGAAGGACTGCACAGTAGAATTCAACGTCGGCGGCATTAGCCAGAGGTACGGCGACAGCCTGCCGTACCCGCGAAGCCTCAGGGCCAGGCTGACGAAGGAATGGCAGGAGTTCGAGATCGCGCTCGACGGGGCGAACCTGAAGCATCTGATCGGCGGCTTCGGCTGGGCATCTTCGTGGGGTGATAACCCGGACGGCGCCGTCTTCTATCTCGACGACATTCGTTTCGAGAAGCGTTGATCCTTTACCGGACGGGGCGTTGTCAGATCTCTTTGAGGAGTCTGTACCTGTAGGTTTATTCAGCTTGCGGGGCACCCCGATGACCGGCATGAGCAGTTGAGGGTGTACACGCGATCGGTCAACCGCCTTCGGCTCGCGCCCGTCACCTGTACCCTCGTTTTTGGAGGTTCGCCATGCTTTCTCGGATTGCTAAAATGAAGGCCCTCTTTACATTGGTTTTGTTAATGCTTACCCAAACGTCCGCCTCCGCGCAGGAGACGAGAGGCGGCAGGTTGAGAGACCCGTTCGCGTGTCTCAACATTCCAGCTCACCTGAGTCCTCGGGAGATACGGCGCACGCTCAAAAGTCTTCTCCAAGGCCGCGGCTCTGAGGATGCGGTTTCGTATTGTCGTATTGCTGAGTTAATGAAGAGGGTGGGAGACACACGCGCCGAAAGCTTTTACGAGAAGGCAATCGCGGCTGACGACGCCGAGCCGGCCTACGAACTCTTTTACGCCGACTACCTGAGAAACTTTCGCGGGGCGAAGAGGCCGCTGTTCGCGCGCGCGGAAAGACACTACTACCAAGCGCTGAGAAAATCGAAACAGCTCAAAGATAAGGCGAGTTGGGATGTTGAAGCGCGGGGGCGGATCGAGAGGGGGCGGATCGCTCTCTATCAGGAGGACGGCCTGCCGCTTTTCTACCGCGGGTCGGATGCCTCCGCAGACGACGGCTATGCCGAACAGCCTTACCTGTTCTTCAGCACGACCTACCGAAACGCCCGCCTCACCACGGATTTCGAGTCCGTGGATGACGCTCGTGCGCTCACGTCTGAAGCTCTCTTCACTTCAAGCCGACAGAGATTAAACCGCGCGCTGACCGCTGACGAGTTGGAGGGGATTGTTCGGGAGAAAGGGCAGTTCGAGACTTACAACCGCCTGCGCTTCCGCTACCGGCACCTGCCGGCATTCGATGTTTTCTACAAACACCGAAAAATAAACGTCGCCCAGATCACGAACTTTTTCGCGCCGAACCGCTTCAACGATTTCCGGATGAACGAAGTAGGATTCGCAGTGGAGAAATCCTTCAGCGCCTTACGTCACGCGGACGTTTTCCTGCGAGGCACCTACCAGAAAACCTTCCGCAAGGGCCTGATCGAATTCCTTCCCGAGCGGAGAGAGGAGGTCAACCACTTCGAGGCGCGGGGTGCCGTCTCGCATTTCGTGGGGCCGGACAAGGTCACCCTCGAAGCCGTCTACGTTTTTCAGGACATCAACCCGGACATCCCGAACCCGCCGAAGCGTGAGCGAAGAATAGCCGCCGCCACCCTAACCTATCAGGTCTTCAGGCCGCTGCCGTTTCTGCAATCGGTCTACGGGAAACGGTTCGAGACGCGCGGCCTGCATCTGTCGGGCGGCGCCGTCCGCGACACGGAGTCCTTCGGTGGCGTCGACCTGAGGAAGAGGGATTACTTCTTCGGGGCGGCGCTCAGGGGTCTCGGGCGATTCGACCTCTCCATCCAGCCGACCTTTTTCAGCGCCAGCGTGACGGGGGATGCGTCGCAGTCGCACAGACACTACAGGACGAACGCCAACCTGCTCTATCGCATCAAGGATGAGGAGGAGGAGTTGACCGTCCCGGAGGGGGCGACGGGGTTACGCATGGCGTTTCTGCATCTGGTCGTTCCCTTCAAACACGATGTCGCCCTGCGCGGCCCCGCCGCGTTCGAGAACGTCAACGTGGGGGCGGGCCTAGACGCGAAGTTCTTCAGCCTCGGGCCGCGCCGGACGACGTTCCTGGCCTCCTTCAGGTATAACCATCAACGCTTCCATAACCTTCGGAAGAATCTGAACCTGTATAGCCTGAGCCTCAGCATGGGCTTTTAAGCCGTATGTCGGCTCATGCACCACATCTGTGCACCTCAGCTCAGTTATCGGGAAAGGGAGTAAGGTGGTGTTATGATACTCCCCAAAATTCAGACAGGTATGCGAATCAGTAGTTGAAATCGGGCTTGGGAAATCAACAACTTACAGCCTCCATTTTAGATAGGGCCGCAAAACCGAGAGCATAAGTCTTTTGTTTTCAACGGCGACGTTTTTCAACTACTGATTCGCATAGGTATTTAAGGTGTAAAATCGCTGCTGTTCCCGTAGGAGGAAACAATGGTCAAGCAGCGGAAAACTTACTCGGCAGAGTTCAAAGCGAAGATCGCGCTCGAGGCGATCAAAGGTCAAGGCACGGTCAATGAAATCGCCGCGCAGTACCAGGTTCATCCCAACCAGGTGACCAACTGGAAGAAACAAGTCCTTGACGAACTGCCGCAACTCTTCTCCAATGCACGGCACCGTGGGGCGCAGGATGAGGAGCAATTGAAGGCGCACCTCTATCAGCAGATCGGCCAGTTGAAAGTGGAACTCGACTGGCTCAAAAAAAAAGCTGGGCTGCTCAGTTGAAGCC
>JBGTBQ010000041.1:0-38882 GCA_041749275.1 Pyrinomonadaceae bacterium | reverse complement strand
GAGGGGCGAAATGTTTGTAGCCCGCGCCGCCTCCCCTTGCGCTGTCAAACCCCGGAGGGGTGGCGGAGATTACATTTCGCTCCTGACGGAGCTTGGAGACTTCACGTCACGCCACGGGCTATAAACATTCCGCTCCTGACGGAGCTTGCGAGCAGTTTGCATTTGAGCTTATCAACGACCGTTTAGAGGCGGGTAGCTCGCCGTCTCGACCCACGAAGATTGAGACGGCGGGCATTGCCCGCCTCTAAACGGTCACACACAGAGGCGGGTAATGCTCGCCCTCTAAACGGTCGCACACAATTGCAAGCCGCTATAATCGCCTCCCTTCCCGCCGCCCGCGCCCTTCGCGTTTGGTTGCGCCTCGCGCGGCGGCGTAGAATGGCGGCGCAGGTTGTTATCTCGAATCAATCTCAGGAGGCCGGCGACAGGTCATGTCATCCGAAGCGACTTCGGCGAAGAGCGTGCGCGTTGAGACGGACAGCATGGGCGAGGTCGAGGTGCGCGCCGACAGGTATTGGGGCGCGCAGACCGAGCGCTCGCTCCACCATTTCGATATCGGCGACGATAGGATGCCGCGCGAGATGATTCGCGCGCTCGGCGTCTTGAAGAAAGCCGCCGCGCTCGTCAACCGTGATTTGGGGAAGCTCGCGGGCGACAAGGCGGAACTGATCGCGCGCGCGGCGGACGAGGTGATTGAGGGACGGCTCGATGAGCACTTCCCCTTGCGCGTGTGGCAGACGGGGAGCGGCACGCAGACGAACATGAACGCGAACGAGGTCATCTCGAACCGCGCCATCGAGATGGCCGGGGGCGCGATGGGAAGTAAAGAACCCGTCCACCCGAACGACCACGTCAACATGTCGCAGTCGTCGAACGACACCTTCCCGACCGCAATGCACATCGCCGCCGCCGAGCGGATGAACGCGCTTATTCCGGCGGTCGAGCGGCTGCGCGCCGCGATTCAGGCGAAGGCCGAAGAGTTCAACGACGTGGTGAAGATCGGGCGCACGCACCTTCAGGATGCGACGCCGCTGACGGTGGGGCAGGAGTTTTCCGGTTGGGCTTCGCTCGTCGAACGCGACATCGAGCGGCTGCGGACGGTGTTGCCCGGCCTCTACGATTTAGCCATCGGCGGGACGGCGGTCGGGACCGGGCTGAACTCGCACCCGGAGTTCGCCGAAAGAGCCGCCGCGAAGATCGCGGAACTGACGGAGCTGCCCTTCAAGGCTCACCCGAACAAGTTCGCCGCTCTTTCGGCGCACGACGAAGTGGTGTTTGCGAGCGGCGCTTTAAAGACTCTGGCCTGTTCGCTGATGAAAATTGCGAACGATATTCGCTGGCTGGCGTCGGGGCCGAGGGCGGGCATCGGCGAGTTGGTGCTGCCCGAAAACGAACCCGGCTCTTCGATCATGCCGGGCAAGGTCAACCCGACGCAGTCCGAGGCGATGACGATGGTCGCCGTGCAGGTCATGGGCAACGATGCCGCCATCGGGTTCGCCGGCTCGCAAGGGAACTTCGAGCTGAACGTCTTCAACCCGGTGATGATTCACAACCTGCTCCACTCGATTCGCCTTTTGAAGGACGCCTGCCGCGGCTTCGTCGAGTTCTGCGTCGAGGGGATCGAACTCAACCGCGCGCGCATCGAGGAGAATTTACGGAACTCGCTGATGCTCGTCACCGCACTGAATCCGCACGTCGGCTACGACAACGCCGCGCGGATCGCCAAGAACGCGCACAAGCAGGGCATTGGCTTGCGCGAGTCGGCGGTCGAGTTGGGGCTGCTCACCGCGGAGCAGTTCGACGAGTACGTGAAACCCGAAGAGATGACGCACCCTTGAGGGGTGCACGTCGAGCCGCGACCAGTGACAGCGGTCTTTCCTCTTAGTGCTACTCGCCGCCCAACGTTTGCGGCGGCGGCTACAAAAACCGAGGGCCGGGCGGAGGTTAAAAACCTCCGCCCGGCCCTCATGCATTGGAGACGATGAAGAACTACTACTTGCGTCTCGAGGTCGTAGTCGTGGTTGTCGTGTCAACCTCCTCCGGGCTGTTGGTCGAGTTTCCACCCTCCCTCGTGACCGGGCCGGAGATGTTGATGCCGTTGAAGTAGGTGCCAACGTTGAAGATCACAACATTCGCCCCGTTCCCCGTGTTGTTCACGATTCCGCCGTTGGAGCTATGCGAGATGACCGTGTCGTGAAGTCTCGCCTGTGCGTTGTCTTCGGCGTAGAAGCCATGACCGGGGTTCGCGGTAGACGTGGCCGAGCCAACGCGGTAGCCGGTGTTAGTGACCTGCGAATTCAGAACGACGGTGCGGGACTGGTCATCCAAACGGATGCCGAAGTCTATGTTGCTATCGAGGCGGCAGTTATCTATGTGGACGCGCGAGAAGTTGTCCGCCCCGATGCCAACAGCGTAGTTGCGGACCGTAAGGTTACGCAGGACGACCACGCGCGTCGGCCCGAACATCCCGTTATACGTAACCTGAATGCCGCGCGCGCCCTGACGAGCGTTGTTGTTGGCGGCGCTATCTCCCTGAAGCACTGCGTCAAGGATGGCGGCAACGCCGGGCGCCGCTTCGAGGGTCACGTTGCCGGGAGTTTCGATACCTACTCCGCCCGGCCCAGTAAGGTTGTTTCCGATAAAAACGTTCTCGGCGAAGCGTCCCGAGGCGACGATGGTGACGCGTCCGTTGAAGTTCGCGCCCGTGCCGGCGGCGGCGCCGGTGCCCGGCCCAAGCGCGGCGTTGATCGTGCCGAAGATGCGGTCGGCGCCGTCGGTGTCTTCAGCCGTGCCGATGCGACTGTCGCCGTCGAAGTCGCCGCAGGTGCCCGGCGAGACGATCGTCGTGAAGGGCACGGGGCTGTCGCAGTTGCCTTCGACAAGGACGGGGTGGTTCGCCTCGACGCTGACGCTGCTCAAATAAGTTGCGCCGGCGAACAGCGCGACTGCCAGTAGAGAAAACGCGGCCAGCTTTAAGGCACTGCCCGTCAGTTTTCGGTGAGATGTTCTCATTGCTCTTCTCCTGTGTATTATGGGGACAAGAGGTTCACGTGCGACACGTTTCCCCTAGAACTGTGTCGCGTGGAGCTGATAGCTCATTACTAAGCGCGACGATTGCAATCGTCGCTTGTGGGCGGGCTGTTGTTAAGCATGGCGTCCTCGCGGCCCACGAAGGTTTTCAAGATTACTTAAGGACCCGCTGGCAGATTACCGTCCGCCGTGTCGCGCCAGAGTTGAAGAAGATTTTTCCTCATTTAAGGAAGCTCGTTCGTCGAATTTCGCTCAGAGCCGCTCCGTCGCGTTACGGTTGAATGCTGGTGCACTAGTATGTACACCCAATCCACCCATTTCTCCAAGTCTTTTTTTGAGCCGTGACGAGTTTGACCGGCCACGGCCCGCCAAAAGAATGACGCATCCGCCGCTCCCTTTTTTTCATCTAACTCGTTGACCGGGGCGCTTTTTCAGGCACCGGAGCGTTTTCAGCGAGCAGCGCGGGCGGGCGAGAAGTGGGTCATTTTTATATTTATGCGAATCAGTAGTTGAAAAATGTCCCCGTTGAAAACAAAAGACTTACGCTCTCGGTTTTGCGACCGTAGCTAAAATGGAAGCTGTAAGTTGTTGATTTCCCAAGCCCGATTTCAACTACTGATTCGCATATTTGACGAGAAATCCTCTCCCGCAAGCCTAATCCGGGGATAATTTTTCGCTCAACCGTTCTCTTAAATTTTTATGCCATGCCGGGGAAAACATTTCAGCGGGTTGCCGGCGCGGAGTGCGAGCAGGAGGTTTATTTCAAACTGCTCCACTACCAGCCGGCGCTTTGTTTTTCTTTTCAATGTTAGTATATTTTGCGATTCCCGCCGACGGGGCCGCGTCGTCCGGGCGCCGGGCGGACTCGAACAGGCGGGCGGGAAACGAGGAGGAAGGGACGGATGAACACTCTGACCGAGACTTTAACGAATGCGCCTTCGCTTGAAGACTACTTCGGGCGGTCGGACGCGGAGCTGCACGAACGCATCGAAGCGGCGCGCGCCGAGCTTGGACGCCGCCTTGTCATCCTCGGCCACCACTACCAACGCGACGACGTGATCCGCCACGCGGACTATACCGGCGACTCGTTCAAGCTCTCCGTGCTCACGGGCGAGAGGCCCGAAGCAGAGTTTATCGTCTTCTGCGGCGTTCACTTCATGGCCGAGTCGGCGGACATCCTCAAACCCGGCGCACAGAAAGTGATCCTGCCCGATCTCGGCGCGGGCTGCTCGATGGCCGACATGGCGACGAGCGAGCAGGTCGAAGATGGGTGGGAGCAACTCGAATCCATCGGCGTGCTCGGCGACTTTAAAATCGCGCCGGTCACCTACATGAATTCCAGCGCCGCGATCAAAGCCTTCTGCGGGAGAAACGGCGGCGTGGTCTGCACCTCGTCGAACGCCGTGCCGCTCTTCGACAAGTATCTGAAGGAGGCCGACAAGCTCTTCTTCTTTCCCGACCAGCATCTGGGGAGAAACACCGGCGTCAAGTTCGGCATCCCGCTCGACAAGATGGTGCTGTGGGACCCGTCGCAGGAACTTGGCGGCAACACGGAAGAGGATTTGCGTAACGCGCGCCTGATTTTGTGGAAGGGACATTGCTCGGTGCACGGTCGCTTCCGCGCGTGGCACGTGGATCAGGTACAGCGGGAAGTGCCGGGCATCAAGGTGCTCGTCCACCCCGAATGCATCCGCGAGGTCGTCGAAAAGAGCGACCTCAACGGCTCGACCGAGTTCATCATCAAGACCATCGAGCAGGCGCCGGCGGGTTCGGCGTGGGCGGTCGGCACCGAGATCAATCTCGTCAACCGCCTCGTCCAGCGTTTCCCCGACAAGCACATCCGCCTGCTCGCGCCCGACCTCTGTATGTGCGCCACGATGTACCGCATCGCGCCGCAGAATCTGGCATGGGCGCTTGAATCACTCGTCGCCGGACACGTCGTCAACCAGATCGTCGTTGACGAAGAGACCGCGCGCTGGGCGCGCGTCGCGCTCGACCGAATGCTGCAAATAAAGGGATGAGGGATGAGGGATGAAGCAGAAGATTGCTCGCGGAGAGTGATTCTTCTTCATCCCTCATCCCTCATCCCTCATCCCTTGAATTATGGCTGACCCGACCGACCGCGTGCCGGAGAACGTCTCCGGCACTTACTACGTGGACACGCAATGCATTGACTGCGACGTGTGCCGCGACACCGCGCCCGACAACTTTACGCGCGCGGACGACAACGGCTATTCGTTCGTCTACAAACAGCCCGCGACCGAGGAAGAGCGCACGCTCTGCGAAGAGGCGCTGCTGGCCTGTCCCGTCGAGGCGATAGGTAATGACGGCTGACCGCGCACGCTGGATGCTCGCCATCGCTCACGTCCAAAACGTAAAGGCCGACTGGCTTGCTTCACACAAGCCAGTCGGCCTCGCGCATCGGAGCAAGCGGCCCGCACCGCTCGCTGATCGTTTCTCTAAATCACGATCTTAATCCAACCCTCTTCGATCACGACTTCATAAGTCTCGACCGAATCGCTGACGCGGTTGAGGCACGCGCCCGTCCGCACGTCGAAGCGCCAGCCGTGCCAGTCGCAGGCGACGGCGTAGCCGCACGGGTTCCGTTGGGTTCTCTGAGATTTCAGAGTCGGCATAGCCAGCGCGAGATGGATGAAACCTGATTCTCCGCTGTCAGATTAGCCGCGTTCTCAAGCGTCCCGGCTTCCAACTCCGCCCAGATTTCTCGTGCCATCTTCTTCGCAATCGCGGCCCCGATGAAAAACGTGTGCGGCGTCAGGCTGCTCTCCGCGAAGACTGCGCGAACCCGTGACAGCGCGGTTCGGGCGGTCTTCCAATGCTCGTCCGCCCCCGCCGGATCAATGCCGCCTTTCAGTTCTCCCAGCGCGATGTACGAAGTGGGCGAGCCGTATCTTTCTTTTAGTTCCGCTGGGCCGCAATTGAACAGACATATGGCAATTTGCAATTGGATGCGACCACATCAACGACCGTTTAGAGGCGGGCAATGCCCGCCGTCTCAAGTTGAACCGGCGGGCATTGCCCGCCTCTAAACGGTCGCACCCAATTGCAAACCGCTGTAAGTCTACGTTGTTCTTCAGGAACGGCACGGTCAGGTTGTAGACGACCGTGCGCCGCTTTCTCCCGTTAACCCAACTCAACCCTCGCAGGCGCAGTTCGATGTCCGAGTCGTCTTTTGACATCGGCAGCCACGTGTTATTCGCCGCGTGCAGCCATTGGTAAGGCGTCCCGGCAACCGCCAGAGTGGAGATGAGCGCGCGGCTGAGTTTTCTCTGAGCCAGCATACCGCCGACGTTACGCATCGAGCCGCCGAGCGTGTCACCGCGCGTGAGAAGGAATCTGTAGATCAACTCTTCGATGAACTCCACGCCCGCCGGCGCGAGAAATTTCTCTATCAGGCTCTGAACCGCGGACTCTTTGTCTTCGGGCTGCAAGTGCTGTGCGGCTTTATCCGACACCCCGGCGGCGGTGAGCAAAGCCGATTGGATTCCTTCAATGTTAATCAAGTCGGCGGGAGTGGCAGCGTCAGCGGCGGCGACTTTCAGCGCGCGCGCCTGCTCGACGAAAGGGGTCGCGCGCCGGTTCTTTTCGAGCGCCAACGCTACAAACCCGGCGCGGACGGATTCATAAGTTGTTACCAGATCATCTCCCGACTTTAAATGCGCGAGATATGCTTTGGGCTTCACCATCAAGCTCTTCTCCACACATACACGCATTTCCGCAGCGGCTCGCGCCCGTGCCGCCCCATTTGCTGACTGCTGTTACCTTTGCCGCCCGGCAGCATGAGAATTTTTTCGACGCGGAAACCCAAGTTTTCCGCGATGTCCGAGAGAATAGTGTCCACGGAGATACTGGCCCCGGCATAGCGGACGTTGTCGTTGACCATGAGGAGCGCGCCGCCGGGTTTGAGCACTCGCGCGCACTCGGCGACGACACAGGCCATCTCGTAAAAGTAGCCGCGAACCATCCGCGGGATGCCGTTATTGTTCAAGTTGCCTGCCGCCTTTTGTGCTTCCAGATAACGCAAGACGGTTTGCAGCAACTCCTGCCGGTCGGCGGCGGCGACCGCCGAAGCCCACGTCGGATTCATCGCCAGCAAGTCTTTAGCTCTGTTCTCCACCGTGCAGCTCAACATCTCCTGACGTAGGTGAGTTAACTCCTGCTCGCCCACGCCGAGCAGGGCAAGTTCCAGTGCGTAAGTCCTTGTGTAATCATAGCGGTTGCAATAAGGCGGAGAAGTAACAACGGCGTCATATACCCGGTCTGGCAAAGTCGGCAACACCGTGAGGCACGATCCGGAGTGAAGGTACGTGCCGCCGTTCAATTTTTCTTCGGGGAAGAGGCCGGTTCCGTGCTCGACTGCTTCGAGATCATGGACGATCTCGTTCAGTTTGGCAGAGATTGCCTGATTAAAAGAAAGTATGCGCCCTTTATCGAAAGGCTTCCGGCCTTGCTTCCGGCCTGAACGATAATCCCAACGAAGATACTGCCCATCCTTGCGTGTGAAGCTCACCTCTTCGAGCACGCAAAGCAAGGCGAAGCACAGGACGGCTCGGACACGCGCATCCTCACGTTCCCACGCGCCCATGTATTTCTCCATAGCATCCAACGTCTGTGGCGGATAAGCGCCACGGGTGATCCGCAGTTCCGGCAGATGTCGCTGTGCTTCGGACTGTTCCCACGGTCGCGTAGCAGCCCAGCGCCGCAATGCCGCAACCTCCTCCCCGTCGAACCCTTCCTCTAAAATCCTCCTTGCGGAAATTATTTCCTGACCGATGGGAAGTAGTTCGATTCCTTCGGCGCGAGCGCCGACCGCGCTGGCGACGAAGATGGCCGTGCCGCTGCCGGCGAACGGGTCGAGGATTCTGCGAGCGTGGGCTGCATAACGCATCAACAAGTGTTCAATCAGTGAAGCGGAGAAAGCCTCTTTGTACTTGTACCAACGGTAGACGGCCCTGGATTTGTTAGCCTGAAAACTAACCAGCGAGCGCGTGAGAGATGATTGGACGACGAATTTCCCCTCGAACCGCCCCGCCAACTCGTGGTCGAGCCGCTCGATTTTTCCGAGCGAGTCTCCGTGAGTAGACTGCGGTGATTCAAGTTTCGCGCCCGTACCAAGCGCCGCATGTAATTCTTGTGTCATGTTAACTGTTGCTGGGCCGGAGCTTCATACCGACTAGGTGATACCACACTTGGTTGAGGAAAAGTCTAAACGACAATTTTAATCCAACCCTCTTCGATCACGACTTCGTAAGTCTCGACCGAATCGCTGACGCGGTTGAGGCACGCGCCCGTCCGCACGTCGAAGCGCCAGCCGTGCCAGTCGCAGGCGACGGCGTGACCGCACAAGTTCCCGTCGGCAAGAGGCGCGCCCCTGTGCGGGCAGAAATTTTCGATGCAGAAAAATTCGCCGCCCACGTTGTAGAGCGCGAGTTCCTTGCCGCCTTCGAGTTCGACCGTCGCGCCGCGCCCTTCAGGCACGTCTTCGACGCGCCCGACCGTGGCGAGTTTGCCTTCGCGCGGCGGGCGCTTGAAGTTGGAGAGATTTGAACCGGTTGGTTGCACGATGCCAGAACTGTAACAAACCACGCCACGCGCCAGCAATCAATGCGCGTGCTCGACCATTGAATCTCACGACAACTCACTCCAAAAACACAAAGACACAAAAGAACTATTACGAATTCAGAAGATTCGGTTCCCGCGATGTTGCATGGATCATTGCGAACGGGTTTGCCGACGCATCTCCCTTCGACGCGCGGACTATCGTTTGACAGAAGCAACGCAAGTTTTCATCGTCCCCGCGTTCATGCAATGTGACGCGCAACCTCAGTTGTTGCGTCAGTCATCTCTCCTGATAGATAGTAAAAGCAAAAGACAAATTCGAGAAAAGGGAGTGAAGTGATAATGCGTAAAAGTTTCTTATTGATGAGGGCGTGCGTTGCCGCTCTGGTGCTTATCTTCGCGGCGCAGGCATCAGCCGCGACGGAAGAGATTACCGTCCGGGGTCGTCTGGGCCGGACGGTCGAGCCGGGCGGCTGGATTGTCAATGCGCCGCGTGAGAGGTATCTCATCATCAACGCCGACCGTTTCAAAAACGAGTCGTGGTTCCGCGAGGGCGCCGATGTCGAGGCCACCGGCGAAACGAAAAAGGATATCGTGACGACCTACATGGAGGGCACACCGTTCGAGGCGCGCTCGATGCGTCCGCAGGGCGAGCAGGCGGTGACGGGCGGGGCCGCGCGCGGTCTGACGCGCGTCGTGGTGACGGGCGACGCGCTCGTGCAATCGCAGCCCGACACGGCCATCATCCAAGTCGCCGTCGTCACACAGAACTTGAGCGCCTCCGAGGCGCAGAGTGAGAACGCGACGAAGTCGGATGCGGTTGTGCGCGCCGTGAAGGCGGCGGCGGGCGCGGGCGCGGAGGTGAAGACAAGCGGCTACAGTCTTCAGCCACAGTATGACTATCGCGACGGCACGGCGCCGCGCATCACCGGCTATCTCGCGCGCAACAGCGTGATGGTCACGATGGGTGAGCTACCGAAGGTCGGCGCCGTGATTGACGCCGCGACGCGCGCGGGCGCGAACAATATTGACAGCCTCGCCTTCACGCTGCGCCGCGACGAACAGGCGCGCGGACAAGCCCTGACGAACGCCACGCGCGAGGCCGTCTCGAAAGCACGGCTCATCGCGGAGGCTCTCGGAGGCCGTCTCGTCCGCGTTGTGGAAGTGCAGGAAGCGGGCGCGGCTCGTCCGCCGGTTCCGCTCTACGAGCGCAGCGCTGTGATGAATATGGCGAAGGACGCACAGACGCCCATCGAGATCGGCACGCTCGACGTGCGCGCCGAGGTGCAACTCGTCGCCGAGATAGAGACCAAGCAGTAAGGATGGCCGGGGAAGCGGAGAAAGGGCGAAGAGGAGCGAGATAAAATCCTGCTTCACCTTTCTCCACTTTCTCCGCGATCCTTTCCCCTCTCGCCTTCCCCGCTTTCCGCCTTCATCCTTCATCCTTTATAATCACGCATGTTCCCCTCGAAGCGACCGAAACGGAGGGCCGTCCGCGCCTGTCGTCGTGTGCGCGCTTGTATGCGCGGGCCGGCGGAGGCGTTTACCTCTCACCCCGAATTTCTGAGAGGGTGCGCCCGTCGCGTTGCGGCGCGAGATCAAACCAGGAGGAGCTTATGTCAAGATACAGGGATGATTGGGACGACAGGTATTACGGCGGCGGGCATAACCCGCACGGGCGCGATGACTACGGGTTCGACCGCTATACGTCGCCGCGCGAAGGTTACGGGCGCGGGTTCGACCGCGGCGGCGAGCGCGACGACTATCCGGCGCGTGACCTCGGACGCGGAGACGGAGGCGGGCGCCCGTTCGGTTGGCGGCGCGATCCCGAGCGGGGCGAGCGATATGCGCCGCCGCCGCCAGACCCGCGACGCGGCGAAGACGATTACAGACGGCGCGATGCGCGCTATGACGAGGACGACGAGTATGCGCGCGGCGCGCGTGGTCGGGGACGGGGCGCTTCGCGCTCGCACGTGCGCTGTCGCGACATTATGACGCGCGACGTGACGGTGGCGATGCGCGACACGTCGCTCGATCAGGTGGCGCGGATGATGCGCGACGAGGATACAGGCGTGATCCCGGTCGTCGAGCGCGCGACCGAAGCGCTGACGGATCTCGAAAAGTCGCGGCCCGACATCAACAAGGTCGAGCCGAACGTGGTGGGGAGCACCGGCAAGCTCGTCGGCCTCATCACCGACCGCGACATCTCCGTGCGCGCCGTCGCCGAGGGCAAAGACCCGCGCACGGTGCGCGCCGAAGAGATCATGACGACCGACATCCACACGGCGCAGCCGAACGACCGCGTCATAGACGCCATCCGCAAGATGGGCGACAAACAGGTGCGCCGCATCCCGGTCGTTGACCGCGACGGGAATCTGCGCGGCATCATCTCGATGGCCGACGTGGCTCTCGAAACCGAACAAGACCGCGAACTCGGCGAGGCGCTCGAAGAAATCTCCAGCGGCGCGTCGTTCTGGAACAGAATCTTTGGCTAAAGGGTGTTGGGTGTTAGGTGCTAGGTGTTGGGTTTTATACTTGGTGGAAGGCCGCTCAGACCTTCAGCCTTAACCAAAACCCAGCACCCAACACCTAACATCCAAAACCCAAAACCCTCTTTTTATGGCCCGATCAATCGAACATTACCTGCGGATGCTGCCGAAGGCGAGCGGCGTCCGCTACGTGGAGCAGGTGTGGTATCCGCCGGCGGATGTCTACCGGACGCGCGATGGCGGCTGGGTGGTGAAGATCGAGTTGGCGGGCGTCCGGCCAGACGAGATCAAGCTTGCCATCGAACAAGATGTACTTCGCGTGACGGGGTCGCGGCGCGACACGACCTGCACGGAATGCATCTCGTACCAACAGCTTGAAATCGTCTACAGCCGCTTCGAGAAAGCCATCCGCTTTCCGTGTCGCCTTGAGGGAAAGGGGCTGGAGACGCTCTATCAGGATGGCCTGCTTATCATACGCCTGCGCGAGCAGGTGGACTGTGAGTGAATCAGGTCGGAATTGCCGACGGTAACGGACGGTTATGTCCTTCCACTGAGAGAACTATATACGTCATGGCGGAAGAAAATTTGAAGAAGGATCAGGCGCGAGAGAACACCAAACAAGCGCCGCCAGCCGGACAGCAGAGCGCGCGCGAGAATCAACCGGACGCCCCGCCCACGGACGCGGCGCGCGAGCAGACGGGCCGGCCCGAAGTGTTGCAGGCCGAGCCGGGCGTGTTCGAGATCGCCGTGCTGCCCTTGCAACAGACGACGCTCTTTCCGGGGACGGTGATTCCGCTCGCCGCCGGTAGACCGCGCTCGGTCGCGGCGGTCGAGGCGGCGCTTGCGACCGAGGAGAAGCTGCTCGTCTGCATCACCGTGCGCGAGGGACGCGGCGGCTCCGACGGCGAGGCCACGCCTCCCGACGACCTCTACGAAGTCGGCACGCTCGTGATGGTCAAGCGCATGATGCGCACGCCCGAGGGCCTGCAACTCATCGTTCACGGCACCGACCGCGTCCGCGTCGTCGAGTGGCTACAGACCGACCCTTTTATCCGCGCGCGCGTCCATACGCTGCCCATGCCCGTCAAGAAGGATGAGGGGACGGTCGAGGCGCTGCTTCGCAACGTGCAGACATTGATTCAACGCGCGCTGGCGATGCTGCCGGAAATCCCGCCGGAGATACGCGGCGCCATCCTCTCGTCGAACGACCCGGTGCAGCTCGCCTACTTCCTCGGCTCGATCCTCAACCTCGGCGTCGAGCAGGAGCAGCAGATGCTCGAAGCCGAAACGGCGGACGAGCTGTTGCAGATCGCTTACGCGCGCCTGACGCGCGAAGTCGAGATCATGGAACTGCGCTCGAAGATCGCCACCGAGGCGCAGGGCGAGATGGACAAGGCGCAACGCGATTACATCCTGCGCCAGCAGATGAAGGCCATCCAGAAAGAGTTGGGCGACGACGAGGGCGGCGAGCGGGCCGAGGCCGAGATGATGCGCGAGCGGCTGGAACAAGCCGACCTCCCCGAAGACGTGCGGAAAGAGGCCGAGCGCGAACTCAAGCGGATGGAGCGCCTGCCGGCAGCCGCGCCCGATTACCATGTCATCCGCACCTATCTCGAATACGTGCTGGAACTGCCGTGGAAGAAATCAACCGAGGATAAACTGGACTTGGCCGAAGCGCGCCGCATCCTCGACGAAGACCACTACGGACTTGAGGAAGTGAAAGAGCGCATTCTCGAATTCCTCGCCGTCGTCAAGCTGCGCCCCGACTCGAAGAGTCCGATTCTCTGCTTCGTCGGCCCGCCGGGCGTCGGCAAGACTTCTCTGGGACGCTCCATCGCGCGTGCGCTCGGACGCGAATTCGAACGGCTCTCGTTGGGCGGTATGCGCGACGAGGCGGAGTTGCGCGGCCATCGCCGCACCTACATCGGCGCGTTGCCCGGAAGGATCATCCAGAGTTTGCGGCGGGCGGGCGTCAACAACCCGGTGATGATGCTCGACGAGATTGACAAACTCGGCGCGGACTTTCGCGGCGACCCGGCGGCGGCGCTGTTGGAGATTCTCGACCCGCAGCAGAACCACACGTTCCGCGACCACTATCTCGACTTGCCGTTCGATCTCTCGAAGGTCTTCTTCATCGCCACGGCGAACCAACTGGGGCCGATTGCCTCGCCTTTGCGCGACCGCATGGAGATCATCTCCATCGCGGGCTACAGCGATCAGGAGAAACTGCACATCGCGCGCCGCTATCTCGTCCCGCGCCAGACCGTGGAGAACGGTCTGAGTGAAGGCCAGTTCGAGATTACGGACGACGCCTTGATGTTTCTCGCCGCGCGCTACACGCGCGAGGCCGGCGTGCGCCAGTTAGAGCGCACCGTCGGCGGCGTCGCGCGCAAGGCCGCGCTCCGCGTCGCGCAGGGGCTGGCCGACAAGGTGCGCGTTGACGTTTCAGACCTCAAGGAGCTGCTCGGCGCGCCGCGCTTCTACCCGGAGGAGGCGCGTAAAGAGTTGCCGACGGGCGTGGCGACCGGCATGGCGTGGACGGAGATGGGCGGTCAACTTCTCTTCATCGAAGCGACGCTGTTACCGGGCGGCTCCGGCCTCTCGATCACGGGACAGCTCGGCGAGGTGATGCAGGAATCGGCGCGCGCGGCGCGCTCCTATCTCTGGTCGCACGCCTCGGAGTTCGGGATAGACCAGTTGATGTTCAAGAACTATGGCGAGCACCTGCACGTGCCCGCCGGGGCGATTCCGAAGGACGGCCCGTCGGCGGGTGTCGCCATCACGTCGGCGCTCGCGTCGCTGATGACCGGAAGGCGCGTCCGCAACGACACGGCGATGACGGGCGAGATTACCCTATCGGGTCTCGTCTTTCCCGTCGGCGGCATCAAGGAGAAGGTGCTCGCGGCGCACCGCGCCGGCATCCGCCGCGTCGTCCTGCCCGCGCGCAACGAACCGGACACGGAAGACATCCCCGCCGATGTTCGTCAGGAACTCGAATTCGTCTACGTCAACCGCATCGGCGAGGCGCTCGAACAGACGCTCGAAAAACTGGTCGCGCAACCGCCGCCACCGCCGCAGCCGGATGAGGCGCGCGAGCGCGGCGGCCAGCCCGCACGGCATGAGCCGGAGCCGGTGCGCGTGCGCGAGCGTTGAGAAGAAGTGTTGAGTAATAATGAAGGCTGTTCGCAACTCATTACTCATCACTGAACAGGGAGGGATTGATGGTCAGCAAGAAGGCACAAAGTAAAGCAGGCATCCCGGCGCGGCGGCGCGGGCAGCAGATGGGCGACCAGAGAAGTAACCCGAACCAGCAGGCCGCGGCGGAGGCAAGCACGCCGGCCTTGAGCGGACGGCGCAAAACTACCAGCAAAATGTTCGGCGATAAGTCGGCAAAGGAATTCGCCTCGGACGCCGCCGGCCCCAGTTCGACCTCACCCTCCGTGCCCGCCGCGATTCCCACGGGCGAGCCGCTCGGAGAGTCCGGCGGCGAAAAAGCTTTCAAAAAGAGACAGGCGAAATCGAGAAGGTGAGTTGCGCCGTCCGTGCGCGCGTTCTCGATAACATACTTTTAGAGATGGGCCATGCCCGCCGTCTCAAGCTTCGAGTTAACTGAGACGGCGGGCATGGCCCACCTCTCACGGTCGGCACATTGCTGTGCAAACTTCTCTCGCCGAAAAATAAAAAGGTGCCAGGCCCCCCCATGGCCTGACACCTTACGGCCACGCTAGGTCGTGGCCTGCCCCAAAGTTTCACTCGTTCTCAGAAGGAACGCCCGTTTCGTGAAAGCATAGTAACCTCGACCCCGCTTCCTTTGGTTGCGAAAAGATTGCAATGCGGTGACGATGCGACGATAAGCAGCGCGGGAGTGTTTTTCTCCTTTTGGCGCTTCCCCGGCCCCTGTCTCCTGACTTGAATCGTTGAATCCGACTTGAAAGTGCAACTTTGATCGTCGCCGTTAAAGAGCAAGCTGTTACAGCCTGAGAGCCGACTTTGGTAGTGGCTCAATGCGGGGAGGTGACAGGTCAGAACCGCCTGCGGTAGCGGGCGGGCCTCCTGTCACAGGAAATCCGCCCGCTACCGCAGGCGGTTCTGACCTCTCCCGCTATTGAGCCACTACCCCGACTTTAACGGCGGAGCCTACGGGGCGACCGTCGGTCGGGCCACGAGAAGCGGCTTCCCTTCGTTCTCGCGGCGATAGAAGACGCGGGGCTGCTGGCCGCTCCGCGCGCTGACGGTCAGCGCGCGCTGGTCATCCTCAAACGAGAGCGGCGTCCCGCGCGACATGGAGCGCGATACCTCTTCGACGCGCATTTCGGGGACGCGCCGCGTCGCGTAGTCGAGCCATTCGCGCAGATGCACCTCACCGTCTTTCGGTTCGGCGTCGCCGGCTCCCCTTCTCAAACCCTCCTCGACGAGCGCGTAAGTCAACAGCCCGTGGCCGAGTTTCGAGACCTCCTGCGCCGCCTGAAAACTCTGCGCGGCGGTGAGGATGTACATGCCCTTTTCATAAGCGAGCTGCGCCAGCCCCTTCGAGTTCATCGGCCCGCGCCGCTCGCCCTCTTCGCCGAGCGCCTGCCCCGATTCGCAGGCGTCAATGACCATCAACAGTTGCCCCGCGTCGAGCCGCTCGAAGACCCTCTCCAATTCCCTGTCCGAGACGCCGTGCGCGAGCATGGCCCCTTGCGCCGCCTCGTCAAACGCGGTGCGGTCGCCCGCATAGCCGAGGTCGTGCGGCAGCAGATAGAACTGCCCCCGGTGCGCCTTGCCGTGGCCGGCGAAATAGAAGGCGACGGCATCTTCAGGCTGTGCTCTGGCGGCGACGCCCGCGAGCGCTTCGAGGATGTTCTGTTTGGTGGCCTCGCGGTCGCGGAGCGCAATCGTCTCGACGCGCTCGAAGAGTCCGAGGTGGTTCTGCTGGTTCTTGAATTCAGCGGCGAAGGCGTCGGCGTCGGCCACGGCGTACTTGAGGTCGAAGGCCGCGTTGGAGTAGGCGTTGACGCCGACCGCGATGACGTAGGCCGTGCCCTTGCGGCGGAGCGCTTCCGCGCCCGTGACCGAGAGCGACGCGTCGGCGCTCTTGACGTTGTCGCGATTGAAGGCGTAGGCCGTGAAGCGATTCGCGCCCGCGATGACCGGAACCATGGCTTCGAGCGTCACGCGCCGGCGGCCCTTGAGCACGTCGCCGCGCCAGAGTTTCACCAGCGAGCCGTTACGGAACAGGCGCACGTCGCGCGCGCCACTCGTCGTCGCATGGTCTGCACGCGAAGGTTTCTCCGCATTCTCTTCGACCTCGACGGCGATAGTCACCATTCGCCCGCCCCCGCCGCGCGCCGCGACTTGTGTCAGACTCACCTTTGGCTGGCGACGATCAATGCGCGCGAGTTCTTTGCCTTCGGGGGGCGCGGGGGGCTTGCCCGCGAGCACGTCGCGCAGGAGGCCGGGGTAGTAGAAGTCGTTGAAGAAGGCTTCGACGGGAGCGTGGTTGAAGGTGTCGTTGTCGAAGCGCCAGAGGATGCGCTGCCAAGAGGCGGGCGAGCCATCGAAGAAGCCTTCCGGCGTCGCCACGAGCCAATCTCTGTCGTCAATCCCGATGAGCGAGGCGACCTCGCGCCACGTGTTCGTCTCGATGAGACGCAGTTCGCCGTTCAAGCCGAACGAGACGAAGTAGACGCCGTTCGGGCTATGCTGCGAATAGTCGTCGAGCGAGAAGTAGTGCGGGGCGATCTTCCAACGCTCGCGGAACTCTTCGCGTCGCGACTCGTCCGGGCTGCTTGCCTTCACCGGCTTCTCGCCCGCGGAGAGTCTCGCGCCGGTGGCCGCGTCCCACGCGACCCAGTTGTTCGAGCCGGCGTTGATGATCTGTTTGCCGTCGGCGCTGAAGATGATCGAGCCGTAAGGGTCGAGCGGGTTGGTCGCTTTTCCCCTGTCGCCGACCCCACCGACTTCGACGGTGCGGAGCCGCTTCCCGGTCTCCATGTCGTGCAGGTAGAGCCGCCAGATGTAGTTCCCGATCTTGTCGTCTCGCGTGTCGTATTCGGCGACGGCGAACACGCGCGAGTCGGGGCTGACGGCGGCCCTCATGTAATTCACGCTGTCGCGTTCCTCTCCCGGCGGAACGTGGAATGAGGAGATCAACTTCCCGCCCTCCACGTCCCACAGCTCGACCTTGTTGAACTCTTTGGCAAGCAGGCGCTTGCCATCCGAGGTGAAGTGAATGTCGCCGCCCGCGCCGGGCAGCGCACGCACCTCTCTGCCGGTGGCGGTCGCCCACAGCTTGATGCCCTCGCCCCTGACGCGCGCCGCCAGCAGGTCGCCGCGCGGGCTGAAGTCGGCCCAGCGAGCTTCGGGGATGAAGGAGCCTTTCACGTCGAGCAACTCGCGCCCGGTGGCCGCGTCCCACAGTTTCAGGCTCTCCTTGTCGGCGCTGAAAAAGGTCTTGCCGTCGGGGCTGAAGCGGATGAGTTGGATAAATTTTTCGGTGTGGCCCGTCAGTTTCCGCAACTCGCGCCCGCTCGCCACGTCCCAGAGGCGCACCGAGAGATCGCGCCCACCGCTGGCGAAGAGGCGACTGTCGGGACTGAAGGCGGCGGAGACGGGATAGTCCGTGTGGCCTTCGAGCGTCCGCAGCACGCCGGAGCGCAAGTCCCAGAGGCGGGTCGAGAACCTCTCGCCGCCGGTCGCAAGGATCGAGCTGTCAGGGCTGAAGAGGACTTTCTGAAAATCCGACGTGCGGCTTGCGAGCATCAACCGCTCGCGCCCCGTGGCCGCGTCGCGCAGGCGGATATTCTTCCCGTCCGCCTCGGCGATGGCTCCGCCGTCGAAGCTGACGGCGCGGCTCGCCAAATCCATATTCGGTTTTTCGCCGCGCAGTTCCGCGCCGCTTGCGGCGTCCCACGTTTTCACGATTCCGTGTTTGAGCAGCGTCTTCACCTGACGGCTGTCGGCGGTAAACTCGACCCTGAAGACGGGGCCGTCGTGGACAAGCGTGCGTAACTCCGAGCCGGTAGCCCTGTCGCACAGTTTGACGACTTTGCTATCGTCGGAAAAGAGACTGGACTCGGCGACCACCTTGCCATCGGGGCTGGCGACGCGCGTGACGTAACCCGCGTCGGGCTGGACGCCGACCAACTCCGCGCCGGTTTTCACGTCCCACACCTTCACCGTCTTAGCCATCGCCGCCACGCGCGCGCCGTCGCGGCTGAACGCGACCCACACGGCGGCTCCGTCGGGCGCCAGCGTCCGCAACTCCGTGCCGGTCGCCGCGTCCCAGAGCTTAACGACGCTGACTTCAAGCAGGGCGAAGCCGGTGCCGCCGCTGCCGCTCACGAGCAGCCGCCCGTCGGGGCTGAAGGCGACGGCTCGGACGGGCGAGGCGTGGCCGGCCTGTACGACCAGTTCGGGTTTTTGCGCCTCGGCGACGGCGGCGCAGCAGACGACGAATAGTGTTGTGGCAAACAGATAGGCGTAACGCTTTACGTTCAAAAAGAGCCTCCTTGAAAGTTGCTTCTTCGGGTGCGCCGGATATACGAAGGCCGCGCCGAAACGGTTGGACTTCGTTTTCGGACGCGGCCCCGTGGTCACAAGTTGCTGTTCGGCAGAGAAGACCGAAAGCGGTTATTCGACGACCCATGTCTCGCCGCTGTTGATGAGCTTGTCGAGACTCCCGCGCCCATGCTTCATCACCGCCGCTTCGATCTGTCCGGCCATGAGGTCTTCGTAGGTGTCGCGCTCGACCGAGCGGAAGATGCCGACGGGCTGCGGGAACTCCGGATACTCCATGCGCGCGAGCATGAAGGCGACCGAGGCGTCGCGCTCGTGCGCGTCGTGGACGAGACAGTCGTTTTCGGTCAGGCCCGTCTCCGCGTTGAGTTCGATGACTTCGGGGCGCGTGCCGTTCATGCGGATGCCACGGTCTCGGTTCTTGCCGAAGACCATCGGCTGGCCGTGTTCGAGATAGAGCACGTTGTCGGGCCGCGCCGTGCGTTCGGCGAACGAATCGAAGGCGTGGTCGTTGAAGATGTTGCAGTTCTGGTAGACCTCGACGAAAGAGATGCCCTTGTGCCGCGCCGCCGCCTGCACGGTCGCGCCGAGATGCTTCACGTCAATATCAATCGAGCGCGCGACGAAGGTCGCCTCCGAGGCGATGGCGAGCGACAGGGGGTTGATCGGGTAGTCAATCACGCCCATCGGCGTGGACTTCGTCTTTTTGCCAAACTCCGAGGTCGGCGAATACTGTCCTTTCGTCAACCCGTAGATGCGGTTGTTGAAGAGGATGTAGTTGAGGTCGAGGTTGCGACGGATGGCGTGCATGAAGTGGTTGCCGCCGATGGAGAGCGCGTCGCCGTCGCCGGTGATGACCCATACCGAGAGTTCCGGATTCGCGCTCTTGATGCCGGTCGCAATCGCGGGCGCGCGACCGTGGATCGAGTGGAAGCCGTAGGTGTTCATGTAGTAGGGAAAGCGCGAGGAGCAGCCGATGCCGCTGACGAACACGATCTTCTCGCGCGGGATGCCGAGTTCGGGCATCACCTTCTGCACGTTATTGAGGATCGCGTAGTCGCCACAGCCCGGACACCACCGCACCTCCTGATCCGAGGAGAAGTCGGCCTTCGTCAACTTACCCGGCGGCGGCGCGGCCTTGCCCGCCGTGACCGAACCCGGCTCGCTCTCCGGCGACGGCCCGCCGCCCGACACATTTCCGCCGATGCTGCCCGCGCCGTTACCGTTTTTTCCGTCTGTGCTCATTCGACTGTCTCCTTCAGTTAAAGCCCTGTCGTTCGATACGAAGTCTCAATTATTCACTGCCCTCGTTCGGGCCGCTTCGCGCCGGTCGAAGATGAGGAACAGCAGACCGGCGATGACGAGGTACACAAGCGGGGCGAGGACGACGACTAGCATCACCAGCAGAACGAACGGGTTTTCGGGGAAGTTGTGCGGCGCGCCCGTCGGCATCGGCGGCGCGCCCGTCGCCCAATCGTATAAACCGGCTGTTGCTCACAACCTTCGCGGCCCACTCAATCCCCTTCGCCGTTTTCGCGCTGAACGTCGGCAATAGCGGATTTCCAATCGTCCAAACTTCCCAAGCTGACAATCTTATCAATGCCGAGATTTTCTAACAGCATCGCCAAGACTGTTAATCTTTCAGCTTCACTAGTGAAAATGCCTCCGACGAACTCTATCTTCTCCGGTGCCTGATAAATCCGTTTCTCGAACTCTTCGTCCGTCCACTGACGACTTTTACGGCGGATGTCCCACTCGTTCGGGTCAAAGCCTTCTACCTCTACGTTGTCGTCGCGCATCACAAATACTTCTCCACCTCGCGCACGATCTCACGTATCTGGAACGGGCGGCCCTTCACTTTCGAGAAGGCGACGGCGTCCACGAGGTACTTCGCGCGGATCATCGTCGCCAGTTGGCCGAGGTTCATTTCGGGGACGATGACCGTGTCGAAGCTACGGAGTACCTCGCCCAGATTCGCGGGGAACGGGTTGAGGTGGCGTAGATGCGCGCTCGAGACGGACTTTCCTTCCTGCCGCAGCTTCTCGACTGCCGAGGTGATCGAGCCGTAGGTCGAACCCCAACCGATGACGAGCACCTTGCCCGACTTCTCGCCGAAGACCTCCACGTCGGGGATGTCCTGCGCGGCGCGGTCAACCTTGGCTTGGCGGAGCGTGACCATGAAGTGATGGTTTTCGGGGTCGTAGTTGACGTTGCCGGTGAGATGCTGTTTCTCGATGCCGCCGATGCGATGTTCGAGTCCGGGCGTGCCGGGCAAAGCGAAGGGACGCGCGAGCGTCTCCTCGTCGCGCGAGTAAGGCAGGAAGTTCGCGGGGTCGTCGGCGAACTTCACTTCGATCTTCGGCAAGGACTCGATGTCGGGCACGGGCCACGGCTCCGCGCCGTTGGCGAGATAGCCGTCCGAAAGATAGAAGACCGGCGACATATACTTGAAGGCGAGGCGGACGGCCTCAATCGCCATGTGGAAACAGTCGGCGGGCGTTGCGGGCGCGACGACAATCGCCGGGCACTCGCCGTTGCGGCCCCACACGGCTTGAAACAGATCGGCCTGCTCGGTCTTCGTCGGCAATCCGGTCGAGGGGCCGCCGCGCTGCACGTTGATGATGACGAGCGGAAGTTCCGTCATCACGGCGAGGCCGATGGCTTCCTGTTTGAGCGCGACGCCCGGCCCGGAAGTTCCCGTCACGCCGACGTGGCCCGTGAACGCGGCGCCGATGGCGGCGCAGACGGCGGCGATTTCATCTTCGGCCTGAAAAGTTTTGACGCCGAAATTCTTGTGGCTCGACAACTCGTGGAGGATGTCCGAGGCGGGCGTGATCGGGTACGAGCCGTAGAAGAGCGACCGGCCCGCGAGTTCCGCCGCCGCGATAAAGCCGATGGCGGTCGCCTCGTTGCCCGTAATCTTGCGATACTTGCCCGGCGCGATGACGGCCTTCTTGACCTTGTAGTGCGTCGTGAAAACTTCGGTCGTATCGGCGAAGTTATAGCCGGTCTTGAGCGCGATCTCGTTGGCGCGCGCGACCTCCGGGTTCTTCGAGAACTTGGTCTTGATCCATTCGAGCGAAGTCTCCATCGGGCGGTCGTACAGCCAGTAGAGCACGCCGAGCGCGAAGAAGTTTTTGCAGCGATCCATCTCCTTGCGCGAGAGCTTCACGTCGGCCTCTTGCAGCGCGCGAATGTTGAGCGTCGTAATCGGCAGGCGGTGGACGCGGTAGCCCTTGAGCGTGTCGTCTTCGAGCGGGTTCGCGGCGTAGTTCGCCTTCTTCAGATTCTCTTTGTTGAACTCGTCGGTGTTGACGATGATCGTGCCGCCGTCTTCGAGGTCGAAGAGGTTCACTTTCAACGCCGCCGGGTTCATGGCGACGAGCACGTTCGGCTGGTCGCCGGGCGTGCGGATGTCCTGACTCGAAAAGTTGAGTTGGAAGCCGGAGACGCCGGGCAGGCTCCCGGCGGGGGCGCGGATTTCGGCGGGGAAGTCGGGGAGCGTCGAGATGTCGTTGCCGACGATGGCCGACGTGTTGGTGAACTGCGTACCCGTGAGTTGCATGCCGTCGCCGGAGTCGCCGGCGAAGCGAATGGTGACGGCCTCGACTTCTTCAAACCCTCTCTCGTGTTCGGCGGTGGGGGGCGTGTCAATGATGGCGCTCATCTCTCGCTTAGTCCTCTTCTTCGGCTGATGGGATAATTCGGGATAGGGAGTCCCCAGCGGCAAATCCGCGTGCTCAATCTTACGGCCTTTTCGGGCTTCACGCGCATTCTAGCATAGCGACGCGCGCCTCCGCATTCACGGCGCCTCAAGAGAAAGCCCCCGCGGTGAATCTTGCGCGATTCGCCGCGAGGGCTTGATGAGTGTTTCCGGCTGCGCGCGGCGCGCGGGTCAGCTCGCGATGTCCTTGGCGGTGACCACGCTGGACGTGTCGCTGCTCGTCTTGTCCTTAGAGGCGCCGTAGGAAGAGGCGGTAGAGGTCGCGGGCGAAGTGGGAGATGTAGACGAAGTGGACGAAGCTGGCGTCGAGGATGAAGAGGATGAAGAGGAAGATGACGCGGCGGCGGACGCGCTCACCTCTTCCTTCTTCGACTGTTTGTCCTGAGCGTCCTTCGACTGAACCATGCTGCATTTGCCATCGAAGAGCGCACCGTTCTCGATGACGAGCGCGGGCGTCGTAATGTTGCCCGTGACCTTGGCGACGCGGCCCAACTCGATGCGCTTCGAGGCGATGATGTCGCCGTTGACGGTGCCTTGAATCTGCGCCACGGCGACCTCGATGTTGGCGTCCACCTGCCCGTTCGTGCTGACGATGAGCGTGCCGTCGGACGAGCTGATGCGCCCCTCCAAGTGGCCGTCCACGCGGAGCATACCCTTGAAGCTCGCCTCGCCCGTCAAGCTCGTGCCGTTGCCGACGAAGCCCGTCAGCGTCCCCTCCTTGATGTCGCGCGCGAGCGACTCGCTTTCGGTGACGGCGCGCGAGGCGGTCGGCGTGTGCACCGACGACTGATAGGCGTCCGTGACGGACGCGCCTCCGGTAGCGTTGTTGGCGTAGCCGCCGCCGTAGGACGACGAGCCTTGCGGGGTGTGGTCAGCCGTCTCGTCGGTGTGCGTCTGATCTTTCGGATTCTTGCCCGGTCTGAACATATAGCATTCTCCCTATAAAGATTTCTGTCTAAGGTGGTCTCGATTGTTTGGCGCGGACGGACGTGCCTCAAAAATCGAGTGGAAACGGTGCCGCGTTCGCCCGCCGGGGTCGCTGCCGAAAGCCCGACGAAAGATGTTGCCGAATGGCATGTGCGGGCGGCTTCCGGTGCGGAACGTGTCGCCGATATTAAGCTGAAGACCGCAAACGTGTCCAGCTAAATTCTTCCGTGACGGCTGACGCCGGGAAGAAAAGGCGACCGGAGGCGGGAAGTTATTTCACTGTATTCTTGCAGATGGCCGGGCAGACGACGAACTGCTCGACCTCGTTCTTCTCAGTATCGCGCGCGGCGATGCCGACGGCTCCGACGGAGAACGTCTCGCCGGGGTCGGTCAAAGTGCCCAACGGAAAAATATCAGAGGTTTCGCTGTCTTCCACCTTCACCTCAATCTGGGCGCCCTTCATCGTCAGCAAGACGCGGAAGAACTTGCCCGGCTTCAACACGTCGGAGATATTCCGAATCGAGAACGCGCGCGGGAAGCGTTGCGGCACATTGTTCTTGACGACATAGCCGCGCAGCACAAACGGCTCGTCGGCTTCCTTGCCGGTCAGTTGGACGAGATAGTAGTTCTGCTGATCTTCGGCCCGGAGGACGAACGAGGCCGCCACCCCGTTTTTCATCCGAACGACGCTGATGAGTTGAAAATCTTGATAGTGACGGAGGTTCTCGTCGCGCGGGAGCGCCATCCCTCGGCCATTGACCGCGACCTTGCCCGAAGAGACGCCCCAGCCGCCGGGCATCTCCCAGTCGCTCGCGCTGGCCCAGTTGAATTCGAGGGTCGTCAGCGTCCGCTTTAGCACGACCGCATGATTCACGCTCGTCTCGGAGACGTTGAGTTTGACCTCCGCCGTCTCGTAAGTCGGGTCGTCCGGCCTGACCTCCACTTTGTAACTGCCGGGGCGCAGTCCGCGCAGCACGGCCACGCTGTTGGAAAAGCGTATGTATGCGGACTCGCCGTTGCCTTTCGGATACACGATCTCTCCGGAGGGGGCGTTGACGCGGACGGTGAAGTCATAGGTGATGGGCACGAGGATCATATCCACCGAGTCCGTCTTTCCCTTGTTAACCGTGTGTTGTTTTGTGTCCGGTTTGTGGCCGGCGAGTTCGGCGAACACGCGGTACTGCCCCGGGTCAATATTGTTGATGCTGAGCGAGCGACCGTTCGGAGGGATCGTCGCATCCACCAAGACTTCGCCGTCCTTCACGTCTTCAACCCGCACGCGCGCATTCGGTTCGGCGACGACGACCATCGCGCCGGTGTTCGGAGCCACCCTGACGATCTTCTCCACAATCGTCGGCTTCGAGCGCACGGGCCTCCCGCCTTTCGGCCCGGTTGGCGTGCTGGGCGAGGGCGTCGTTTTTTTAGTGCCCTTGCTTCCTTTGATGTCCTGCCCGTGGGTGACGGAGAGGATGGCGAAAACGAGGAGCGCTTCGGAAAGGGCGAGTATGATCTTTGGGGCGATGGAACTTCTCATAGTTAGCTCCCTCTCGAACACTACTGAGAGAGAAAATACGAGCGCGGGGTGCGCTAGGTTTTGACCAAACTTAGCACACCCCGCGCCGAAAGTGTTAGGGGCATTCGCGTCAGAACGAATACTTGAGCGCGAACTGGATGCGGCGACCCGGCGTCACCGTGTCGGTCGCCTGCCCGAAGCCCGGCGCTTCGAGGAAGCGGACGGGGATGCCGAAGTTGTCGCGGTCGGTGAGATTTAAAACCTCCGCGCGGAACACGAACGCCTGCGACTCCGTGATGCGGAAATTCTTAATCACCGCCACGTTGAACAGCATCAGATTGCTCGCGCGGAACGAATTGCGCGGCACGCTCCCGTCCGTCCCGACCGGAGCCAGCAGGCTTGCGGGATTGCCCGTCAAACGAAGCGGCTGGCGACGGTCTCCCGTCTGCTGGATGCCGCTGGTCGAGTTCAGGCGGTCAGTCAGGTTGCCGTCGAGGTTCACGTCGAAGATGCTGTTGACCGTGAAGGGCTGACCTGTCTGGAACTGCCCGGTGCTCGCCAGTTCAAGCCCGTCCAGCAGGAAGCGGGCGAAGCTGCCCCTGTCGCTGTATTGGCCGAAAGCATAGTTCAGGTTGTAGGCGACACGATGACGCGCATCGAAGTTCGAGTCCGCGCGTTCGCCCGCCCGAGTCCGGCTGTTCTGCGGCAATGCCGACGCCCCCGCCAAGTCGAACACGTCCGACACGTCATCCTCCGAGCGCGAGAACGTGTAGTTCGCCTGATACTGCAACCCGCGCGCGTAGCGCCCGCGCACCTGCACTTGCAGCGCATCATAGCGCGAATTGGCCGACGTTTCGTAGATGTTGACCGCGCCGACAGTTGAGGTCGGGAATCCGCCATTTGCGGACGGTATCGTGCCAAAGGGTCGTCCGCCTACGACGATGCCATTGGGTGTCACGGTCGAGCCCGGGGCCAGAACGAGACCCATGAAATCCGGGACAATAGAAGATTGATTGAAGTCAATCGGCAACAAGATGGTATTTGGCCCCAAGTTAGGTGTCGTCGAGCGGAGCAGATGGCGTCCCTGCGTGCCGACATATGCAATGGAAACGTTCGTGTTTGAGCCTATTTGTTGTTCGACCGTCAACGAATAATGCTGCGCCATCGGCGTTGAAAGGTCGCGCGCCGGAAGCGTGATGCCGAAACCGCCCCGGAACTCTCTGTTGTTGACATCCACTACCGTGGCAATTGGAATTCCCGGATTGAGACCGTTTACGGTGTTGGGAGTTGTGTAAGGGCAAAATATCCTGCCGCCCTGTTGGACAACGCAGCCCGGCCCAAGAGTATTGTTGAGGGAGCCGATGCCGTTAGTTGGAGAAGCGGAATTGAAAATGTCGAAACTGCCTACACCGATACCGCCCAACCCGCCGCCCGAATTAAGCGTCAGGAAGCTGGGGAAGGTATTACGCGATTGACTGACGACAGCACCGATGATCTGGTCGAAGTACCAGCCATAACCAGCGCGGATTACGGTCGAAGGCCGCGGCGCATAAGCGAAGCCGAGGCGCGGCGCGAAGTTGTCCCGGTCAGGGTCGAAAATCTCCGTGCGCCCGTTTAGGAATTGGCGAAGCGCCGGAAGCAACTGGCCGATGGCCGGACTGCTGAATGTATTTTCGATGATCCGGTTTACCTCACGTGCGGGTGTAGTGTACTCGTAGCGCAGACCGAAGGAGAGCGAGAGATTGGGGCGGACGCGCCACTCATCCTGACCGAAGAAGTATAGTTGGTAGTAACGCAATCCGATGTTGCTGGAACTACCGGGAGCGGCCAGTGCTTGAAATGTGCCGCTAGCCGCCTGAGCTGCCGCGAGATCAACCGGATTGAAGAAGCCGTTGAACCTAAAGTTCGTCAGATTGCCGTTCGCAAGCTCGTCGAAGCGCAACCGTGGCGCACCGTTGAAGGTGATCAGCGTGCGCGAGTTGCGCGGCAGATCGCTATTGAGTTCGGCGCGGCGGATATCTGTGCCGAAGGCAAGACTGTGACGACCGGCCCGCACGTTCAGGGTGTCGGCGATTTGGTAAGTGTTGTTGACGCGGTTCTGCGGGAAGTTAAAGACATCCACACCGACCGGGCTATAACCGGCAATGATGACCTGCCCGACAGGCCCAATCGCGCCATCTTCGATAAACCCGCTGCTTCCGGCCAGACCACGTTCGGTCGTGCCGCTGGTGCTATAACGCGTCGGCCCACTGGTGGGGACAATGCGGCCACCGGCAAACTCCGGGAAGGTGTTGTTGACGAGATAGGGAGCATTCAGCAGGAACGGCGTGCCCGGCAGCTTATTGCTCGGCAGCAGGCTCGGATGGCGCAGCTCTTCAAAGCTCAGTTTTGTGCGTCCGTAGGAGGCGCGGAACTCGTTCGAGACCGTGCCGCTGAGAGTGCTGTTGAGGATGGTCGAAAAATTCTGTGTGCGGACATTCGGTCGGAGGCTGGAGAAGATTGCGCCGCCTGTCACTGGAATGTCACGGAAATCATCGCTGAAGTTGTAGCGCGCGGCGAATTGGTGCGACACGTCAAAAGCCCTGAAGTTGGCGTCTATCTTACCCGAAAGAATTCTGCTTTCGCCGTTGGCGGGCAGCGACTGCGTCAGCGTATTACGCCCGTAAACGCCGTTCGGGTTGTTGGGGAACGGGAAGAGGCTGAAAATCGCATCGCCTTGAAACGAAGTCGGGAAGTAAAAGTCAAAGTTAGGGTCGGAATTGCAAGTTCTCAGATCGGAAAAGTTCGTGCAGGAAATAGGGTTGAAGAAGAGGCCGGAGGAGCCGGTGCGTAACACGCCGCGTTCTTCAACGGTCGGCACGGCGAAGTTGGCCTCTTTGTTGGCGTGCAGGATGTGGCCTTCGGCGGCGATGAAGTAGAAGAGGCTCTTACTCGAATTCTCGGTCGCCGGAATCAGCGGCCCGCCCAGCACGAAGCCCGCCTGAGCAAGTGTGAATGAGTCCTCCTGCCCCGCGTCGTTCGTCACAAAAGCCTGCTGGCCGTCAAGCAAAACATTCCGTGACGCGCCGAGCGTGCCGTCGAGATTAAGCACGCGGCCTTGAAGGGGAGTGCGTGCAGTGCTGGTGATTGAGTCGAAGAAGTTGCGCGAGTTCAACTGGCTGGTGTTCAAGAAGCCAAAGAATGTGCCGTGCGTCTGGTTGCCGCCCGATTTGGAGACGGCGTTGACCTGCGCGCCGAAGTTGCGCCCATACTGCGCGGGCGCGAGCAGCGTGATGACGCGATATTCTTTGATTGACTCGACCGGCTGCGGGACGAGCGCAAGGAAGCCTTGACGGCGGACGCCGATGTCCTCGTCGTTGTTGTCCGAGCCGTCCATGGTGAAGTTGTTGGCGCGCGAGCGGAGACCATTGACGGAGAACTGGCCGGCGGAGCCGACGCCCGCGCCGATGCCGGGGCCGGCGATGTCGCCCGAAGTCTGCGGCGGCGGCGCGACGCCCGGTAGAAAGAGCGCCAGTTCGTCAAAGGTGCGCGTGCGCGTGGAGCCGCCGAGGGGGAGGGTCGAGACTTCTTCATCGGTGTAGCCGCCGCCGCGTCGCCCGTCCGTGCGGTTGATCTCGCCTGCGATGGGTACCTCTCCTCCGCCGGAAGGAGTCGGCGTCCCGGTCGGTGGCGTGGGAGGCGTGGGCGTATTGCCTCCGCTAGGCGCAGTTTCCGGCGTCGGCGTCGGGGCGGCGGCAATCATCTGGCGCTGAAGTTTGATGGGAGCGGGGAGGGATTCTCTCTTCTCCGTGAGGAAGACGCGCTGCGGTCTCTCCGTGGGTTGGAAACCCTCCGGCGCTTTGACGACGATGGTGTAGAGGCCGGGCTGGAGCTGTTGCTTGGCGAAGCGGCCCTGATCGTCCGTCTTCGTGGCCGAAGGGACTTGTGTCTCCTGATTGATGAACTGCACGACGACACCGGGCACTCCGTTCCCCTGATCGTCAACGACCTGTCCCTCGATGGCGCCGGTCGTAGTGGTTTGGGCAAACGCCGGGGCTGTTAGCGACAGGCAGACGAACATTGAAAGAATGACGGGGAAAAATACGCGGCGGGCAAGATTTGAACCGGTGTGCATGACTTCCTCCTGATGGCAGTGAATTCAGACTATGGGTACTTGGGAAAAGTCCGACAGCGTTTGTGGAAAGAGCGTTGGGTGAAACGCGATGCTTACGAGCTTGGTAAAATTTCGGTGTACGCGCGTTTTTCGGGAAGAAGTTCGCGCGAATAAATGTCGATCCAGCGGGTCTTCATATCCGTCGCAATCGGTGGAGCCTTGAGGTCGAGGACAAGCGTTGATAACCGTTGCGGCATTCAATCGCGTGTTTTCGGTGAAATGAGGAGTATCCTCTCCGGTCGGTGGTCCGGGAAACTCTCCGCTCCGGGAAATCACGCGACGACGATTTTCAATCGAGCGTGGGGAATATAAACATCCGCTTCGAGAAGTGTCAAGATAGTTTTCTCGCCGGCAGTGGGTCAATTTCAAATGCGGCATCGGCTCGTTCTACGGTTGTCGGTTCCATCGCTGCTTGCACAGTCTGCTTTCCTAAATGTTCATGTAGGATTGAGGGAAAACGTTTCAGAGAGCAGAACGCCGGCGCAGATCAGGAAGACGGCGCCGCGCCGCCAACTGACTCATTCTCGCCGCGAGGTTGCGGAAGGGGCGCAATTAAAAGTTTGACGCGATGGCCGGACAACTCAGTATCCGAAGCGGTAGCGGACGGGTGTAGTCTCGCAGCACGGGCGACTTGAGTGACAACGGGCGCCGCACCCCGTCGCTCTTGCTCCGGGTACTGACCTACCTGATGCAGCTTGCGTCATACCTCTCATCGCACCCGGTTATGAATGGTCTGATTAAATCTCAGGGCGCGTCGCGCACGAGACGGAAGCCGAGCCTGCTATCTTTGGTCGTGACCGGAAGCCACGTCCGCGCCGCCGCCGTGATCGCCTCGTCCCCGCGCGCCTTGCTCGTGTACGACCCGCCGCGAATCACGCGCTGCCCACGATTCTCTGTATCAACCTCCAACTTGTCGTTGCCGTCGTAAATCGAAGCCTCCGACGCCGTCCACTCCCACACGTTGCCGATCAGATCAACCAGCCCCTCGCGCGACGCGCCCGACGGGAAAGAGCCAACCGGCTGCGGCAGCTTCGCGTCAATGTTGGCCCGCCCGTTCGCCCACTCGTCGCCCCACGGATAGAGACGAAACGCTCCGCCGCTGCGCGCCGCATACTCCCACTCCTCTTCGGTCGGCAGGCGATAGCGCACGCCGTCGCGCTGCGAGCGCCACGCGGCGAAGGCTTCGGCGTCTCTGACCGACACGTTGCGGACGGGCCAGCGCTCCTGTCCGGCGGGCGGCTTGCCGTCAACCCACGGCTTCCAGTCAGGGGATTCTTTGTCGCCGTCCGCGGCCCGCGGCGCGGGGTATTTAGTCGCCTTGACGAACTCGGCGTACTCGGCGTTAGTCACCTCGGTCTTGTCCATCTGGAACGGCTTCACGGCGACGGCGTGCGCGGGGTATTCGTTGCCGTGCTCATCGGAGGCGGGGGCTACGTCGCTGCGCCCCATCTGGTAGGTGCCGCCGGGGAGGGCAACCATGTCAACGGGTGGAGCCTTCGGCGGACTCCCCTTCACGTCGGGCGTGGAAGAGTTGGACGGAGGCTTGGGTCTATTCTCCTGTTCGGGGCCGGCGGAATCTCTGGAAAGGAAGATGGCGACAACGACGATCAGGATCACGACGACGCCCGCCGACATCCCGGCGGCGAGGGCCAGCCCGGTCTTTTTCGCCGAGGTAAGAGCGGGCGCGGAGACGGAATCTTCCGCGGAGACGGAATCTTCTAATGACGGCTGCTCCCCGGCATCCTGTTCCGGCGCAACTACGACCTCTTGCGACGCGACCGGCTCCACCTCGGGCCGCGATTGATCTTCTTTCTCCTGACGCCGGCGCCGGCGCTCTTCCAGTGCCTCATGGGCCGCGCGGGCGTCTTCCTCTTCCTGCGCGGCGCGCTGGCGTTCTTCCTCTTCGGCGCTTGCCGCCTCCGTCACTTCCACCAGCGGAGGCACGGCTTCGGCCTCTATACGCCGCCGTTCCTCTTCCTCTTCCTGTCTGCGAGCGGCTTCCGCTTCGGCCCTGCGCGCGGCCTCTTCCTCTTCTCGCCGGCGACGGTCTTCTTCTTCCGCTAGTTGGCGCGCTTCCTCCTCGGCACGCAACCGCGCTTCCTCTTCCTCACGCTGACGCTGCTCTTCTTCTTCACGACGACGGCGCTCATCTTCTTCGCGCTGGCGTTGTTCCTCTTCCTCGCGCTGACGCGCTTCTTCTTCACGGCGGCGCTGTTCCTGAGCTTCCAGCCGCTGTCTTTCCGCTTCCTCTTCAGCCTGTTTACGGGCGGCCTCCTCCGCTGCTATGCGCTGCCTTTCCTCTTCTTCCTCTCGCAGCAGGCGCGCTTCTTCTTCGCGGCGGCGCGCCTCCTCTGCTTCGCGTTGGCGCGCGGCCTCTTCCTCCCGGCGGCGCGCGGCTTCCGCCTCAAGCCTCTGACGCTCTTCCTCTGCTTCGCGCTTTCGTCGTTCTTTCTCCTCCCGCTTGCGCTGCTTTTCCTCTTCGCGTTGGCGCTGCTCTTCTTCTTCAGCACTGCGGCGGGCTTCTTCCTCCTCGGCCCGCAGCCGCGCCTCCTCCTCGGCCCGCAGCCGCGCTTCCTCTTCGGCCTTCAAGCGCGCGGCTTCCGCGGCCAGCCGTTGTTGTTCTTCCTCTTCCGCCCGGCGTCGCGCCTCCTCCTCTTCTCGCTGACGCGCGGCTTCCTCTTCGGCCCGGCGCGCGGCCTCTTCCTCTTCGCGTTGGCGCTGCTCTTCCTCCTCGCGTTGGCGAGCCTCTTCCGCGGCCAGCCTTTGTCGCTCTTCCTCTTCCGCTTGTTTGCGGGCGGCCTCTGCCGCCGCCGCTAGACGTTCCCGCTCTTCCTCTTCCGCGCGGCGTTGCGCCTCTTCTTCTTCGCGGCGGCGGGCTTCTTCCTCCGCGGCTCGTAGCCGCTCTTCCTCTTCCTGACGGCGTTTCGCCTCCGCCTCTAATCGCTGGCGCTCTTCCTCCTCGGCCCGCAGCCGCGCCTCCTCCTCGGCCTTCAAGCGCGCGGCTTCCGCGGCCAGCCGTTGTTGTTCTTCCTCTTCCGCCCGGCGTCGTGCTTCCTTCTCCTGCTTGAGACGCTCCGCCTCCTCGCGCCAAGCCTGCTCTTCGAGGAGAGTGTCCGCGCTGTGCGGCGTGTCGATCTCCGCGTTGGAGATTGTGCCGGCCATCTGATCGAGCGTGGCCCGTGAGAGCGTCGCCAGCATGTCGGTGTCCCGCGCCGGCGTCTCCACCTGCCGGCCCGCGGAGGAGGTGACGGCGTAGCGCAACTCGCGGATGAAATCCGGGACGGTCGCGGGGCGGTTCTCCGCGTCTTTTTCGAGCGCCCGGCGCACCACTGCCTCGACTAACGGCGGGACCGACGCACCCAGTTCGGAGATGGGAGGCGGCTTGTCCATCAGGTGCTTTTTCATGACCGAGGGGATGGACGCACCTTTGAAGGGCACGTCGCCGGCGAGCATCTGATAGAGGATGATGCCTAGAGAGTAGATGTCCGCGCCCCGGTCCGGCTCCTCGTCCGACCATTGCTCCGGGGCCATGTAGTGGGGCGACCCCATCAGCCCCGTCGTCTTCGCCGCCACGAAGGAGCCGAGCAGTTCGCCCGACTTGATCTTGGCGAGGCCGAAGTCCAAGACCTTCACCGCCTCGTTCAACGGCAGGTCGTCCTCGACGATGATGTTCAGTGGCTTGAGGTCGCGGTGGACGATGCCCCGGCGGTGCGCGGCAGCGACGCCTGCCGCCGCCGGCTCGAGGACTTCCAGCGCGCGCGCCGGACTCATCCTCTTTTCCTGCTCAATGATGTCTTGGAGCGACTTGCCCTGAATGAACTCCATGACGAGGAACGGCGTGGAATTGTTGATGACCCCGTAATCCGTCACGCTGACGACGTTGTGGTGGCGGATGGCCGCGGCGGCCATCGCCTCTTGGCGAAACCGCGTGAGGAACTCCGGGTCGCCGCCGACCAACTCCGGCAGGATCACCTTGATGGCGTGCGTGGTCTTGAGGAAGACGTGGCGCGCTTTGTAGACCACCCCCATGCCGCCCTGACCGAGACGCCTCCGCAGTTGATAGCGACCGTCGAGCACGGGTTCGCCCGCGAGCGTGAAGGCCAACTGCCCCCCGTCCGCGGGGCAGTAGTGGGTGGTGTCCGCAAAGCAGCGTTGACAGGTAGGGCACTCTTTCATCGGCTGGCTTAACCGGGAGGCGGCGACGTGTCGCTTACAGAGACACGGGAGCAGAAGGTCTCAATCGTATGCCACCCTTGCGGGGCCAGAAGCGGTGTCGCATGAGGCGCGGCACCCTCAGCGTGTCATAGCCGCAATCTGATTCTGAGACCGAAGTCGAATGCGAAGTCGTCCGCCGAAAAGATTCTGTGTCGAATGCGAAGTCGTCCGCCGAAAAGATTCTGTCAGAACTTCACGCGAAGCGTTCGAAAAAATATTAACAACTCATGCCCGGACAGGCAAGGTTCTTCACGGTCAGACGCTGGCCGAAGACAGCCCGCGCCCGACGCCTCCGCTTGACATCCTCGTCGTGGATGCATAAAACGACCATAGTTCTTCGTCTTCCGAAAACAACTTCAGGCAGGGCACGGGAGGAAAACGTTTCATGGGCGGTCAGATGGTCGAATTCGAGAGCAACGGCGCGACGGCGCAAGGCTACCTTTCGACGGCGGAGGCGGGAAAGGGGCCGGGCGTCATCGTGTTGCAGGAGTGGTGGGGTCTAGTGCCGCACATCAAGGACGTGTGCGACCGCTTCGCGCGCGAGGGTTTTACGGCGCTCGCGCCCGACCTCTATCACGGGCAGCAGACGCGCTCGCCGGACGAGGCGGGCAAGTTGATGATGGCGCTCAACATCGAACGGGCGGAAAAAGACCTGCGCGGCGCGGTGCAATACCTCGCCGGGCACGAGGCGGTCGAGGGCGAACGAGTGGGCACGGTCGGCTTCTGCATGGGCGGGGTGCTCTCGCTCTTCGCGGCGTCGAAGAACGCGCAGGTGGGCGCGTGCGTCGTCTTCTACGGCATTCACCCGAAGGTCGAGCCGGACCTCGAAAATTTACGCGCGCCGGTGCTCGGCCTCTACGCGGAGCGCGACCAGTCTGTGCCGCCCGCCGCCGCGCGCGAACTCGAAGCGAGGTTGAAGGGACTCGGCAAGGAGGCGGAGTTTCACGTCTACCCCGGCACGGATCACGCCTTCTTCAACGACACGCGCCCCGAAGTCTACGACGCGGAGGCCGCATCGGACGCGTGGCGGCGCACGCTCGACATCTTCCGCCGGCGTCTTGCCTGAAAGACAACGCCGAAAGCTCGCTCGCCGGAAAGAGCGCGCGCCGCGCGTTGAGACGCGGCTTGCGGCGCGGGGGGCGCGCAGAAAAGTAGAAAGGCAAAAGTGGAGAAACTGATCGTCCCACTTTTGCCTTTTTATTTCACCCACTCGTCCGCAATCTGCGACTCGACCTTGACGGGCACCTTCTTCACATACTCCGCGCCCGCCGCGCACATCGCATCCTCGACCGTCCGCGCAATATCGTTGGCATCGCGCGCGTCCGCCTCGACCACGATCTCGTCGTGAATGACGTTGACGACCGACGCGCTCGTCTCCTTTAGCTCGTCGTGCAGCAGACGCATGGCGCGTTTGATGATGTCCGCCGAACTGTTATGAGTAATCAGACCGTTCGCCATGAATTGCTTACTGGCCGAATTCACAACGTCGTACATCTCTACACACTCGCCAGTGATTTCGGCTGACTTGATGCGGATCGCCCGACCGTAAATCTTCGAGTCGGAGACGTAAGCCCGCGGGACGACCGCCGCCAGCTTCAACTGCTTCGCCGGGTTCATAAACCCGATCCGTTCGGCGAAAGCGGGCGTGTCGCGCTTTAACACTCTGACGTTTATTCGATCCTCACAGCAGTTAATGCGGCTCCGCACGCCGAAAAGCAGCAGAGCCTGCTGAACCTCTCTGGCCCAATTCAGATGGTGGCGCGGCCCTTTCCCGAAAGTCAGGAGGGGGCCGTCGCGGTTAACCGTCCCGTCGCCGTCGAACAACCCGCGCAGGTAGCCGCGCAGCGCCGACTTACTTTTCCAGAGTAAATCGGGAATCCTTTCCTTGATCCCGTAATGCAGTAGTTGTTTGGTCAGAGAGATGGAACCGAGCGTGAGCGAGTGGAACGCGGCGGGCTGTGTTTCCGTGATTCTGGTCCGCCTCCCAAAGTAGCCGAAAGTGCCGGTCAGTGCTTCCAACTCCGGCAGGATGGCCTCCTCGTGCTCGGCAACCATGAGCACGATGTTACCGGGTCGCTTTATGTCCAGCGACGAAACGCTGCCGTCCGAAGCCAACCGGCCAAGCCACAGGCCGAGTTGAAAGCGGTCGGAGAAGGCTTCGAGGGAGAGCGTTTTGGCGTTGTGGGGCTTCGCCGCCGGCTGGTGTTTCAGCTTGAGGTCTTTCGGCTCGAAAACTTTCAGGTCGAACGGCAGTTCCCAGTCCGGCGCAGGCGCGGTGATATCTACGTAAATCTGTTTCAGCCGGGCGATCTCGTCGGCCTTCAGCCAGCGCCCCCGACCGTTAGCATCAACCGTCCGAAATTTGTGGTCGGGACTGCATTCAATGTGATAGCCGCCCCAAAGCTCGAGCTTCACGAGTCGCTTCAGTCCGCTCGGAAGCACCGACGCCGAGACGTAGTCTCTTCCGTCCCAGACTGTCACCTCTTGAAAGGCCACATCTTCAATCGCGACGTAGCCGTGCTCGGCTGTGAGGATGCGAGTTCCTTTGCTCACGCATCCCTGTATGGGCGAATTTTTGCCGTTGCGCTGCGCGGACGAGGCGGCCTGCCGGTCTTCGGCGTCGAAGTTGAAGCGGAAGAGGCGGCCCGCGACGGTGCGCGGGGCGGTGCGCTCGCGGACGGCCTTGTTGGCCGCCTCGCGGAGCCACGCGTCGAGCGCGCGGTAGGTCGAGAAATAGCGGCGCAGGATGTCTTCGGCCTCGGTCTGCGAGAGTCCCGTCATCAACGCGAAGCGCTGCGCGCCGATGCCGTAGACGACGCCGAAGTTGAGCCGCTTGGCGAAGTCGCGCTGCTCGCGCGTCACCGCGTCCAACTCGACGCCGAAGACCTGCGCGGCGGTCACGCGGTGGAGGTCGGCGCCGGAGTTGAAGGCGTCAATAAACCCCTCGTCGCCGGTGAACTCCGCGAGGATGCGTAGCTCGATCTGCGAATAATCGGCGATGATGAGCTTGCGTCCTTCGGGCGCGCGGAAGCAGCGGCGGTATTCGATGGCGTGCGGAACCTGCTGGACGTTGGGATTCGTGCACGCGAATCTGCCCGTCGGCGCGCCGATCTGGTGGAAGTTGGCGTGGATGCGGCCCGTCTTGGGGTTGATCTCTTTGAGGATGTTCTCGCCGTAGCTGGTGAGCGCCTTCTGGACGGTGCGGTATTCCAGCAGCGTGGCGACGACCGGGTACTCGCGCGCGAGCGGCTGCAATTTCCAGTTGCGCGTCGAGTCCGGGACGGGCACGCCGAGTCGCGTCAGCGCCTTCGTGAGCTGCACGTGCGAGTCGAGGTTGATCTCGACGCGCGAGGGGCCGAAGAAGGATTGCTGCGCCGACTCTTCGGAGAGAATGTCCTGCAACTCGGCGGCAAGCTCGGCGCGCCGCTTCTCGACGACCGAGAGCTGCTCGCGCCAGCGCGCTTCATCGAGAAAGAGACCGGCCAACTCCAACGCGGCGACGGGCGTGACGCACTCGAATTCGAGCTGCGCGCAGCGGCGCAGGGCGTTCGCCTTCAACTGTTCGACGAGCTTTTCGCGCAACGGCAACAGCACCGCCGCGTCGCGCGCCGCGTATTCGAGCTGCGCCGCCGACAGCTCGCCGCTCCAGTCGCTCACCTGCTGCGATTTATCAATCTCGCGGTCGAGATAACGCGCGGCAACCGCCGCTAAACCGTGGCGATCCTCCTGTTCGCCCGCCGAGACGATCTGGCTGGCGAGCATCGTGTCGAACAATCCGCCGCGTTCCACCGTCTCGCCGCCGTTGCCGCCAGCGCGCGAATCGAAGTCACCCGCCAGCTCGACGCCAAGATGATGACGCACCCACTTCGCATCGAATTTCGTGTTGTGCCCGATCTTGACCGGCGTCGTCGCGGCGAGCACGCGCCGCAGTGGTTCGAGCGCTTCCGCGTGCGCCGCGTCGCCATTCGGCGCGAGCGCAAAGAGGTCGAAGACGTAGACGCCGTCGGGCGCGGCGAGTTGCACGAGGCGCAGCCGTCCCGCGTAAGGGTCGAGCGAAGTAGTCTCGCAGTCAAAGCCGAGGACGGGCTGTTGCGCGAGATGCTCCGCCGCTTGACGGAGTTCTTCTTCGGTCGTGACCAGCTTGTAGTTGAAATCTGCCATCTCTTCCAAAGCGTGCGCGGTAAACTGATAACGTCCTTCGCCGAGTTGCCCGCCTGATGCGTCTAAGTCTTCTGCTCCGTTCGGTCTTTCGCGTTCTTTACCTCATTCGTCAAATCCGACGCGCCGCGGCAAATCCTGAAAGCGCGGGCTTTATTCATCAAGCAATTCGTTTATTTGCTGGTTGAGAACAGGCAAATCGTTTTCAATTACCGCCCAGACGATTGCCGCGTCAATGTTGAAATAATTGTGGACGAGAATGTTTCTCATCCCGACGATTTTCGACCAAGCGACTTCCGCATGTGTCTGCGTCAGTTCGGGTGAAAGAGCGCGGACGGCTTCGCCGATCATTTGCAAATGATGTAAAACCCAAGTTTGAATCAACTCGTCCCGCTCAAACACTTCTCGCCCGCGCACGGCGTATTTCTCGATTCTTTCAATCGCTTCTTGAATATCAAGCAATCTTTCGCGGTCATCTCTCATAACGGCAGCGCCTCGCGCAAAACCCGTTCACGAATTCGCGGACGCAAGCCTTTTTCCGTCGCTACATCAACACGGCAGCCTAAAAGTTCCTGCAAATCCATCAACAAACCGCCCAAATCAAGCAAACTCCGCCCGTGCTCCAAATCAACCAGAAAATCAATGTCACTATCGGCGCGCGCTTCGCCGCGTGAAACCGAGCCAAAAACGCGCACGTTGCTTGCTCCGTGCCTGCGCGCGATTCGCAAAATGGCTTCTCGTTCGTTTTGAAATTCATCAAGTTTCATCCGCTTTTCCGCCTGAATAAAAATCATTACGTCCTGATTGCAGCAGTTCGACGCAGCGCAGCAAATCCTGAAAGCGCGGGTCGAAAGGGCGCGAGTTGCCGAACGCCGCGCCCACGCTCAAGTGTTCGGCGACTACTCGATGTTTGGTTCAAAGACGGCGACGCTTTCCAGATACAAAGTCTCAGGGCTGATGTCCTGCTCGTGCTGCCACTGGACAGCGCCGAATGCAATCCTCACCTTTTTGAAATAGCGCAAGTCCTTTAGCTCTCTGAAAACTTCATAGTCGAGATAAGGCTTAACGTCGAATCTCCTGACACTGCCATCGTTAAATTTCAGGTCAAGCGAAAAGTCATCATTAGCTTTGACGGCGAGAACTTTGTTCATCTGAAGACTCCTCTACCGAAGCGGTTCGATCTTGAACACGGGTTGACCGTTGACCGCAAGCTGCCAGTCAGCCATCAACTCATCGCAGTGGATTTCAATCCAAGCCTGCACCAATTTTAGTTTAGCCGCTCTGAGCGAGCCTTCCATCACGTTGCCGTCAGGAATCGAGATGACTGCCTCTTCGTCGCTGTATCGAACGTGAATATGCGGCTGGTGATGCTTTCAGTTATCAAAGTAATACATCAAAACGATGATGCCATAGAACATCGAAATGACAGGCATTTATTATCTCTTTCCTTTCGACTCGACTTTATCCAACTAAGCCGCGAGAGCAAGGCAGGAGAATAAGTGATCCAGTACCTTGCCGGGTATTTGCACGAACTCTGCCTCTCGAACAGAGTTCACCAAATACCGAGACCGCCATAAATGCTGTCTGACCAGC
>JBGTBQ010000040.1:0-16027 GCA_041749275.1 Pyrinomonadaceae bacterium | reverse complement strand
GGCGGCCTCGCGGCGGCGGCGCGCGGTCTCGGCCAGACGCTCGCGGCGCGACATACGGCGCGCGTCCTTCGTGCTCTTCTGCGCCCTTTCGTTTCGTGACGCGCGCTTCTCAACACGGCCACGCTTGTCCTGTCTGCTCTTCGCGGCGGTCTTCCGGCTACCCGTATCCTTCCGGGAGGCCGCGCGGCTCTTCTGGTTTTTAGCGACGGATTTCGCGGCTGTAGCCCGCGCGGGCGCCTTCTTCTTTTTCGAGGAAGCGGTGGCTGGCGTAATAAATGAACAGGCGATGATGCAGACGAGCGCCAAGAGAACGGGGGACGGAAACTTTCGGGTCATAACGGGTCCTCGCTTGAAAAACAAAGCCAAGTACGGCAGCGGGTGCTTCAGAATCGGAGGGTCGCACCGGGCCGCATGAGTCAGGGCTTATGATTTACGGAAACGTGTTTTATTTGCGCGCCGCGCGTGCGCGGAACGCCTCCTAACCGGCAGGGTGATCGAAGTGTTGAAAAGCTGAGTCACAGCCTTGTCGGGACAACTCCTTCGTTTCGTCAGTTAAAACTTCAATTTCGTACCGGGGAGGCAGGAAAGCAACCTTCATGGTCTCTCGGAGGGGATTGCGCTTGAGACCGCCTCGGACTATAACATTTGAACATGCTCAACGGCAACAATTAATTGGCCGGGGCCAAAGGTGCGGGGCGTTGTTTAATGCCGTCAGGTTATATGCTTCTCGTGGCTGTTGGCCTCGCATCTAAGACTTAGCTTGAAACCATGGAGACAACATGCGTAAGCCACAAATAGTTTTCTTGTTAACCACCATTGCCATCTTTGTTGCCGCTGCGTGTCAATCAAACAACCAGACATTGACGGTGGTCGAGGCGACCCCAGCCCAAAACCATTTGGCGCAAACAAGCCCGACCCCGACTGATCGGGAGCCAATCAGGATTGCCGCCGTCGGCGATATCATGCTCGGCTCGACTTTCCCTAACGAAACGCGGATGCCGCCTAACGACGGCGTTGATTCGCTCAAAGAGGTCACGCCGATTTTGTCAGCCGCCGACATCGCTTTCGGCAATCTCGAAGGCCCGATGCTCGAAGGCGGCGCTTCGGGGAAATGCGGAAAACGTCCGAACTGTTTCGCTTTTCGCGTCCCGCCCAGCTATGGCAAACATCTTCAAGCTGCCGGCTTCGATGTCCTCAGTGTGGCGAATAATCATGCCGGGGATTTTGGTGATGAAGGACGCAGCAGCACTCGTAAGATTCTCGATGAACTCGGGATAAAACACGCTGGAAGCGACAAAGATAAGTTTTCCTCAACGACTCTTGAAGTCAGGGGGAAAAAAATCGCCTTCATCGCGTTCGCCCACAACAACCTTTCTCTGAACGTCAACGACCTCGAAACGGCGCGGCGCGTCGTCTCGGAGCAAGCGCAAAAGGCCGATGTGGTAGTCGTTTCCTTTCATGGAGGCGCGGAAGGCGCGGGTGCAACGCGGGTGCCGTATAAAACGGAAATCTTTTTCGGTGAACTGCGCGGAAATCTGCGTGTGTTTGCTCGAACTGTCATTGACGCGGGCGCGGATTTAGTCCTCGGGCACGGCCCACACGTATTGCGCGGCATGGAAATCTACAATGGCCGCTTGATAGCTTACTCGCTCGGAAATTTCGCTACCTACGGCTGGTTTCAACTCGCGGGCGCCACCGCCGAGACTATGGTTTTAGAAGTGACCATCGGGCCGGACGGCAAATTCCTGAGCGGCAGAATCAACCCCGTGCGGCTCGAAGGACGTGGAATCCCGGTTTTGGACACAACCGCGAAATCAGCCATTTTTACGATCCGCAATCTTTCAACCGCGGATTTCGGCGCCAGTGCGCCTGTCATCACAGACGATGGCGCGATCACTCCAAATGCAGTCAGTGCGGAAGCTTACAGGTAAAGATAGTTGTGGCGGAAAACCTGCGACGCTGTTTACTTTAAACATAGCGAGGGGGTTTTGAGTCTCGCCTTCGTCTTCGGGATTACTCCGGAAATTACGGAAGCAGCATTCAAAATCTTAAGAGCATGTCTAAAAAGCCATGTGCCGAAGCTCCGTGAGGAGCGGAATGTTTATAGCCCATCGCGTGCCATGAGGTCGCTGAAGCTCCGTGAGGAGCGACATGGTAGGCGCTGCCGCCCCTCCGGGGCTTGAAAGAACAAGGGGAGAGCGGCGCGGGCTATAAACATTCCGCCCCTCGCGGGGCTTTTTAGACACGCTCTAACAGGCACGCGCGTGTCAAGAATAAATCCGGGTGCGACGGCGTCAAGTTTTTTTCATGAGTCGAAAGTTTTTCTTTCGGCTACTATTCTTTATGCGTATGCCGAAACCGTTTTACAGCTTCCGTTGGCGGCTCCTGCTGGTGATGGCGGCGCTGCTGGTCGCCACGCTTCTCGTGCAATCCTACCTGCACCGCCGCGAAGAGTTGCGCCGCGCCATCATCATCGCCAAACAGGAGCAGGCTCTGGCCGCCAGCACCGCGCTCGCGCTCGAAAGCATCACCTCGAACGAGTATTTGATTAAAATAGACAAACTGCACAAGGTTCCCTTTCTCGAAGAACAAGCCGGGCGCGTGATGAATATCCTTGTCGTCAATGAACACGGACGCGTGGATGACAGTCTCGACCCGCGCTACGCCCCACGGACGCTGGAGGATGGCACGGCGAAGTATTTCAACATCGGGGACGTGCCGTTGCCCAGACTCGTCGAAGCGGGGCAGACGACAAAAAATATACGGCAACTACTTCCCTCTTCGCCGCCGCCCGTGGAGCTTCCGGACGTGGGCGCGCCGCGCGCCTTCCCGATCCCGGTCGAGACCAGCACCGGTCTTAATTACGTCATCGTCGTGCTCGGCGCGGCGAAGACGCCTGAAAACGATTCGTGGGCGGACACGCTCGCGCCGCTGGTGCCGACGGTGACCGTGCTGCTGCTCGCCACGCTTGCGGCGACGTTTCTGGTCTGGCGCTTTACACGCCCCGTCAAAGACCTCGCCCGCGCCACGCAGCGAGTAGCGGCGGGCGATTTCTCCTTCCGCGTCCCTTCCGCCGACCGCCGCGACGAGATCGGCGCGCTCGCTTCAACTTTCAATGAGATGGTTGCCGGCCTCGGACGGATGCGTGAGTTGGAAGCGCAGGTCAAGCAGGCGGAACAGTCGGCGGTCATTGGCCGTCTCGCCTCAGCCATCGCGCACGAGGTCAGGAACCCGCTGAACTACATCAACCTCACGCTCGATCACCTGCGGACGAGCCTCGCGCCCTCCGACCCCGTAAAACGCGAGAAAGTCGAACGCCTAACCACGCAGCTCAAGACCGAAGTCCAGCGCATCAACACGCGCATCACCGAATTCCTGAAGTACACGCGGCCCGCCAACCTCGACCTCAAACCGCTCGACCTCGAAGAGACCGTCACGGACGCACTCCGCATGGTCGAGATGCAGGCCGCCGAGACGGGCGTCGAGACGCGCGTCGAGCGCACCGGCGACCAACACCTGCGCGTGTTCGGAGACCGCGAGTCTTTACGTTCCGTCTTCACAAACCTTATCATTAACGGTATGCAGGCGATGGAGGGCAAAGGCGGGCGTTTGACCGTCCGTCTTTCGGCGAATGACGGGCACGCCCGCATCGAGATTGCGGACACGGGGCGCGGCATCGCGCCGGAGAACATCTCGAAATTATTCGAGCCTTACTTCTCGACCAAAGAGACCGGCAGCGGCCTCGGCCTTGCCATCGTCAAGAAGGCTGTGGACGACCACGACGGCACGATCAACGTCGAGAGCAAAGAAGGCGAAGGCACAACGTTCGTTGTGGAACTACCGACAACAGGAGGAAAAGATGAGGATGAAGGATGAGGGATGAAGCAAGTCGGTTGTTGGTTGACTTGCTCCATCCCTCATCCTTCATCCTTCATCCCTAAATTTGATGGCTCGTAAAAGCATACTCGTGGTAGACGACGAAAAGTCGCAGCGAGAAATTCTGGAGATGATTCTGTCGGGCGAGGGCTACGACGTGACGCCGGCTGCGTCAGGCGAAGCGGCCTTGCGAATCGCCAAAGAGCGGCGTTTCGATCTCGCGCTCACGGATTTGAAGATGACGGGGATGGACGGCATCGAGCTGTTGTCGAAACTGCTCGCTTTCGATTCCTCGATCATCGTCATCCTGCTCACGGCGCACGGCTCGATTGATTCAGCGAAGGAAGCGCTCAGGCGCGGGGCGTTCGACTATCTCGAAAAGCCTTTCGATCAGGAGACGCTGCTCGGCACGATCCGCCGCGCGCTGGCAAGACTCGACGCGCTCGATCAGGAGATCATCTCGGCCTCGCCGGAGATGGAGGCGGTCAAGAAGATGATCCTCAAGGTCGCGCGCTCGACCTCGACGGTGCTCATCCGCGGTGAGTCGGGCACGGGCAAGGAGTTGATCGCCCGCGCCATCCACAACCAGAGTCCGCGCGAGACCGAGATGTTTCAGGCCGTCAACTGCGCCGCGATCAACGAGAACCTGCTTGAGTCGGAACTGTTCGGCCACGAGCGCGGTTCGTTCACGGGCGCGCACGCCGAGAAGAAGGGTCTCTTCGAGGTCGCCGACAAAGGCACGCTCTTTCTCGACGAGATCGCCGAACTCGACATCGGCATGCAGGCGAAACTTTTGCGCGCCTTGCAGGAGCGCGAGATTCGGCGCGTCGGCGGAACGCGCGCCGTTAAGATTGACGTGCGCGTGGTCGCCGCCACCAACCGCGACCTGCGCGCGATGGTCGGCGACGGACGTTTCCGCGACGACCTCTACTACCGCATCAACGTTCTCTCGATTGACGTGCCGCCATTGCGCGAGCGCGTTGAGGACATCCCGGTTCTGATTGACTTCTTCCTGCGAAAGCACACGCGCAACACCTCGCGGCTGGTGCGTGGTCTGACCACCGAAGCGCGCCGCGTGATCCTCAGCTACGCCTGGCCCGGCAACGTGCGCCAGCTCGAATCGGCCATCGAGCGCGCCATCCTACTGGCCGAGAGCGACCTCATCGCCGTCGAAGACCTGCCGCTCGAAGTCCGGCAGGAGATGCGCCCCTCCGCCGAGACCGCGTTCAAACTCCCCGCGGAGGGAATCACCTTCGAGGAAGTGGAACGCAACCTGATTTTGCAGGCGATGGAGCGCACCGACTACAACATCACGAAGGCGGCCAAGCTGCTCGGCCTCACCTTTCGCACGCTCCAATACCGTCTGGAAAAATTCGGCATCAAGCGCTCCGACAAACACGGCGCGGCGCACGAAGCGGAAGAGGAAGAAGAAAACGATGAAGTATGAACGATGAACGATGAATTAAAACAAATGCCTTCAGTTCATCGTTCATACTTCCGCGCTCATCGTTTCTTGCTATGGATGTCATCACCATTTTAGGGACGGCGCTCGGCGCGGCATGGACCGCGGGCATCAACCTCTACGCGACGGTCGCGGTGCTGGGTTTGTTGCAGCGCTTCGGGTTCGTCTCGCGGCTGCCGGGCGGCTTGGAAGTCCTCGATAACTGGTGGATCATCGGCATCGCGCTTTTCCTCTACGCGGTCGAGTTCTTCGCCGACAAGATTCCTTACGTGGACACGATCTGGGATGGGGTTCACACCTTTATCTGCGTCCCGGCGGGAGCCGTGATCGCGCTCGCGGCGACGACCGACCTCGACCCATCGGTGCAGGTTGTCGCGCTGCTTCTCGGCGGCGGACTCGCCCTTTCGACACACGGGACGAAAGCGACCGTGCGCGCCGGCGCGAACCTCAGTCCCGAACCGTTGACGAACTGGACGCTCTCGCTCGTCGAGGACGTGTTCGCCATCGGCGCGGTCGTGCTGGCCGTCCTGCACCCGGTCGTACTGCTCGTGCTGATTCTGATCTTCCTCCTCATCCTCGCGTGGATTCTGCCGAAGGTCGTCCGGCGCTTGAGAAAAATGGTCGGGGCGGTGAGCGCGTTCTTCCGTGGGAAGGCGCCGGCCTGAACTGTGCAAACCCACATTACCCGCCGGCACCCGTCCCGCGTAACATTCGCACGCCGCCGGAGTGTATAAGAAGTTGCCGACCCGCAAGCGGCGACGGGCGGCGACGTTCAATGGGCGAGTTTGATTTCAGAAAATTTCGGAGGTCATACATGAGACTAGCGGCGATTATTTTCGTGGCGGCATCAATCACTTTTGTCGGCTGTAGCGCGGGGCGAGAGATGCAAAGCAGTGAGGTGGCCGGTGTGGCCGAACCGGCGTCGGTTAAATCCGATGGCGAGAACCGCGCCGCGACGGCTCCCGTCGAAGCTGACGCGCGGATGGCGGACGGAACCCTTCAGAAAGTTTCGCTCACGCAGGCTGACCAGTCACAGGCCGCGCCCGTCCCCGTCGAGCGCAAAATCATTCGCAACGCACAACTGTCTATCGAGTTGGACAAGCCCGCCGAGGCGGCGCGCCGTATCGCCACCATCGCCGAATCGCGCGGCGGCTTCGTCGTCACCTCCGAGTCGCGCCAGCAGGGCGGCTCCGACCGCATCAAGCCTTTCGAGGTCGTGACGGTCGAACTGCGTGTGCCCGCCGCGCAATTCGATGCGGTCGTCGCGGAGATTCGCGGCGTCGGCGGTCAGGTCACGGACGAAAAAACGACGGGGCAGGACGTGACCGAGGAGTTCATTGACCTCGAAGCGCGCATCCGCACGAAGAAGGCGCTCGAATCGCAGTTTCTCGAAATCATGAAGACGGCGAGCAGGGTTTCCGACGCGCTCGAAGTACAGCGCGAGTTGGCGAACGTCCGCACGGAGATCGAGCGGCTCGAAGGTCGCCGCCGCTTCCTCGAAAATCAGACGAGCCTCTCGACGATCAAAGCTACGCTGCGCCCGCCCGCGCCGCTCGTCAGCACGAGCAGCTTCTTCCACAGCGTCAAGAGCGCCTTCGGCGACGGCATTGACGCCGCCGCGACGATTATCCTTGTGCTCGTCCGCGTCGTGATCGTGCTCATTCCTATCTTTCTCTTCGTCTTCCTGCCCATTGCGCTCCTTATCCGCTTCGCGCTCCGCCGCTTCCGGCGCCGCACGGCGTTGCCGTAGAGATCGGACGCGAAGCCGGGAGCGCGTGCGGCTCGTCCTTACCGGCTCCGCGCTTGAGACTTTACCCGCGAGTCAATTAGACTTCCCCGCATGACACGGCTGACTCTGATCCTGCTCTCGCTTCTGCTTGCTTCATCCTGCGCCGCGCCGACGCAGAACACCGCGAACGTCGCGCACACCGCGTCGCCCGCGAGCACGCCGGCCACTTCACAGGTCGTAAAGCCCGACCCGGCGCACGCCGAGGTCGTGACCGCCAGCGCCGCCGGGACCGAGTTGCGCGCGGGCGGCGAGGGAGAGGCGTCGGTACGTCTACGAATCGCGGAGGGCTATCACGTCAATGCCAACCCGCCGTCTGACAAGTTCTACATCGGGACGCTATTGACCGTCGCTCCGCAAAACGGCATCGAGCCGGGTAAGCCCGTCTATCCCGCCGCGCTGAAAAAAAAGTTCGGCTTCAGCGACCAACCGCTCGCCGTGTACGAAGGCGAGGCTGTCATCAAACTCCCCTTGCGCGCGACCGCCGCCGCGACGAAGGGGCGCTACGAGTTGCCCGCGAAAATCCGCGTCCAGCCATGCAACGACGAAGCGTGCTTTCAGCCGCGAGATGTTCAGACGACCATCTCGGTGACGATCAACTGAAGTGGCGAAGAGCGAAGACGACAACGCGGAGGCCGGCTGGCGCGGCGATGATAGTGCGAACGACGTTCCCGCCGACGAGCCGGGGGATGAGGCCAACGGCATTGACCATTTGGATGTCGGGACATCCGCTGATGAAAGGTCGCGTTTCTCTTACCTGTGGCTCGTCGCTGCCTGCTTGTGCCTCCTCACCGCCGCGTGCCTCTGGCTGTACGGTTACGCGGACGGCGCTTTCGTCGCCGCCGCGCTCGGCATCCTCGCGTGGTTCATCAACGTGAAGGCTCAGTTGCGACGAAAGGATAGCCACCGAGACACCGGGGCGCGGAGTTAAAATCAAGAAAGAATCATTGCCGAGAAGGGAGCGTTGAGCGTTCAACGCTCCCTTCTCAACTTCATACCTGCCGCTCTTTTTTCTCTGTGTCTTTGTGGCTAAACTTTTAGCAGGTCGTCGAACGAAAGCTGCGCGTCGTCCTGTTCGGCGCGGCGTTCTTGGCGCGGGCGTGAGTTGCCGTCGAGGGCGTGGCGCACGGCTTTGAGGTTGAAGCGGATGAGTCGCGGCGTGAGGCGCACCGAGGGGATGCGCCCTTCGCGCGCGAGGCGGCGCACGGTTGACTCGCTCACCTGCATGATCGAGGCGAGTTGGCGCGCCGTCAGGAATTCTTCGCGCGCCCCGTCCGTCGTGTGAGACGCATCTTTCACAAGTTGAGATGAGCCGCCGACTACTTCGCGGCGGGGGCGAGTTCGAGTGCGACGCGGAAGATTGCCGCGCCGTCAATCTCGACATCCTTCGACGCCTGCATCCCGTCGGCCTTAGCCGTCACGCGGTAGCGTGCATTAGCAGGCGGAAGCCGAAAAGCAAAAGCGCCGAGGCTGTTGGTGACCGCGCTGTTGACCTTCTTTTCCGAACCATCCGGGTGAAGGAGCACGACTTCGATGCGCGCGCCGGGCAGGCTCCGCCCCTCCTTGCTGAAGACGCTCCCCTTCAGGAATGCCAACGTGCCTTCATCCACCGCCAGATAGAGCCGGCCCTTCAAGTCAACGACCTTGCCCGCGTTTACCTTCAAGTCTTCAATCCGTCCAACCTGCAAACCCGGCTTACGCAGGGTCAGACCATAGACACCGGGGTCGAGGGCTTTGACCTCGAAGTCGCCTTTGGCGTTGGTCGTGGCGTGCGCGACCTCGCGTTCACCTTGCTGGACGGTGACGCTGATGTTCCCGGCGCCGCCCTCGCCGCCGACACGGACACGCCCCTTGATGATGCCCGTCGTGGGTTGGGTCGAAGCTGTCTTCTGCTTCTGTGCGTGGACGGCCAGCACTCCGCCGGCGCAGAGTGAGAACAGACAAATGACGCGAATGACAGTGGAATTTCTATACAGCATATCGGAACTCTGTGAATAAGATTTGCGGCCCCGTGCGACTTTGCGTCGGCGATTATACCATGCAGCCTGCGTGCGGACAGTCTGAACCGGAACGCCAGTAGCGGGTCAGTTTGAGCAGGGCAAAAGTCATGCAACCCCGAACTGACCCACTTTTGAAACGCACCCGCAACACGATTGATGTTCGATGCAACGCTCCCCGTTGCCCGTCAGTGTTGGAGGCGGAAGGCAGGAAAGACTTCCGAGATTTACCATTCAACATTTCTCATGTCTCATTTACCTTTTAACATTGGTCATTTGAGATGGGAGATTTCACCTGACCAATGACACATCTCTGCCCGGCCTCCTGTCGTCGGCCTCCCGCCACGTGCCTCCTACGCCTGCCGTCGGCCTCCAGCACTCTGGCGTGACCGCCCCCGAGTTCGTATAATCCGACCATCGCCCGAACTGAGGAAGTTTTCGGTCTCCTCCAAAAGCTTTATGTTGAACTCTTTTTCGCTGACATTCCGGAAGCACCCCGCTCTACGCTTCGTCTTCGTCATCATCTGTTGCGCGACCATCTCTGCGTTCATGGCTCAGACGATTCTCGCGCAACATGCGGACGCGCCACCGGAACCCCGGCGTGGCGCATCCACCGGCGAGTTAGTTGACGACGATGATGTGCTCAGGATTGACACCGACCTCGTGCTCGTTGACGTGATGGTGACGGACACGGAGGGGCGGCCCGTGCGTGGACTGCGCGCTGAGGATTTCAAGCTCTACGAAGACGGCGAACAGCGCGAGGTCGCCTTCATCAACGTCGAGCGGCGCGGCGGCGCGGAGCGGCCTGTCGCGGTCGTCTTCGCCGTGGACGTTTCCGGCAGCATGACCTCGGAGGAAATCCTGCGGCTTCGCGGGGCGATGATGGCTTTCTCCGACCGGCTCGCCGGGCGGCCCGCCGCCTTCGCCTTGATGAGCTTCGGCATGGACGCCAAAGTGCACCAGAGTTTCACCAGCGACGCGCGCAAGCTGACACGCTCTTTGGAACGTCTTGCGCGCGACGCGAGCGGACTCTCCACACACACTTACGACGCAGTTGACGACGCCATCCGGCTGCTCGTCCGCCAAGCGCCGCGCACGCGCGAGCGTCGTCTGATGAAGCGCGCCGTGGTCGTCATCACCGACGGCTTCCCGGTCGGCGATACGGTCTCGCCCGCGACCGTCATCGAGCGCGCCAACGCCGCCGAGGTGAGCGTCTACACCGTGACGCTTCCCTCTTACTCACGTCTGCTCGCACCCACGGCGTCGGCTCGCGCGCCGCTGCCGACGCCGCTCGACGTGAGCGGGCTGGTGGACAAGACCGGCGGCACGGGCGTTTACGCCTACGAAAAAGATTACGACCCACTCTTCAAATCGCTGGCCGAGGAAGTCTCCTCAACCTACGTGCTCGCCTACTACCCCCCGGAAGAAAAAAGGCGCGATGGGCGCATCCACACCATCCGCGTCGAAGCCCCGCGCGGCCTCAACGTGCGCCAGAATCGCACCGTGTATAAAGCAGCAGACGGTAGGTAGCAGGCAATCAAAAGCGATTCCGGGTTTGAGATTTGAAAGCTCAAATTTTGAAATCCGTAACCACTTCACTGTCTGCCGTCCGCCGACTGTTAGTAATCTTCGTCGTCGTCCCCGAGGTCATCGTCGTCGAGGTCTTCTTCGACGATATCGAGTTCGATGGGGTCGAGTCCGACGATCTCAAGACCGGTTCCGCAATCTTCGCACGTGACGGTATCGCCTTTGTCGGCGTCCGTATCCACGTGAACTTCGGCTTCGCACTCAGGGCATGCTGCGATAGGCACTTTCCTTCTCCTCCAGCGTGTGAGCGGCGTGGAGGCGCACCCTTATCCCATAAGTGTGCGCCATCCGCCTGCAAATGATTCGTGAATATCTGGCGACAATCTAGCCGCCCGCGCGTGATTTTGCAATAGCCATTTTCATAACTCTCGCCGCGCCACTTTATGCCCGCGTTGACAGCGTCCGCCGGAAGTCACCCGGCGTCATCCCGGTCACGCGGCGGAAAGTGCGCGTGAAGTGGCTCTGCCCGCCGGTTGAGCGTGGGGCGAGTTCATTTCAAAGCAGAGGCCACGGAGCAAACTATTCGTCTTCTCCGTGGCCTCTGTGTGCCTTTCGTCTTCTCCGCCGCGGCATCCGCCTCGCGTCCGACGCTCATCAAAGTTTGGCTGGCGCACGCCCTCTGATGATTTCGCTTCAAACAGCATCAACAACTCTGCTACCCTTGTCCCGCACTTCCACACTTTTTTCCGCCAAGACTCGCGCACGCTTTCGAGTGACGCGACTCGGCCTCGTTTACAACGGCACTGCGCCGCCCGCTACGCATGTCCGATTTTGACGAAAGAGAGATCGCAGTCGAGACGACGCCGTCCGGCGCCGGAGACGAGAAGACTGATGAGGCGCTCGTTTCCGCCGTCCGCGCGGGCGACGACGTGGCGTTCGAGGTCTTGTTCGAGCGCCACAAGCGCCGCGTCGCGCGCGTCGCCGGGCGCTTCTTTCGCACGCGGGAGCAGGTCGAGGATGTGCTTCAGGAAAGTTTCACCAAAGCCTACTTCGCGCTGCCCGACTTCACCGGGCGGCGCGAGCAGTCCTTTGCCGCGTGGCTCACGCGCATCGCCGTGAACGCCTGTTACGACGAACTGCGCCGCACGCGCCGCCGCGCGGAAAGCTCGCTGTCGGAGGTCACGACCGACGAACGCGACTGGTTCGAAACGCAGCTTCGCGCCGAGGGGCCGGCGAGCGACATTGAAGCCACCGCCGTCAATCGTGATCTGGCGGACAAACTGCTCGCGCGCCTCGTCCCGGAGGAGCGGCTGCTGCTGACTTTGCTCGACGCGGAGGGCATGTCCGTGGCCGAGATCGCGGAGGTGCTGGGCTGGTCCATCTCGAAGGTCAAGGTGCGCGCCCACCGCTCGCGCGCGCATCTGCGCCGCCTGCTCAAAAAGTTCGTTTAGAGCAATGAGGGCGGAAGGCGTGACCGTGAGAGAGGGCGCTGCCGAAAGGCAGCACGCAGAATGCGGAAAGGGCGGTTGATGCCATACCAGCATGACTTTCATCCTTCCGACCTCGGACTTCCCTCCGCCCTTCCGCCATTTTTTTGTAACCGCCCGGCTGCTTCTGGCGTCTTTATCCTTAGTAAAGCCTAATCCCTTTAGAATTTAAGGCTCTTATGTTCCAAAAACGAGACGGAAAAATATCTGACGAGCGACTCGACCGGCTGGGCCGGGCGTTTGTGCGTGGCGCGGCGCTGGAGGACGAAGAGGTGGAAGCAATCGCCTCCGCGCCGTTTCTCGCCGCCCGGCTGCGCGCGCGCATTGAGGCGCGACGGTCGAAGGAAGAGTCCGGCGATTGGCTGGCGATCTTCGGCATCGCTTGGCGCGCGGTTCCGGCGATGAGTCTCGCGGCGGCTCTCGCCGTCGGCGTGTTCTTCTTCGCGGGCAACGGCGACACCTTCCCCAATGGCATCTTCACGGACGAGGCGCTACTGGCGACTTCGGAATCCGCCGTCGAGGGCGTCTACTTCGACGACACCGACGCGCTCACCTCAGACGAGGTGCTCTCGACCATCGTTGGAGAGAATGAGCGGAGGAGGACCGAGCGATGACATTACACGGCAAGACACGTCTGAAGATTTGGCTCGTCCTCGCGGGCATCTTTGTGATCGGCTGCGTGATGGGCGCGGCGCTCGATGGTCTCTACCGCACGCGCGCCGGCGAGACGGGACGGCGCGGCGAACGCGGACGCAAGCACGAGAAGATTTTTGAAGAGGCGCGGCGCGAGTTGAACCTGAGCGACGAACAGTCGGTGAAGGTGCGCGCCATCCTCGACGAGACGCGCGAAGAGTTTCGCGCGCTCCACGGCGAGATGCGCCCGCGCTTCGACGCCATCCGGCAAAAGGCGCGCGCGCGCATGCGCGAGACGCTCACGCCCGAACAGGAGACGCGCTTCGATGAAATGATGGCGCGGCGCGATCAGAAACGAAAAGAGAAAGAAGCAGGCAGCAAGCAGTAAGCAGCGGGCAGTTAAAGCGATTGGAGAATTTGAAATTTCAAATTTGAAATAGCGGATGTCTTTTCTGCCTCCTGCTCACCGACTCCTAATTATCCAGTGAGGAATCATGCAATCATTCAATAAATTGATCGGCAATTTTTCGGCCCTCGCCCTTGTGCTGGCGCTCGCGGTTTCGACCGCTTTCGCGCAGCAGGGCGCGGGCACTGTGCGCGGGCAGGTGACGGACGAGTTCGGCGGCGCGGTGGTGGGTGCGACCGTGACGGCGACCGACGCGCAAGGACAGGCCAAGACCGCGACGACGAACGACGAAGGCGTATACACGCTCGGCGGTCTTGCCACCGGCCAGTACACGGTGCGCGCCATCGCGCCCGGCTTCACGCTCTACGAGAACGCCGAGGTCGCGGTCGCGGCGGGCGGGCGCGTCGCGCTCGACATCAAGCTCGGCGTCTCGCTCGAAGCCGAAGAGGTGACGGTCGCCGCCGAGGGCGCCTTGAACACAGACCCTACGAACAACGCGGGAGCCATCGTCTTGCGCGGCGCGGACCTCGAGTCGCTGCCGGATGATCCGGACGATCTGGCGTCGGCGCTGCAAGCTCTGGCCGGCCCTTCCGCCGGGCCGAACGGCGGGCAGATTTACATTGACGGTTTTACGGGCGGGCGTCTGCCGCCGCGCTCCTCGATCCGCGAGATTCGCATCAATCAGAATCCCTTCGCGGCGGAGTATGACCGCCTCGGTTTCGGTCGCATCGAGATTCTCACGAAGCCCGGCACCGACCGCCTGCGCGGCTCCGGCTTCTTCAGCTTCAACGACGAGGCTTTGAACTCACGCAACCCCTTCGCGCCGAATCGCGCGCCGTATCAGTCGCGCCAGTTCGGCGGCAACCTGTCGGGGACGCTCATCAAAGGCCGCGCTTCGTTCTTCGTTGATTTCGAGAAGCGCGACATAGACAACAACGCCGTCATCAGTGCGCGCATCCTCGACGCGAACCTGATCGAGACGCCGTTCAATCTGGCGGTGACGACGCCGCAGCGGCGCACGACCTTTAGCCCGCGCTTCGACTACGCCATCAACAAGAACCACACGCTTGTCGGTCGTTACTCTTACGAGCGTTCCAGCACCGAGGACGCTGGCATCGGCGACTTCTCGCTGCTCACGCGCGCCTTCGACCGCGAATCCACGGAGCACAACTTCCGTCTCACCGAGACGGCCATCCTCAGCCCGACCATCGTCAACGAGACGCGCTTTCAGTATGAGCACAGCCGCTCGCAGTCCGTAGGCGATAACTCCATCCCGACGGTGCGCGTCAACGACGCCTTCACCGGCGGCGGCGCGCAGGTCGGCCTCTCGTTCAACGAAGAGGACAGTTGGGAGCTTCAGAACTACACGACGATGGCGCGCGGCGCTCACTCCATCAAGTTCGGCGCGCGTCTGCGCGGCACGAACATCACCGACCGCTCGGAGCAGAACTTCGGCGGCTCGTTCACCTTTACCACGCTCGACCAGTACCGTCGGACGATTCTCGACCTCGATGGCGCGCGGCCCACGCAGTTCTCCATCTCCGGCGGCAACCCTTTGGCCGACGTGAGCCAGACGGACATCGGTCTCTTCGTGCAGGACGATTGGCGCGTGCGCCCTGACTTTTCATTCAGCGCGGGGTTGCGCTACGAGAACCAGACGAACATCAACAGCAATCTCAACTTCGCGCCGCGCCTCTCGTTTGCGTGGTCGCCGGGAGCGTCCGCCCAGACGCCCGCCAAGACGGTCATCCGCGGCGGCTTCGGCGTCTTCTACGACCGCTTCGGCGAGAACCTGACGCTTCAGTCCAACCGTCTCAACGGCGTCAACCAGCAGCAGTACATCATCGTGGCGCCGCTGGCGACGGACACCTCCGCAGCCGCCAATCTGGCGCGACAGATTCTCGACCAGTCCGTTTTCACCGTTAACGGTGTCACCAATTTGCCCACGCTGGCCGAGCTTGCGGCCTTCGCGCAACCGCGGACGACGCAACTCGTCGCGGACAACCTGCAATCGCCCTACACGCTCCAGAGCGCATTTACCGTTGAGCGTCAACTGCCGCGTGGCTTCACGACCTCGGTGCAGTTCATCAGCACGCGCACGCTTCACCTGCTGCGGACGCGCAACATCAACGCGCCGTTGACGGACGACGCCGGCAGGCCGCTCAGGGATGCCAACAGCAACATCATTCGCCCGCTCCCCGGACAGGGCAACATCTTCCAGTACGAATCTTCGGGCCGTCTCAATCAGAACCAGTTGGTCTTTGGCGTCTTCAACCGGCTCAACCCGAAGGTGACGCTCTTCGCCAACTACGCGCTCAACAAGGTGAGCAGCGACACGGAAGGGACGTTCACCTTCCCCGCCAACTCCTACGACCTCGCGGGCGAGTATGGTCGCTCCGCGCTCGACATTCGCCACCGCGTCTTCGTCGGCGGCAATTTCGTGTTGCCGTGGGGCGTCCGGCTCAACCCGTTCGTCATCGCTTCGGCGGGCCGCCCCTTCAACATCACGACGGGACGCGACATCAACGGCGACACGGTCTTTACGGAGCGCCCGGCCTTCGCCGACGCGCAGACGCTGGCAAGCGACTTGCGCTCGACGCCCTTCGGCGACTTCGACATCAACCCCAAGGCGGGCCAGACCATCATCCCGCGCAACTATGGTGAAGGCCCCGCCTTCTTCAACGTCAACCTGCGCGTCAGCAAGACGTTCAGCTTCGGCGGCGCGCAGGCTAACACCGACACGGCGCAAGCCGGTCAGGGTGGAGGCCGTGGAGCAGGTGGCGGTGGTCGCGGCGGTGGCGGTGGTGGTGGTCGCGGCGGAGGCGGGTTCGGCGGCATGGGCGGCGGTCGCGG
>JBGTBQ010000039.1:0-12545 GCA_041749275.1 Pyrinomonadaceae bacterium | reverse complement strand
CAACGCCGACCGCGACAGAATCACCGCGCTCGTCTTCGGCGTCCTCGCCGAGTATGGACTACGCCCAGACGCCGAAACGACGGACGCCGATTTGCGAGACATCGAGGGCAACTACTTCGCGCGCGGCGGTCTGTTCGAGGTCGTCGAGGATGGGCGCGGCCAACTGCTCGGCACGTGCGGTCTGTATCCGCTCGACGCCGAGACGTGCGAGCTACGAAAGATGTACCTCGCGCCGGAGGCGCGCGGCCTCGGACTCGGCAAACGATTGCTTGAGCGCGCCGTCGAGTACGCCCGCCGCGCCGGTTTCAAGACCATCGTGCTTGAGACGGCCAGCGTGCTCGAAGACGCGATCCGTCTCTATACACGTTTCGGCTTTGCGCCCGTCGAGAGCGACCACCTCGCGGCGCGCTGCGATCAGGCTTACGCGCTGAAGTTGTCAGACTAGATCGGTTTTCACTTGCGTGTATGGGTCAGTACCGCCTGCGGTAGCGGGCGGGTGGTGGCCACGCCAGACCCGCCCGCTACCGCAGGCGGTACTGACAAAGCCGCTATCCATACACTCGATTGCAAACCGATCTAAAAATCGCATCATACATTCAGCCACGGACGAAACAAGATGACCAATCAACTTGCCGAACACTACATCGAGAACGCGCTCAAAAACTTTCACTCTCTCAAAGACCTCGCCGACCGCGCCGCGCGGCAGGTTGACGACGAAGGCTTCTTCCACGCCCTCGACCCGGAGTCGAACAGCATCGCCCTCATTATGAAACACATGGCGGGCAACATGCGCTCGCGTTGGACGGACTTTCTGACGACGGACGGCGAAAAGCCAGACCGCGCACGCGACTCGGAGTTCATCATCGAACATGAAGACCGCGCCGCGATTCTCTCGCGCTGGGAGGCGGGCTGGCGCGCGGTCTTCGGCGCCATCGAACCGCTCGCGCCCGCGGACCTCATGCGGACGGTCTTGATTCGAGGCGAGCCGCACACGGTCGTTGAAGCGATCAACCGTCAACTTACGCACTACGGCGAGCACGTCGGCCAGATTATTTTTCTCGCCAAGCACCTTAAGTCCGCCGACTGGCAAACGCTCAGTATCCCGCGCAAAAAGTCCGCCGACTTCAACGCGGAGATGCTCCGCAAGCATCCGGAGGCTTGAGATGTCCGGCCTCGCGGAAAGCTCACGCGGCGACCTTCACGCTTACGTCGCGTTGGGGTCGAATCTCGGCGACCGCGCGGGCAACCTGCTGCTCGCCGTGCGCGGGATGTTGAACGCGGGCCTCTCTGTCCGCCGTCTCTCCTCCATCTACGAGACCGAGCCGGTTGGCGTCGCCGACGCGCAGCCGCCCTACCTTAACGCAATCGCCGAACTCGACGGCGGCTCGCTCCCAACGCCCGAACAACTTCTCGCACGTCTCCTCAAGATTGAGTACGCGCTGGGCCGCCGCCGCGCGCGACGCTTCGCCGCGCGCACGATTGACCTCGACCTCCTGCTCTACGGCGACGAGCAGCGCGCGACGGAGTTTTTGACGCTCCCGCACCCACGCCTCCACCTCCGCCGCTTCGTCCTCGCTCCGCTCGCCGAACTCATCCCCGACGAGTTTCACCCGCCGGCACGGCGAAGCTACCGCGACCTCCTCGCCGCGACCACCGACGAGTCCATGGTCACGCTTTGGAAACCGAAGGCTTGAGACTAGCGGCTGGTTAAAACGGAACGACTTTTCACCAGCCATTAGTCTCAAGCCTTTAGCCGCTGCTTTTTATTCCTTGCCGCCGCGCGCCGCGCCTGCCTATAATGCGGCGCTCTCATATTTGCCGTACATCCGGGGCAAGCGTAATATTCTCGACATGCATTGCCGCCAACTCCGTCTCGCCGCGGCGTCTCTGACTTTCAAGGTTGGAGCGGCGCCTGACGACCACCCGCCGACCTCGACAGGTTATCCAACTGACATCGTTGATCTATGGTGGACCGCGCGCCGGCCCGGCTGAACGCGCGTCACAGACAGAAAGGGTATGAGCGAACCCGTTATGGTCTATCTTAAACAGCAGCGTCCCGAAAAAGTGACCGTGCCCGCCGTCCGCGCGAGCAAGGAGCGCGGCGAGCGTCTCGTCTGTCTGACGGCCTACGATTATCCGACCGCGCGCATCGTGGACGAGGCCGGCACCGACATCATTCTCGTCGGCGACTCTGTCGGCAACGTCGTCCTCGGCTACGACTCGACCGTGCCCGTGACGCTCGAAGAGATGCTCCACCACACGCGCGCCGTGCGCCGCGGCGTCGAGCGCGCACTGCTCGTCGCCGACATGCCCTACGGCTCATACCACACGGGCGAAGACGACGCGGTGCGCGCGGCGCTGAAGTTGATAAAGGAGGGCGGCGCGGAGGCGGTGAAACTCGAAGGGGGGCGCAACCGGCTCGAAGTGGTCAGGCGTCTGGTGGAAGAAGAGATTCCCGTGATGGGGCACGTCGGCCTCACGCCGCAGTCTTTGAACAAGCTCGGCAGCTACCGTCTGCAAGCCAAAACGGCCCACGCCGCCCAAGCTCTCATCGAAGACGCGCTGGCGCTGGAAGAGGCGGGCGTCTTCGCCGTCGTTCTCGAAGTCGTCCCGCACGAGGTCGCGCGCCTCGTCACCGGACGGCTTAAAATACCGACCATCGGCATCGGCGCCGGCGCCGGTTGCGACGCGCAGATACTCGTCCTCCACGACATGCTCGGCCTCTCTTTCAGCCGCACCCGCCCGCGCTTCGTCCGCGAGTATGCGCCGCTGCGCGAAACCATCACCGACGCCATCAGCCGCTACGCCGACGACGTGCGCTCCGGCGCCTTCCCTGCTCTTGAAGAGTCTTATCCGCTCCCCGCCGACACGGCAGCCGAACTCGATCTCGCGCCGGATAAAGATAAAAGTCTGGAGTCCGGAGTCTGAAGTCTGGAGTCCGGAAATGGCGACGTTCAACAGGCGGGAGGATAGACAGGCATGGCAGAAGTCCCGACAGGCAACGCGGTTGGTTTATCAGGACACCGCCGGAGAAAGTTTCGCGCGCGCTTACGGGCTACGCGATCAGGTGCGGCGCGCGAGCGTTTCGATCATGGCGAACATCGCCGCGGGCTTCGGCAGACGTTCCGGCAAAGAGTTTGCCAACTTCCTGAACATCGCCCACGGCTCAGTTGTAGATGTTCAATCGCACCGGTAGGTCGCTCTGGATTTGCATTACCTCGCTGAGGCTTGCTTCAAAGTCTGATAGACCTTGCTCGCTGAAAGGATGACGGATGACTCTCTCGCTCGCGCAACGTCTCGGATGATCGAGAATATGAGACTCCGGACTTCAGACTTCAGACTCCAGACTTTCTTTTATGGAAATCATTAACCGACGACAACGGATGAGTTCGGTCGCGCGCAAGCTCCGGCGCGAAGACGACAAGACCATCGGGCTGGTGCCGACGATGGGCGCGCTGCACGAAGGCCACTTGAGTCTTGTGCGCGAGGCCCGCCGGATGTGCGACGTGGTGGTCGTCTCGGTCTTCGTCAACCCGACGCAGTTCAGCCCCGGTGAAGACTTCGCGCGCTATCCACGCGATCTCACGCAGGACACGACGCGCCTCGCCGACTACAACGTGGACTATATCTTCGCTCCTTCGGTCGAGGAGATTTATCCGAAGAACTTTTCCACTTATGTCAATGTCGAGGGTCTCTCCGAATGGATGGAAGGCGCGGCCCGGCCCGGCCACTTTCGCGGCGTGGCGACGGTGCTCACCGTCCTCTTCAACACCGTCCGGCCTGACTTCGCCTTTTTCGGCCAGAAGGACGCGCAGCAGACCTTAGTCGTCAAACGCCTCGTGCGCGACCTCGCCTTCGACATCGAGGTTGTCATACTGCCGACCGTGCGCGAAGAGTCGGGCCTTGCGCTCTCTTCGCGCAACTCCTACCTCTCGACGGAAGACCGCCGCGCCGCTGCCATCCTCTACCGCGCGCTCTCGCAGGCGCGCGAGGTCTACAACGAGGGCGAGCGCAACCCGAAGAAACTGGCCGAGGTCGTCCGCGCGCAACTCGCCGCCGAACCGCGCGCCGCGCTCGAATACGTCGGCGTGGTGGACGCCGAGACGATGGAGAAACTCGACCGCGTCAGCGACGAACGCCCCGTCCTTATCGCGCTCGCGGCCCGCATCGGCGCGACCCGCCTGATAGACAACATCGTGCTTCAGCCCGCGAAGCCGAAGACGCGCGGCTCCGAGGCTTAGATCGGTTTGCAATCGAATGTATGGATAGCGGCTTTGTCAGTACCGCCTGCGGTAGCGGGCGGGTCTGGCGTGGCAACCACCCGCCCGCTACCGCAGGCGGTACTGACCCATACACGCAAGTGAATCTAAACCACGGACAAGTTTTTCCGTCTCTTTCTCAGTCGCCGCGATTATCCCCGCCTCGTTCGACCGCACGCCTCTTTCGTGGGCGTGTTGGACGGAAAGATTCAATCCAGATGAAAGACTTCGTCGAGGGCGAGGGCGATGGGGCTGTCGTCGGGGTTCGTCAGCATCAACTCTTTCATGTGCGCCCACCAGCGGCGGCACGGCTCGGTCTCGGCGATGCCACGCCATAAATCTTCGGATTCGATTTCGGCATAGGCGAACAAACTGTCCGTGGCGGGGTCGAGAAAGATCGAATAGTTGTGGACGCCATGCTCTTTCAGAACATCTCGCAACTCCGGCCAGATGGGATTGTGCCGCCGCTCGTACTCGTCGCGGCTTTCGGGTTTGAGCGTCATTAGGAATGCTTTGCGAATCATCTCTCGCGTCTTGAGGTTTAACTTTTGCGCCTCTACTTTTCCGGGTCGGGGGCGAAGTAGGTCTTGCGGCCCCAGATGATATATTCGGGATGGCCGCTCACCTCGATATTCACTTTCCTACGCTTGCCGTCGCGCGTCCGGTTGGTCGGGTAATAGCCGATGAAGTAGCGGCTGTTGATGCCCGCGAAGATGCGCGCGTAAATGTCGCGGGCCTGTTCGGGCTGTTCGAGATAATCGGCCCACCCGCCCGTGTACTTGGCAAGACCGGCTATCGCCAACTGGCGACGATGCAGCGCGACGGCCCACGACCTTAAGAACCCCTCCCCCCACGCCTGCTGCTCCGGCCTGACGGTAGTCACACCGAACATCTCCTTGCCGGCCTTCGCCCGGTTGTCCATGTCCTCTCTGGCTCTCCGCAACTGCTCGTCTTCCGAAAGTCCGATGAGGCGCACGCCGGGCATGATCGTGTAGACGGTGGCCCGCGACTTTTCCGCCGCCGTCAAAATGTCTCCGAAGCTGAAACTATTCTCCCGCGCGTTCCGGCTGGGGTGGCTGCTTCCTTTCAATGTTCCGAGTTCGTCGCCGTCCGTCTGGAAAATGACGATGGGGCGGAGGTCTTCTTCATCGAACAGTTCTTTCAAAGTTGCCATCAGCGCGCTCAGTTGCTGGCTCTGCCCCACCTTCCCCGACAGGACGCTCCGCAACAAAGAATCCAGTTTCTCTTTGAGCAACGCCTTGTCCCGCGTGAAGTCCGCCAGCAGCTCCACGTCGTCGGTCACAATCGCCATCCTGTCCGCGGGGCCGAGCCGGTCAACGAGAGTCTTGGCCGCTTCGATGCTCGTCTTGAGGTAGGGCATCTGGCTGCCGCTGTAATCAATGATGAGCACAATCGAACGCGGAACCACTCCACCGTTGCCGAGCGAGAAGGTGCCGATCTCCTGCCGCGCGCCATCTTCTTTGACGACGAAGTCTTCCCGCTTCAGTCCGGCGACGGAGCGCCCACGCTTGTCGAGCACCAGCACGTCCGAGACGACGAGCATCGTCTCGACGCGCACCACCTCTTCTTCATCCGCGCCGCCCGCGCCCCGCACGCCAGCGGCTTTTTCAAGTTGATCGGGCCGGCGTCTGAGCTGTGGGTCGAAACCTTTCAGACGCGGACGCTCTTCGGCGGGTCTCTGCGCCGACGCGGACGGAGTTGACGGCGCGAGGCCGTGACCGACCCACGAAACCGCCAGTAGCAGCATGAGAGTTAAGCCGTATCGCATGGCGTGTAACTGCTCGCGGCGTCAGCGACCGTGCATAGCGAGGCGTGCGAAGAGTCGGGCGAGGTTGTTGGCCCCGAAACGTCACCGGCTATTCATTCTCTTATACAACTTCTCGCGCCGCTTGAGGTTGAGACACTCGGACTCTCTCACCGACGGGTGCATCCACCAACTCCCATCGGCGTACATCACGCACCTGATCTCCACCCGCTCGTCGAACGGAGAGCGCTTGTCTTTCTCCAACCCGGCGGCGCTGACGACTTTCGACGGCGCGTTACGCGACCTGCCGCGCAACGTCGCCTTCTTGTTCGCGGAGACTTTCTTGTAGCTGTAGAAACGATGACGGCCCAGTTCCTTCCCGCTGCCCGGATCGCTGACGATGTACTCCCAGATGAACCCTTTCATCTCCTTCGCGCCGTCGTTCCTGATCTCCGCCGAATAGTCGTACACGAAACGCCGCCCGCCGCCGGTTGGGAGAGGTCTGCCGGACGGCCCAACGCCGCCCCGGTCACGCTCCGCGGATAGGTCGCTGGGCAGACCGCTCGCAGAGGCGCCCATCGGCATCCGATCCCATCCACGAGGCAACTGCACGTCCCTCGACCATTTGAGCTTGAGGAAGACGACGCCGGGCGGCGTGCGCTTATCGGAAACGTCCTGCGCGGACGAGCCGCCCACGCCGACGAGACACGTGAGAACTACCACGAGCGCCTTCATCGTTAGCCGACTCCTTTCACTACCAACATTGAACGCCGGCGACTTGAGACAGCTATCGTTTTGGCCTTGCCTTCTGACTGTCGCCCACGCCACTCGTGAAAGCGCGATTATACACGCGCCGTCAGAAGTTGAAGCGGTCTATATTTTCCTTGTTGAAGATAAACGGCGCGCCGAGCCTCACTTCGTCGCCCACCACTTCGATCTTGCCGAGCCTGCCCGCGTCCAGCTTATTGTCTCCCGGCTTGAGCGCGCCCGTCGTGAGCGCGTGGGACGCGTAGACGGTGAGGTATCCGAGGTCGAGCGTGTTCCACAACACGATTGATTCGGCCACGCCCTCCTTGATGTAAGACTTGGACATGTTCGGCAGCGAGAGGCCCGTTACTTTCACGTCCGTGCGGCCCGACTGCTTGACGGCCTCGGCGGCGCCGGGCACGGCGGGCGCGGCAATCGGCATGATGAGTTTCACGTTGGGATAGACCTTGAGAATCGTCTGCGTCTCCGAGAAGGCGCGGTCGCGGTCGCCTTCGCTCGGCTGAATCGCCACGAGTTTCATCTCCGGATACTTCTCCGCCAGACGCTCCTTGATGTATTTGATCCACTCGTTCTGATTGGCCGCGCTCAAAGACGCGGTGACGATGGCGAAATCGCCCTTGTTGCCCATGATGCGGGCAGCCTCGTCCGTCAGGGTGTATCCGATGCCCTGCGGCGTCGCCTGATTGATAAAGAAATCGCGCGCGTCCTTTTCCGCGTCGGCATCCCACGTGACGATTTTGATCCCCTTCTCCTTCGCCTTGCGGAGCACCGTCGAGATGCCGACCTTGTTCTCGACGCTCACGGCGATGGCATCCACGCCGCGCGTGATCCAAGCCTCGACGACCTCGTTCTGCTTCGCCGGGTCGAGATCGGTCGGGCCGTCCCACAACAACTCGACGTTCAGTTCCTTCGCGGCCTCTTCCGCGCCCGCCTTGCAACTGATGAAGTACGGGTCGCCCTTCGCCTTCGGCATCATCGCGATGACCTTCTTCGCGCCGCCAGTCGCCGGCGTGCCGCCGCCGGACGAATTTTGCGGCCCCGCCCCGCCCTGCTTCAACTCTTCGCGCAGCGTCTTCACCGACAGCCAGTTGCTACCGGCGACGATCAACGCGGCGCCGAGGACGACCGCGCTCAGGATGCCGACCTGTGAGTTCCTCACTTCACTCTCCTCCTCTACCGCGTTGGTGTGTGCGGCTGCCTGTGGCCGCGCGCGACGTGACATGCGATCCACCAGAATCGTCGCGACGAGCAGCGCGCCCGTCAGGATGCCCGCCAGTTCCGCCGGCTGCCCGCTCAGACGCAGCCCGTTCTGCAAAATCACGATGGCGAACAGACCGAGCACCGTGCCGAGCACCGTCCCGCGCCCGCCGAAGATTGACGCGCCGCCGAGCACGACCGCCGTGATCGCCATCAACTCGTAGCCCGTGCCCGCGTCCGACTTCGCCTGCCCCAGATGCGCGACATAGATAATCGCCGCGAGACTCGCCGCCAGCCCCGACAGCACGTACACCGCCCCCAGACGCCGCGCGACGGGCAGCCCCGCGTAGCGCGCGCCCTCGGCGGAAAAACCGATGGCGTAGAGGCTCCGGCCCGCGCTCGTGCGTTGCAGCCACCACCAGTAACCCACGATGGCCGCGAGCAGGATGAACAACTGTGTCGGGACGACGCCGCCGACGTAACCCTGTCCGAGAAACAGAAAACTCTGTGGGAACCCCGAATAGTTCTCGACGCCCCCGGTCAAACCTTCCGCGACGCCGCGGAAAAGCGAGAACGTGCCGAGCGTGACGATGAGCGGCGGGAACTTGAGCCGCGTAATCATCAGCGCATTAAGGCTCCCGCCTAAGCCTCCGACGAGCAGCGCGACCGACGCCGCGACGGGCAGCGGCAGCCCCGCGTCGCGCCATAACGCGCCCAACACGACCGCCGCCAGACCCATCATCGAGCCGACCGACAAGTCAATCCCACCCGTGATGATGATCGGCGTCAGCGCCAGCGCGAGCAGTCCGATCTCGACGCTGAGTCGCGTAATCTCGAACGCGTTCGACGCGCCGAGAAAATTGTTCCCCGTCAGACTGAAAACGGCGCACTCGAAAACGAGCACGGCGATCAGCACCCACTCGTTATTCGGGAACAGGCGCTCGCGCCACGGCGCTTCCGTTTTCAGCGTTGTTGGAGATATGGGGATTGATTCCGCCATCTTGAAAGTTACCGTGCCGGACTCAGTTTCGCGCCGTGTCGCTCAAGCCGCGCCAGCGCCACATCCGAGACGAGCGCCGCTAAGATAATCGCCCCTTGAATCGCTTTTTCCCAGAACGGATTGACGCCCAAAAATGTCAACGCCGTCCCGATGGTTCCCAAGAGCGCCGCGCCGATTAAAGTTCCGACGAGCGTGCCGCGCCCGCCCGTGATGGCCGTCCCGCCGACGACTACCGCCGCCACCGCCTTCAGCTCCAACCCCAGCCCCGCGTTGCTCGGCACGACGTTAAAGCGCACGGCGTTGAGCAACGCGGCCAAACCGACGAGCGCGCCCATCAACACGAACACCGTGAAGACGACGCGCGGCGGCTCGATGCCGGCGAGCCGCGCGGCCTCTGCGTCCGAGCCGACCGCGTAGACCGCGCGCCCGGCCCGCAGATTCCTGAGCACCCAACTAAAGGCCACCAGCACGCCGAGCGCCACGGCGACGATCAACAGTTGCCCGCCCGTCTGCCCCAAACCGAACCACTGAAAATTCGCGGGCAGGTCTTGCACCCACGCGCCATCGGTCGTCCAGCGCAGCGCGTCGCGCCACGCCACGAGCATCGCCAGCGTCACGATGATCGAGGGCAAACGCAGATGCCCGACCAGCACGCCGTTCACCGCGCCCATCAGCGCGCCGATGAGAATCACACACGGCAACAGTAGCGGCACGGGCACTCCCGCCTTTGCCAGCATCCCGGCGGCGATGCCGCACACCGCGAACTGCGAGCCGACCGAGATATCAATCTCTCCGACCAGAATCACCAGCGTCATCCCCGTCGCAATCAGCAGCACCGGCGCGTTGTTCAGCGCGAGGTCGCGCAGGTTCGCGGCGCTGAAGAATGAAGGCTCGGACACGGCGACCAGCACGAGCAGCGCGGCGAAGGCCAGCGCCGCCGAGAGTTCGCGTTTGTAACGACTGAGTTTCATCACTTACGACATGAGTGGCACTAGCGAAAGTAGAGCGAGGCGAAGATTGATTTCTACCACAGAGACACAGAGGACACAGAGATAGCACAGAGAAGATTCAATCCTCTGTGCCCCCTCTGTGTTCTCTGTGTCTCCGTGGTGAATTGCCTCTTGCCATATATTCAACTCCCGAATCAAATCACTGCCTTTACGACCCCGCGCCCAGCATCTGCGCGCCCGCGTCGGTCAATTCGTGCCCCAGCGCCAGCGCGAGAATTTTTCCTTGCGTCGCCTCCGCGCGGTCGAGGACGCCGAAAATCGTGCCGCCGAACATGACGGCGATGCGGTCGCTCATGCCGAGGATTTCGGGCAGCTCCGAAGAGATCATCAAAATTGCCATGCCCTCGGCGGCGAGGTCGGTCATCAGCGCGTGTATCTCCGACTTCGCGCCGACATCAATCCCCTGCGTCGGTTCGTCGAGGATGAGCACCGAGGGCTTGCGTATCAGCCAGCGCGAGAGCGCGACCTTCTGCTGGTTGCCGCCCGAAAGCGTGGCGACGGGGACGTAAATCGCCGGCGTCTTCACGCCGAGCCGCCGCGTGTAGTCGGCGGCGGCCTCTTTCTCTTGACGAAAGTTGAGCGCGCCGTAGCTCGAAAATTGGTCGAGCGACGCGAGTGTGATGTTGTGGCTGATCGGCAGATCGAGGATGACGCCGTGCCGCCGCCGGTCTTCGGGAACATATGCAATGCCGGCTTTGATGGCTTCAGCTGGGCTGCCGATTTTGACGGGCGCGCCCCGCAAAGAAATCTCGCCCTCGTCCGCCGGCGTCAGCCCGAAGATCGTCCGCGCCAACTCCGTGCGCCCCGCGCCGACGAGTCCGGCGAGGCCGAGAATTTCACCGGCGCGCAGCTTGAGGCTCACGTTGTTGACGCCGCTCGCGGAGCATCCGACGCCGCGCAGTTCCAACACCACTTCGCCCAGCGCGACCTCTCTTTTCGGGAAGACCGCCGACAGCTCGCGCCCGACCATCAGTTGAATCAACTGCTGCCGGTTGACCTCCGACATCAGCCGCGTGTCAATCGTCCGCCCGTCGCGCAAGACCGTCACGCGGTCGGCGATGACGGGCAGCTCTTCCAGACGATGCGAGATGTAGATCATGCCGACGCCCGCCTCGCGCAGCTCGCGGATGACACGGAAGAGATTCCGCGTGTCTTCTTCGGAGAGCGAGGCCGTCGGCTCGTCTAAAATCAAGACCCGCGCTTCAGCCCCAAGCGCGCGCGCGATTTCGACGAGTTGCTGCTGCGGCATCGTCAAATCGCCCGCCGCCGTGTCCGGGTCAATTCGCGCGCCGACGCGCGCAAGCAACTCGACGGCGCGGCGCCGCCGCTCCTTCCAGTCCACGCGCCCCAGCATCCCCGACTGCTCCATGCCGAGCGCGATGTTCTCCGCGACGGTCAGTTCCGGAAAGAGCGCCGGCTGCTGATAGATGGCGACGATGCCGAGCGACTTCGACACGCGCGGCGAGTTGTGCGTGACGGTCTCGCCGTTGAGCACGATCTCGCCGCCGTCCGGCTCGACCGCGCCGGTCATAATTTTGATGAGTGTGGACTTGCCCGCGCCGTTCTCGCCGATGAGCGCGTGCACTTCGCCCGCGCGCAGTTCGATGGAGCCGCTCTTCAAAGCCTGCACGCCGGCGTAAGATTTCGTGATGTCTGTGGCGCGGAGCAGCACGCGGTCACTCATGCTTTTCACCTTCGATGATGATGACGTACAACTCGCCGGGGCCGTGGACGCCGATAGCCAGCGTCAACTCGATGTCCGAGGTGCGCGACGGGCCGGTGATGAAAGTCACCGTGCGGCTCAATGCGTCGCGCCCTTTTTCGTTGAGGGCCGCGAGCACCTCGCCGAGCGTCTCACGAATCCGCCCGGCCTCGACGAGCGCGACGTGCGCGGGCGGCACGAGCGAAGCGAGACGATGCCTTTCGCTCTCCGCTTCAAGCACGAGCGTGCCCGTCTCGGCGACGGCCCACTGTGCACACGTGACGCCGAGATCGCAATCGAAGAGATCGGCGGGAGCGGCATTCTCAAGCAGTTCCGCGCCGGAGTTCGCGCCCCCTAACACTCTTCGCGCGAGCGCCGCATCCGAGACGGCGACACGGCGAGCCTTTCTCTCCTCGATGATGCCGCGCAATGCTTCCGCCGCTTCACCTTCATCATGCACGACGACGCAGTGCCCGGCGACGGCTTCGAGCGCCTCGCGGAAACGCTCGATTGGCGACGGTGAGTCATCCCGCGCGACCACGGCGATGCGTCCGGCCATCGTCTGGCCCGGATGGTGCGCGTGGTGCTCGCTCCGCACGGCGTCGAACGGCGCGCTCGTCGCAAGGTGCCGGCGAATCGCCATCAGCATCTCGCGGCGCGTTTCGTTGTTTTGTTGTTCGGCCAGTTTCTCCAATGCTCACCACCTGATGTCGGGACACATTTTTAAGTCTCGCATTTGCAACGATTAACCCCGTTTCGGGGTTGCACGCAATCAGGCCAACTAGCATTGCTCGTCATGTGATGCTCGAAATACTGAGCAAAACACAGTTCGGCTGTATCCTTG
>JBGTBQ010000038.1:0-43077 GCA_041749275.1 Pyrinomonadaceae bacterium | reverse complement strand
GCGCAACTCCGGGTACTGTGCTAAACGTGCGGCCAAGCGAGTGGCGCGCAACGCTTCGTCAATGGCTTGTCCCATAATCACCTCACCTCTCAGCTAAAGATGGCTGTGATTATGGCCGAGTCACACTTTTAATTGCACCCCTTGCACATCAATAAACGTCTTGCCTCCCATATATTGATTAACAGTAAAATCGTACTCCTTAAAAAAACCTTGAAGTTCTTTTTTATTAGGCGGAGGCAGCATTTTGATGGCGAATCTTTTATTTGCGGGATCCCAAACGGTTAATTCGCATGGGTACTTACCTCCCATAGAACCATGTCTTTCAAGCTTTATATTAGCCTTAAGATGGTCGGTATTTATGGGCACAATACGAAAATAGGGCCTCATCCAACAACTATCTCCACCAACTAATTGGATTAGCCGTTTCCACACCTCTTCCCTAGAAATCTCTTCAGTGACAACGAGGCGACCCTTCGCTAAACGCATCTTCATTGTAGTGTCCTAAAATTATCTCGAATTGCGAAGTTCGATTATACGTTCGCTCAGAGGGGTGTCAAGCAAGGTCAATGCTGCAAAAAAGTGCGATTGAAAAGGCTGGTGCGTGGGTGTTAGACTCGCGCGGTCGCGCAATCATCTCGCATTTCCTGTAGATTTTAAATCACGGCAGACATTCGAAACTCGACCACATGCAAGCACTCATACTCGCCGGCGGCAAAGGCACGCGCCTCCGACCGCTGACCGTTTACACGCCGAAGCCGGTCGTCCCGATCTGCAACCGCGCTTTTCTTCTCTACCAGATTGATACGCTGCGAAAGGCCGGGATCACCAACATCACGCTTTCGCTCTCGTACCAACCGTTCAAGATCGAGCAGCAACTCGGCGACGGCTCCGACTACGGCGTCCACCTCAGCTATACGGTCGAGCCGCAGCCGATGGGCACCGCCGGCGCTTACAAGTTCGCCGAAGACCTGCTCCGCGAGCCGACCGTCGTCTTTAACGGCGACATCCTGACCGACCTCGACCTCGGCGCCGTCATCCGCGAGCATGAAGAGCGCGACGCGGGGGCGACCATCGTCCTCACGCCGGTCGAGAATCCGAGCGCTTACGGCCTCGTCGAATGTCATGAGGATGGCCGAGTCAAACGCTTTTTGGAAAAACCGAAGGCCGAGGAGATCAGCGTCAACACCATCAACGCCGGCACCTACGTCCTCCACCCGCGCGTGCTCGACTACGTTCCGGCGGGTGAGAACTATTCCTTCGAGTATGGACTGTTTCCAGACCTCCTGCGGCGCGAAGAGACGTTTTACGCGCATGTGCCGCGCGACACTTACTGGATTGACATCGGCACGCCCGTCAACTATCTGCGTGTTCATCACGACTTGCTCGCCGGGCGCGTCCACGGCGTCGAGACGCCAACACCTATCGGCGACTTCGACCGCGCAACCGCCGCCGAGATTGATGACCTCTCGATGATCGGCGACGGCTGCATCATCAAACCGGGCGCGGAAATCATCAATTCAGTTCTCGGCGAAGGCTGTCACATCGAAGAGAAAGCGCGCGTGGTGAACTCGGTCGTTTGGTCGCATACACGCATCGGCGCGGGCGCTCAAATAACGGGCGCCATCATTGGACGCGGCTGCCACGTGGGGCGCTCGGCGCAGGTTGGTTCGGGATCCGTGCTCGGCGACAAGTCTTCTTTAACCGACTATACGCAACTCGGAGGCGCTCTGTGAGATCAGCGCGCGCGGGACAGTCGCCAATCAAGTTCGGGACTGATGGATGGCGCGCGGTCATTGCCGACGAGTACACCTTTGAGAATGTCGAGCGCGTCGCTCAAGCCTTTGCTGATTACCTGCTTCAAACTCACACGCCTGACTCCGGGCACGAGACTTCACAAGAAACGAAAACCCCGCGCGTCGTGGTCGGCTACGACCGACGATTCCTTTCGGAGCGTTTCGCACAACGTGCAGCCGAAGTGCTGGTCGGCAACGGCGTCGCCGTCTCTCTCTTCGATGCGGATGTGCCGACGCCGCTAGTCTCTTGGGCTGTGCGTGAGAGCGGCGCGGCGGGCGGTGTCGTCATCACGGCGTCGCACAATCCTCCACACTTCAACGGATTCAAAATCAAAGCGCCGTGGGGCGGGAGCGCGACGGAGGTAACGACTCTCGCCGTCGAGTCGCTGGTGGACGCACACGCGCCTCGGCGTGGTGAGTTGCTCGCGCGCATGGATGCAGGACTTGACGAAACCGCCGAAAGTTACCGGCGACAACTCGCCGACTTCGTTGACCTCGATCTGATGAGGAGCGCGGCGGCGCGCGTCGTCGTTGATCCGATGCACGGTACGGGGGGGCTGTGGGTCGAGAGTTTTTTGCGCGGCGGCAAGCTTGAAGTCGAGACGATTCGCGCCGCGCGCGACACGCTCTTCGGCGGCGTCGCGCCCGAACCCATTGACCGCAATCTCGCTCCGCTCAAGCGGCGTGTCGCCGAGGCCGGCGCTCTCGTCGGACTGGCGACGGACGGCGACGCCGACCGTGTGGGCGCCGTCGCCGATGATGGCGCGACCATGACCATGCACGAGGTCGTGCCGCTCATCCTCCTCCACCTCGCGCGCGAACGGAAGCTGAAGGGAGGCGTGGTTCGCACCTTCTCGCAATCAGTCCTGCTCAAACGAATCGCCGCCGCGCACGACTTGCCGTTATACGAAACGGCCATCGGCTTCAAGTACATCGCCGACCTCATGCTCAGTCAGGATATTCTCATCGGCGCGGAAGAGTCGGGCGGCATCGGTGTGCGCGGGCATCTGCCGGAACGTGACGGGATTCTGAACTCGCTGCTCTTCCTCGAATCAATCATCACCGCCGGGAAGAAACCGACCGAGATGGTGCGCGAGATGCACCGCGAGTTCGGCGAGTTCTATTTTGGACGCCGGGACATTCACACCGAAGTCGCCCGCGGCCAGTCGCTCGTCGCCGAACTCGCCGCCGCTCCGCCACTGAAGTTGGGCGACGAGCCGGTCGTGTCGGTCGAGACCCTCGACGGCGCGAAGCTTATCTTCAAGGATGAGTCGTGGCTGCTGTTCCGCCAGTCCGGCACCGAGCCTGTCCTACGCATTTATGCCGAAGCGACCTCGACCGCGAAGATGGAAACTTTGCTCGAAGAGGGTTGTCGCCTCGCACAGGCGCATCGTTAGTTTGCTTTGCGCGCTCTCCCGCTGTCGTATTTCGTCTTACGATTTTTCGTTTGTATGCCGGAACTGCCTGAAGTCGAACTTGTCGCACGTGCTCTCGACCGCCTTTTGCGCGGCAGGCACGTCGTCTCGGCACGGCTCCTCCGTCCCGGCCTCGCGCCGGAGACCACGCCGCGCAGCTTCGCGCGTATTCTTCGCGGCGCGGCGATTGAAACCGCCGGGCGGCGTGGCAAGCATATTTTGCTATTCCTCGATGGCTCGCGCGTCCTCATCACGCACCTGCGGATGACCGGCAGGTTCCTCCTGCTCCCCGCCGAGCGGCAACTCCCCACACACACTCACGCCCTCTTCCAACTCGACGACAATCGCCGCCTCGTCTTCACCGACCAACGCCATTTCGGTTTGATGAAACTCGTCCGCGCAGATGAGCTGCACGAGACCAGAGAGCTGCGCTCACTCGCGCCGGAGCCATTCACGGAGGAGTTCTCGCCCGACTACCTGCGCCGCACCTTCAGTCGCACGCGCCGCGCCCTGAAAGAGGTCTTGCTCGACCAGACGAAAGTGACCGGCCTCGGCAACATCTACGCCGCGGAAGTCCTCTTTCTCGCGCGCGTCAATCCGTTCGCCGCCGCCGCCGACCTTTCCCCGCGCCGCGTCCCGCGTCTGCATCGAGCGATCCTCGACGTGCTCAACGAATCCATCGCACACGGCTCGACGATGAATGTTGACCCGGAGAACATTGACGGCAGCTACTACGGCGGCGGATATGAAGGCCGCTGGCGCGTCTACGACCGTGAGGGCGAACCTTGCCACCATTGCCGCACGCGCATCCGCCGCGTCACGCACGCGGGCCGCTCGACCTATTTCTGCCCGCGCTGCCAGAGATAAGAATTTCTTGTTTTCGACGGGGGAAAGCTGTACGCTTACGCGCGCCCTCGCCTTGCCGTGTCGCGTCAAACAACAGTAACTTTCAGACCGCTTGTTGGATTGTCTCTCATCCTGCGCTTCTCCGTTGGAGGGTTGAATGCACGGCGGATGCTCCCATATTAGACATCCCAACTTGCCGGCCTAAAGCAGATGTAGAAATTCAGACAGGTAGGAGCGAAAGTGATGAATCGTCTGGAAGTCAAAGCAAGCAAACTGCATTTCATCCTTATTATTCTGCTCGGACTTTTCTTTGTTCCAATCGGCCTGTTGCTGATAATCAATGGGCTGTTGAAAGGTTTCGAGGTCGTGCCTCTCGGAATCGGCTTTATGCTGTTGGTCACTTTCACCCTAATTTTTTGGTTGGTTCGCAGAGGTCATGCCAAGTCGGTCAAATATTTTTCGGAAGAAGGTCTGGTCCGCAATGACGGAAGAAGCTTCGCGTGGGCCGATTTGAGTCGCGTGGTCAACCAAATCAGAATCAACCCCACGTACAAGAAAAAGGCTCTCTGGCGCACCGAAATCCAGTTCAAAAATGGCGAGGCGGCATGGCTGATTCCGTTGAAGGTGAGTAATTATCCTGAAGTAAGCGAATTCGTTAGCACTCTGCCGTGTGAGCACACGGAAGTAAATGTTTGAACGGCAGGCTGAAAAGTCGAATTGCCCCCAAGAGCCATTCCGGCTCGCCTTGACAGACTTGCTCCGGCGGTCGTATAAGCGCATTGACATAAAACGTGGTGAGTTAAGGCGACTTGCGGCCACGTAAAACAAACAGCTAAACAGCTCGGCGCTTCTACTGGCCGCCAACTTCGAGTCTTGTTGAAGTCCCGCGTTGTTTGGCGCGGGATTTTTTATTCGACTAGCTATGAGCCAGCACCAGCCAAAAGCTAACTGCTCATCGCTAACTGCTCATCGCTATTTTTATGGACAACTTCAGAGAACTACTTGAGAGCGACCACATCACGGTCTTTGATGGAGCGATGGGGACGATGCTGTATGTGAAGGGCATCTATATCAACCGCTCTTACGACGAGTTGAACCTGACGGCGCCCGACCTTGTGCGCGAGATTCACGAAGAGTACGTGCGCGCCGGGGCCGAAGTCATCGAGACGAACACTTACGGCGCGTCCGCCACCAAGCTTCAGCAGTATGGACTCGAAGGGAGCATGCGCGAGATCAACATCGCCGCCGCGCGAATCGCGCGTGAAGCCGCGGACGGGCGGAGCTATGTCGCCGGCGCGGTCGGTCCCTTGGGCCTCCGCATCGAGCCTTACGGCCCGACCTCATTCGACGAAGCGAAAGACCTGTTCAAGGAACAAATCGCCGCGCTGCTCGAAGGCGGCGTTGATCTGTTCCTGCTGGAAACCTTTTCGGACATCTCCGAGTTGCGGCAGGCGATGCGCGCCGTGCACGAACTCTGCGACTTACCAATCATCGCTCAGGTGGCGATTCACGATGATGGCAACACCACTTTTGGCACCACGCCCGAAGTTTTTACCGCGCGCCTCGATGAGTGGGGCGCGGATGTGATCGGGCTGAACTGCGGCGTCGGCCCCGCCCCCGTCCTCAATGCCATCGAGAAGATGCGCGGCGTGACCAGTCGGAAACTCGCGGCACAACCGAACGCAGGGATGCCGCGCGACGTGCAGGGCCGTCAATTCTATATGTGCTCGCCCGAATACATGGCGAAGTACGCCAAACGCCTGATACAGGCCGGCGTCAAGTTCGTGGGCGGGTGCTGCGGCACAACGCCCGCTCACATCAAGCTCATCTCGGACGCCGCGCGCGCCATCTCCCCGCGTTTGCAACGTTCATTCAGACAGGTGCAAAAACCCGCGCAAGTCACCGACCTGACGCCCCTTGACGTTAGGGTCGTCCCGCTCGAAGAGCGTTCGAACTGGGCGCGTCGAATCGCGTGTGGTGAGTTCGTGACGACAGTCGAAGTGCTCCCGCCGAAGGGATGCGACGCGGTCAAGACGCTCGAACAGATCAAGCTGCTGAAGGGCGCGGGGGTGAACGCCGTCAACATCCCCGACGGCCCGCGCGCACAGACGCGCATGGGAGCGCAGGCGACCGCCGTGCTCGTTGAACGCGAGATCGGCTTGGAGACCGTGTTGCACTACTGCTGCCGCGACCGCAACCTGCTCGGCATGATGTCGGACATTCTGGGCGCGGCGGCCCTCGGCCTTCGGAACCTACTGCTCATCACCGGCGACCCGCCGAAGATGGGACCATACCCGGACGCCACCGCCGTCTTCGACATTGACTCCATCGGCCTGACCAACATGGTCAGCAAGCTCAATCACGGCCTCGACCTCGGCAACAACCCCATCGGGCGCCCGACCTCTTTCTGCATCGGTATCGGCTGCAATCCCGGCGCGATCAATCTCGAAGAAGAGATCAAGCGCTTCGAATGGAAGGTTGAAGCAGGTGCCGAGTTCGCTATCACCCAACCGGTCTTCGACATCCAGCAACTACGCGATTTCCTCAAACGAATCGAGCATGTCCGCATTCCAGTAGTCGCCGGCATCTGGCCGCTCGTCTCATTCCGCAACGCGGAGTTTCTACACAACGAGGTGCCCGGCGTCCGCGTCACCTCCGACATCATGGAACGTATGCGCGCGGCTTCCGATAAGGGCAAAGAGTTCGCACGCGCCGAGGGCCTCAAGATCGCACGCGAATCGCTCCTCGAAGTCCGCGACCTGATTCAGGGAGTGCAAGTCTCCGCGCCCTTCAACAACGTCCGTTATGCGTTGGAGGTTTTTGAAGCGCTGCCTGAGTTTGGCTCCGCGCGTGAGGTGGGGGAAATAGCCGCGAATTAGGGCAATAATATACTTGCCTCAGCAAGAGGAGGTGCTGTATGATTAAGCCCTATTCTTGCTTAAAGGACAACTATGCTATGCCCACTCATCAAGTCAATCTGGACGCCTTGATTCAGCGTCAAGACTTTGAGGCTGGTGTTTCCGCCATCCAAGGCGAGCATCCTGTTTTTAAGTTGGACGAGTTGCAGTATCACAAGACGGTTTTTCGTTTACTTAGGAAGCCGGACTTTCAGCGCACAACTAACAATTGGGCGCCAAATATGATTGTTGAGTTTGTCCGAACGTTCTTAGACAAGGAACTCATTCCGGCAATCATCATCTGGCACTCACAAGCATCTGAGAAAATCTATTTAATAGATGGCGCTCACCGAATCAGCGCCCTAATCGCATGGGTGAATGATGATTACGGCGACGGTATAATCTCTCGACAGTTTTTTGGCGACGGCATTACTGAGAGACAACGAAAACTCCATAACGACACGCGCAAACTCATACACGAGACAATTGGCAGTTATGCCGACCTTGTTCAAAAGGCGGCCAATAATCCTGAGAACGATACGGATATTGACGTGCGGCGCGGTCGCGTGGTTGCGACCCGCACACCTGTTCTACAGCGCGTTGAGGGCGATTCAATTACGGCAGAAAAAGCATTTCTCAGGATTAACGGAAGTCCCGCCATCATTGATTCCACCGAACTAGACGTGATTCAGGCGCGGCGTAAGCCGAACACCATTGCGACGCGAGCCTTGATGCAAGCTGGCAAAGGCTATCAGTATTGGGCTCGGTTTACGGATAGCAAAGACAAGATTTCTACGCTGGCCGCTGAAGTTTACAAATTGCTTTTCGGCGAGATCGTAGAGATTAGCACCCAAAGCCCCGACGTGCCGCGCGCCGGACAGCCGTATTCTCAAGAAGCGTTCAATATGGTTCTCGACATGGTGAACGGCTTTAACAATATTCGCCCGGTCGCGTGGCAGGCATCTAAAAGAAAAAGTGAGGCCGCAAAAAAAACGCCCGAACTCCCTGATGACGTAGATGGCTCTACCACATTAGCGTTTCTTGAGCGCGTCAAGAAGATTGCTCGGTTCGCCTTCGACCCTAGCTTATCTGGCGCACTTGGCCTTGACCCGGCGGTTTATTGCTACGGGCCTGACAAGTTCTATACATCGGCTTACTTGGTCGCGCTTCAGTTTGCCATGGAACTGGATGCTCAAGAGAAGCTTTTTGAATTTACGGAAGTGCGGCACGACTTTGAAGAGTTTATCGTTCGCCATAAGTCATTCATCAAGGATATTAGTCACGGCAAGGGCAGTCGCACACGTCCGCTTGAATCGCTGATGGAATTGCACCGAACTGTGCTGAAGTGCTTTATTGATGGACGCCAAGATGAAAAACAGCCAACGGACGAGGAAATCACAGCGGCGTTGTTAGAGAGTCCTGCCTTAAAAACAACGCTCAAGATTTCCGAGCCAAACGTTAAAGTGCCAGCAACGCCACCGAAGCAACGGCGCAAGTCGTTCCCTAAGTCAGTGCAGCAAGCGAAGGTATTACAGGACACTTTGGACAACAGGGGAACGTGTCCAATATGCCGCGCAAGACTCGCGCCATTCTCTAGGTCGAAAGACCATAAGGTAGAGAAAAGCGCGGGCGGCGATGCCTCAGTAGAGAACCTTCAACACACGCACGCCTATTGCAACAGCGGGTATAAAACTAAGTTGCGACACATGGCGATTATGGAAGGAAAAACCGATGAAACAACCGCGTGAGTTTGACGCCTTCACGGAGCTAGTTGACCGCGTGTTAGCAGTGCCGCACTCGGTTGTGAAGGGGCGGTTAGAAGAACACCGCGAGCAAGCCGATAAGAACCCGCGAAAGCGCGGCCCGAAGCCAAAGACTAAGAAGCCTTCCGCTTCGGGCCGCGGCTCAAGTAACCGGGCTTAGTGGCCCGTCCTAACTCCCACCTTGCCGGTGAGTTCGGCATAGGTGAGACGCTTGCCAACAATCTGAGAAACGGCAAGGCTGAAACGAGAAGCGTCATTGCCTGTGCGCGTATTGAATCGGAAAACTTGCTCGTCAAGATAGCGGAACAAATGAAACGGCTCGACAGAAACATAAGTACCTTTAAGGCCGCGCTTCAAGAGACTCCAAAAGTTCTCGATGCCGTTCGTGTGAATCTGGCCGTCAACGTACTTCTCCGCGTGGTTGATGACTTGGTGAATGTAGTCCGCTTCCAAGCCCATGTAGGCGTTCAGCGCGTCCGTAAACAATTCCGCACCCGGCTCGACGTTGCCCCGCACTTCGCCGTGAAGCGTCGCCTTCGTCGCGCCCGCAACCACTTTCGCTCTAACCTTACCGTCGCGCTCCAAGAGTCCCATCACGGCAACCTTGCCCTTGCCGCCCGTACCTTGAATCCTGCGCTCGCGCACGTCCCTGTGCATGTTGCGCGCCTTGCCGCCGATGTAAGTCTCATCGGCTTCCACCTGTCCCGAAAGCTTGCCGACATCTTCCCCCTGCAACGCGAGACGGATGCGTTGAAGCATGAACCATGCAGACTTCTGAGTGACGCCGAGCGTGCGGTGCAGTTCCCAACTGCTGTTTCCGTTCTTGCAGTTCGCCAGCATCCACATCGCGCAAAGCCACTTGTCCAAGCCGATAGGCGAGTCCTCGAAAATGGTTCCGACCTTGACGCTGAACTGGCTCTGCGGGTGACGGGTCTTGCACTGCCACACGCGCCGGGAAGCCATAAACGTAACCTTGTCCGAACCACAACGCGGGCAAATGACGCCGTTAGGCCAGCGGCGCGCTATCAAGTAGTTCAAGCAGTTGTCGGGGTCGGCAAAGTAAACGATGGCTTTTTGCAGTGTCTTGGGTTCGTGTCTTTCCATACTCAAAAGTATAGACTAAAACCCTTGCTGAGTCAAGTATATTATTGCCCGAATTAGGGCATCCACGACCCCCTCAGTTTTTCCTTGCCTTTTTCCGTAAAGGCGATAGAATGCCCGCGCTTATTTGACACGAACCGAAGGCAAAGCGCCCGGCCTCAGCCCCGCGCTTTGTGATGACACTCTCTGTCGCCTCGCGCAAACGAAGATACAACTTGACTGACAAGACCTAGCCGGAAAACTCGCGCTCAATTCCGGCCTCACACAATTTCAAAGCCCTCGCGCCTGTTCACAAAACGGAGGCCAGCCTTGGACACTCACGCCGGGCGTTTTGCCATTTCCCTCACCGCCGCTTTCTCTCTGTTCGCATTCGTGACAGGCGTTCGTTCCGAAAGCGAGCCGCTTCGCCGCGTCGCACAGACGCCCGCGGAGCGCGTCAGTCTGAACCCTTCCATCAGCGGCGACGGACGAAAGGTCGCTTACGAGACGAACGAGGCGACGCCCTCTCCCGGCGAGACGGCTTCGTTTTCCGCCGTGGTGGCCGACCTCGCCGCACCGACGGCCCCGCCCGTCGAGTTCGCGCGCTCGCGTGCGCCGTCTCCCGCCATTTCGCGCGATGGTTCGCGGATAGCCTTTGCGAGCACGGGCAACATGGTTGGAAAGAATTCAGACGGCAACTCCGAAATCTTCATCTTCGACGGCGCTTCACTGCGGCAGTTGACCGACACCCTCCCGACGGACGCATCGGAACGCACCTCGCAGGGATCATTTCAACCTTCCATCTCCGATGACGGGCTGCTTGTTGCTTTCGCTTCGAATCGCGATCATGTTCAGAGGAACGCTGACTTCAATTCCGAAATTTTCATTTGCGACCTACGAACTCAAATAATCACACAGTTGACCGAGACGACCGGGACGCCCGGCGCTTTTGATGCGAAATTGAGCGGCGATGCGTCTCAACTTGCTTTCGCCCGGCGGAGCCAAGTGCAATCCGAAGGCGCTGCGTTCAACGCTGACCTCGTACTTCTTGATTTACGTAGAGGCCGCGTGCGGGTCGTCGCCCCGGAAGTTAAAAATCTCCTCTTCACTTACGGGCGCGCGATCAGTAGTGACGGCTCACGCATTGTCTACTCAGCGGAAAATGCGGCGGGCAATTCGCAGGTCTACATTTACGACGGTCGTAACGACCGTGTGAGGCAGCTCACCTTTCTCGGCTCGCGTTCTACGGACGTTCCGCTACACCCGACCATCAGCGGCGATGGCAATCGCGTTTCATTCGCCACACGCCGCAACGTCATCGGCGGCAACAGTGATGGGAGCGTTGAGCTTTATCTCTACGATCTGCCTTCCGCCCGTTTCACCAAAATCACGAACGCCCCTTCAAGTGCGAGCGGTCAGGTTGTCTCTTCTCTCAACGAAGATGGCAGTGTGATCGTTTTCAGCTTTCCGCGCATCCTCGCCGACCAGTCCACGCCAAGCGAGTTTGCCAACAACCCTGAAGTCTTCGTCGCGTCGCTCGAAGCACGCACACCCTTTGAGACAAATTTACAGATTGTCAACGGCGCTTCACGCAGCACCTCGACGGCGAATTCCATCTCGCCGGGTTCGATTGCCATCGCCACCGGCTCGCGCCTCTCACTGGCGACGACGGAAGCGGTGCGACTCCCTGACGGCTCATTCCCGACCCAACTCCGCAACACGACGATCTTCGTCAACGGTCGCGCGGCTGAGATGTTTTTCGTCTCGCCCGACCAGCTCAACTTCTTCGTGCCGCCTGAAACCGAAAGCGGAGACGCGACCGTCTCCGTCCGCAACCACGACGGCTTTGAAATCCGCGGGACGGTGCGCGTTGCGCGCGCCGCACCCGGCATCTTCACAGTCGGCGGGAGCGGCACGGGTGAAGCCATCGCCCTCGAAGCGTTCACACTCAAGCGCGGCCCCTTTGACGCCCTCGACGAACTCGGAGACCCACATCGCATCATCATCTTCGCCACCGGGACACGCCATGCGTCAAATCTCACCGTCATGGCGGGCACTCGAAATTTGAGAGTTGAGACAGTCATCCCATCACCTGACCTGCCCGGTCTCGATCAAATACACGTCGCCCTCACTGCTTCGTTGAAAGGGCTTGGAACCGTGCCCCTCTCCATCGAAGCGGACGGCGTAAAAAGCAACATCGCTTCTCTGAACTTTACTAACGGAGGCGGATCACCGAGACCCGTCAGAATCACTCTCGCCCCGGTATCCGCGCTCATCCCCGTCGGCGGACAGATGAGTTTCACGACGACCGCATTCGATTCTAATGACGAAGTTATCCAAGGAGTTTCGTTTACTTTCACTTCGAGCGACAACCACGTCTCGACGATCAACGACGCAGGAACTGCCACCGGATTGACTGAAGGAACGACGACCATTACCGCCACGGCGGGCGCCGCGATGGCACAGGCTCAGTTGAGCGTAGTCGCACGCACGCTCGTCATCAACGAGGTGCTCGCCGATCCGCCGGATGGTATCGCGGGAGACGCGAACCGCGACGGCGTGCGGAGCGGCTCGGACGATGAGTTCGTCGAGTTGGTCAACGCTACCGGCGAAACCCTGAACGTGGGAGGTTGGAAAGTGTTCACGCGTCCGCTGACGGGGACGACTGAAACCACCCGGCACGTCTTTCTCCCCGGCGATTCAATACCGGCTGGCGATGCACGCGTCATTTTCGGCGGCGGCAGTTTCGATCCGCAACATCCATTCTTCGGCGGGGCGCAAGTTTCGAAAGCTTCGACCGGCGGTCTTTCACTAACGAACGCAGGTCTGACCATTATCGTCCGCGACGCCGCCGGCAACATCGTCACACAATTTTTATATGGCGCGCCGGGAGACGGACTCGGCGGCGATTCAGTCAACCAGTCAATCACACGCTTCCCCGATATCACTGGAGGCTTCGTCCGGCACACCGTCGCCGCACCGGACAAGAGGTTCTCGCCCGGCGTCAGATCGGACGGCACTTTTTTTGTCGAACGCGCCGGCAGACTTACGCGCATCTCCATCGAACCACCCGCACAGACGATTGCAATAGGCGACAATGCGATGTTCAACGCTCGAGCGTTCGACCACTTCGACCGCCCGATGCGCGGCCTCGCAATCATTTTCAATTCAAACGACACGAGTGTGGCAACGGTGGAAGAAATCACGAACGATCCCGAAACAGGCGCGGCGCACGCGAGAGTCAAAGGACGGGCAACCGGCATCAGCAACATCACAGCCAGCACGACGCAGGGCGAATTTTCGGCGACAAGTACGCCTGCGACTCTTCTTGTCACAATGCCCACACCCACACCCACGCCAACGCCCACACCCACACCCACGCCAACACCCACGCCAACACCTTCGCCGACGCCATCTCCAACCCCGACGCCGACGCCAACGCCGTCACCATCTCCAACCCCGACGCCAGCGCCGACGCCTTCCCCATCACCAGTTCCCTCGCCCACACCGGCTCCTTCGCCGACTCCTTCGCCAACTCCTTCGCCGACCCCAACGCCCCAACCGACGCCGACTCCATCGCCTGAGCCGACGCCACCCGCGAGAGTTGTCATCAGCCAGATTTATGGAGGGGGCGGCAACGCGGGTGCAATTTTCAAGAACGATTTCATCGAGTTGTTCAATCGCGGCGACGTGCCCGTTGATGTCACAGGTTGGTCCGTGCAATATGCCTCCGCCGCGAGCGGCGCGTGGCAGAGGACAAGCCTTCCCGGCGTCATACTCGCGCCGGGGCAATACTTCTTGATTCAACAGGCCGCCGGAGCCGGCTGCTCCGGCGCACCTTGCGGCGCAGACCTCCCCACCCCGGATGCGAGCGGCGACATCTCGATGAGCGCGACCGCGGGCAAAGTCGCTCTTTTCAACTCAACCGAGCCACTCACCGACGCTTGCCCCACTAACACCGGAATCGTGGATTTCGTCGGCTACGGCACTACCGCGAGTTGTTTCGAGGGAGCCGGCAGAGCGCCGGCTTCCGGCAGCGCTGTCTCCGCACACCGCAAGGAGAATGGCTGCATTGATTCCAACGACAATGCCAACGACTTCACCGCGAATCCGCCCGAACCTCGAAATAGCGCTTCACAAGCAACCTCCTGCACTGCGACTCCGACACCGACTCCGACTCCTGAACCTTCGCCGACGCCAACTCCTTCTCCAACTCCATCCCCTTCTCCAACTCCATCCCCTTCGCCTACTCCCTCGCCGACGCCTTCGCCATCACCGACGCCGAGTCCGACTCCGACTCCAACGCCGACCCCAACGCCAACGCCGACACCGAGTCCAAGTCCAAGTCCGACGCCGAGTCCGACGCCGACACCAACGCCGAGTCCAAGTCCGACGCCGAGTCCGAGTCCAAGTCCGACTCCGAGTCCGAGTCCGAGTCCTTCACCATCTCCCACACCTTCGCCGACGCCTTCACCGACGCCCTTCACGAGCGTCGTCGTCAGTCAGGTTTACGGGGGAGGCGGGAACAGCGGGGCGACGTTCAGGAATGACTTTATCGAGCTGTTCAATCGCGGCAACACTATGGTTGATTTAACGGGATGGTCCGTGCAGTACACGAGCGCGACCGGGACAGCCAACTTCTCATCCAACGTCACCGCCCTGTCGGGGTCGCTTGCCCCCGGTCAGTATTATCTCGTGCAGGAAGCATCCGGCGGCGCGAATGGAAGCTTGCTACCGCCGCCCGACGCGAGCGGCGCCATCAACTTGAGCGGGACGGCGGGTAAGGTCATCCTCGCCAACACAACTAACGGGCTGGCTTGTAACGGCGGCTCGAACCCATGCAACGCCGGTCAACTCGCCCAAATCATAGACCTCGTCGGATATGGGAACGCCAACTTCTTCGAGGGGGCCGGGGCCGCGCCCACCCTCAACAACACCAACGCCGCTCTGCGGGCCGGCAACGGCTGCACAGACACCGGCAACAATTCGACCGACTTCACCGCCGTTACACCCGCCCCACGCAACACAAGTTCAGCGACAAACGTCTGCGGCGGAGGAATGGGTCTCCCGTGGCGCTTCACTCCCTCTAGCGGGAGTGTAGCGCCACGGTCTCGCTTTTTCGATTTCAGTTTTTGGGATTAGCTCAACGCACGACGCCCGTGAGTGGGCTTGAGGCGCTCGCATAAAGGCGCTTCGGCATTCTGCCCGAAAGATACGCGAGGCGTCCGGCTTCGATGGCAAGGCGCATCGCCCGCGCCATCTGTTCTGAGTTCCGCGCCTCGGCAATCGCCGTATTCATCAATACCGCATCCGCGCCCAACTCCATCGCGACGGCGGCGTCGCTTGCGATGCCGACGCCCGCGTCAACGATAATCAGAGCTTCCGGCAACTGCTCGCGCATGATTCGCAGGTTCGCAGGGTTCTGCACGCCGAGGCCCGACCCGATGGGCGCGGCAAGCGGCATCACCGCCGCGCAGCCCACGTCGAGCAGCTTCTTCGCCATAATCAAATCATCCGTGAAGTACGGGAGCACAGTGAAGCCTTCCTTGACGAGCACACGCGCGGCTTCGAGCGTCTGCTCGTTGTCCGGAAAGAGCGTCACCTGATCTCCGATCACTTCGAGCTTGATGAGGTCGGTCTGGAGAGCCTCGCGCGCGAGCCGCGCCGTGCGGATTGCCTCCTGCGCCGTGTAGCATCCGGCGGTGTTCGGCAGAATCGTCAACGCCGGGTCGAGGTGGTCGAGAAACGACTCGGCGCTACGGTCGAGTGGGACGCGGCGGACGGCCACTGTCACCATCTCCGCGCCCGATGCGCGGTGCGCGGCCTTCATCTCTTCGTGGCTGCGGTATTTGCCCGTCCCGACGATCAGACGCGAGTTAAAAGTCCTGTCACCGATACGTAATATTTCCGTGGCTGTTGAAATTGTCGTTGACATGTTGGGTCGTCTAAAAAATTTTCCCTTCTCACACAATGTACGCCGCCATCGTTCAAGCGACAATTTACACCCGAAACATGCGAAACGAAAATCGAGGGTGGCGGGAAGTTTTTTTTTGTTTAGGAGCGGGCGCTCCCGCCGCCGACGAAGTGGACGATCTCGACCCGGTCGCCTTCATTGAGCATCGCCGTGTGCCATTCCCCACGACGGATCACCTCGCCGTTGATTTCGATGGCGACCCGTTCGGCTCTGAGCGCGAGTTGCTCGACGAGTGCCGCGATGGTCGAGCCTTCATGCGCGAGGTGCTCTTCACCGTTGACGACAATCTTCAACGAACCCTTCCCCCTTATGCCTGATGGATGATGCGACGCATCTCGGAAAAATCTTCGCCCTCGCTCGCGCGAATGATAATGGCGGCGCGCCCCGATGTGAACCGAGGCAGGAGCGCGCGCACGACCGCCACGCCTTCGCTGTTGGTCCTTGTCGAAAGAATGAGCGGGCGAAACGTTGTGCCGAGCACTTTTATCGAAACCAGCGCATCCGCGACGGGCTTCTGTCCGTATTGGCCGCGCCCGACCTGTATCTTGATGGTCGCTAACTGCCCCGCTCGAAACTCCCCTTCGTCTTCAAGGATGGTCAGGTAAATTTCATCCGCGTCATCCCCTTCTACTATTTCGAGAGTTTCTGCTTCGACCTGAAGGGGTTCCGCTTCAACCTGCGCGGGAGCTGGTGGAAGCGGAAGCGCCGGCTCTGAAGTTATTTCGCTCGTGACATTATTGAGGCTGCCCGTCCACGGAGTTTCACGCAGGTAGGAGTCATCCTGAAACTGTTCGCCGCCCGTGAGTAGAACAGGCGCCGCCTGCGTTTCGACGAACTCCACTTTCGCAACGGGAAGCTCCTCGCTCGCTGCTGGTTCCGGGCGCGTCGTCTCCGCGCGCGCGCCCATTCGTTTGAGGTCTTCGACGCGCCCGGAGTTGATCGCGGCGCAGATCAGTTTGTGCTGACGTTGCAGACGTTCGGTGAGAGCGTTTTCATCGAAACCGGCTTGGATTAAGTCGTCGTAATAAGTGCGCTTACTGGCGATGATCGCCCCGCCGACGTATACGAGCGAAAGGATGAGCGGTGTCTCCAACCCCTTGTCTTCGGTTTGAACGTGATAGGTGACGCCCCCGTGTTGAATATCAGTATTGAATCCGGTAATCACTGTTCAATGTGGATAAGAAATTTATGATGCGTGGATTGCTTGGGAAAAGACCTTCAAATAAGGTCATTCCGCAAAGTAGCATAGCACTCCGAAGCCGGTCAATCTCCTTCTCTAAGACTGCTTTGCGCCCACCGGAAAAGCTGCTTGACACCCTCAACCTCATGGACTACGATTGGTTTGTACCATGATTCTCAATCTACGAAATGGCCTGCGCGACGGCCATTTTGTCAGCGCAAGCTGAGGGAGGGTTGGTGTGTTCAACCTATCCGATTACCTGCCCATTCTGCTGATGTTCGGTGTCGCCGCGGGTTTCGCGGTCGGCAACATCGCGCTCTCGCAGTTCGTCGGTCAGCGCAAGGCGACCCGGACGAAGACGATGCCCTACGAGTGTGGCAAAGACCCGGTCGGCTCCGCGCGCGAACGCTTCTCGGTCAAGTTCTATTTGATCGCGATGGTCTTTATCCTCTTCGACATCGAGCTAATCTTTCTGATTCCGTGGGCCGTGGTCTTTAAAAAATTTATTGCCGAAGGACTTGGCACGTTGATCTATGTCGAAATGATGCTCTTCGTCGTCCTGCTCTTGGTCGGCTACATCTATGTCTGGAAGAAGGGGCTTTTCGAATGGGGCGCGCGAGCACGCGTCGAGGCGGAAGCCGAGTCCGTATCGCTCCACGCGCGGGAGGGACGAAATCGAGCCGCGAAGCGTGCTACTGGAACGGCCACACCACGCGCGGCCTAATGTCCCGGAGGTTTTTACGATGGGTTTAGATAATCTGATTGCCGAAGCCCTGCCGGAAGTGTTGACCACACAGCTCGACTCGCTCGTCAACTGGGCGCGCAAATCGTCGCTCTGGCCCGCCACTTTCGGTCTCGCCTGTTGCGCCATCGAAATGATGAACGCCACCTCCTCGCGCAACGACATGGCGCGTTTCGGCGCGGAGGTCTTCCGCGCCAGCCCGCGTCAGGCCGACGTGATGATCGTTTCGGGCCGCGTGTCACGCAAAATGGCGCCCGTCCTGCGTCGCATCTACGACCAGATGCCGGAGCCGAAATGGGTCATCTCGATGGGCGCGTGCGCCACTTCCGGCGGCGTCTTTGACAACTACGCTATTGTGCAAGGTGTGGACAAGGTCGTCCCCGTGGACGTTTACATTCCGGGCTGCCCGCCGCGCCCGGAAATGCTGATCCATGCCGTCATCATGCTGCAAGACAAAGTGATGAAGGAATCACTGCGCGACCGCAAAGATGTGCCCTACGAAGACGCGCGCGAGGCCGTGCCGCCGGGCACGCTCCCCGCGACCGGCGTCTCCGCCACGAATGAGGCCGCCGCGCAGGAACTGCCGTCGCGCCCCTACACCATCGCCTCGCGCCACGAGCGGCGGCGATCATCGTAAAGTCGGTGGTCAGTGGTCAGTTATCAACTGACCCTCACTGACCGCTGACCGGCAACCACTGATTATGGACATCGAACGCGAGAAACAGATCGCCGCGACAGCGAATACCGTTCGTTCCTCTTACCCTGTCCCGCCTATCGAGGCTGTCACGAAACTGCGCGAGGAACACGCGGACTGGTTCACCGATGTCGTCGAATCTTACGGCGAATTGACGCTCTTCGTCCCGCGCGAACAGATCGTCGCGGTCTGTTCATATTTCAAAACAGCGCCGGGTCTCGAATTCAATCTGTGTGCGGACATTTGCGGCGCCGACCGAGGGCCGGAAGAAGAACCGCGGTTTGAAGTCAACTATCACCTTTTCTCGACGACCAAGTTCCACCGTGTTCGTCTCAAGGTGCTGCTGCACGAGGAGGACGCGCACGTGCAGACCGTCTCGCATCTGTGGCGCACCGCCAACTGGCATGAGCGCGAGACGTTCGACCTGTTCGGCGTCGTCTTCGACGGCCATCCAGACCTGCGACGCATCCTGCTGCCGGACGACTGGCAGGGCCACGCGCTCCGCAAAGACTTCCCTCTGCGCGGCTATGAGCCGTACAGCCTGACTTAGCGATGTGCGAAGAGGCTGAGTGACGGGCTAAACGCTTTTCACTCGTCACTCAACACTAATGAGATGAGCACCACACTTCCGCCACAGTTCGAGGTCGTTGACCAGTCGCTCGATACGCAGATGACCATCTCGATGGGGCCGCAGCACCCTTCGACGCACGGCGTCCTGCGACTTGAACTCGTACTCGACGGCGAGATGGTCATCAAGTGCACGCCCGACATCGGCTATCTCCACACGGGGATGGAGAAGCTTTTCGAGTATAAGAAGTACCAGCAGGGCATCGTCATCACCGACCGGATGGACTACCTCAACCCGCTCGGCAACAACCTCGCTTATGTCATGGCGGTCGAGAAACTGTTGGGTCTGGAGATTCCCGAACGCGCGCAAGTCATCCGCGTCCTGATGTGCGAGTTGCAGCGCATCACCTCGCATCTGGTCTGGCTCGGCACACATGCGCTCGACATCGGCGCGATGACGGTCTTCTTCTACTGTTTCCGCGAGCGCGAAAAGATTTTGAATCTCATCGAGGCCGCGTCGGGCGGGCGTCTGACGCCTTCCTACTTTCGCATCGGCGGCCTGATGATGGATTTGCCCGCCGGATTCGAGCGCCGCTGTAAGCAGTTCCTCGACAACTTCCTGAAGGCGGTTGACGAGTTCCACACGCTTCTTTCCGGCAACAGGATTTTTCAAAACCGCACGCAAGGCATCGGCCTCGTTTCAGCGGAAGATGCGATTGACCTCGGACTCACCGGGCCTTCCCTGCGTGCAAGCGGCGTCGGGTTAGACCTGCGGCGCGTCAACCCATACACCGGCTACGAGAATTACGACTTCGAGGTGCCGGTCGAAACGGGCGGCGATGTCTGGTCACGTTATATGGTGCGGATGCGCGAGATGAAGGAGTCGTGGAAGATCAGCGGTCAGGCGCTCGCGCGTCTGCGGCCCGGCTCCGTCAAGGCCGATGCGCCGAAGGTCGTCCTGCCGGAGCGCGAGGCGATGAAGACGCACATGGACGCGCTCATCCACCACTTCCTGATCGTCGCCGAAGGCTTCAACGTGCCGCCCGGCGAGGTCTATCACGCGATTGAGGCATCGAAGGGCGAACTCGGCGTCTACGTCAAATCCAATGGCGGCCCCAAACCCGAACGCGTCCACTTTCGCGGCCCTAGTTTCGTCAACCTCTCGGCCCTTCCGCACATGTGCGAAGGCGAGATGGTCGCGGACGTGGTCGCCATCATCGGCTCGATTGACATCGTGCTCGGAGAAATTGATCGGTAGTCGTTAGCTGCAAGTGATTATAGCGGTTTGCAATTGCGTGCGACCGTTTAGAGGCGGGCAATGCCCGCCGGTTCAACTTGAGACGGCGGGCATTGCCCGCCTCTAAACGATAGTTGATTGGTCGCACTCATTCGCAAATCGCTGTAGCTATCAGCTTTTGCTGTTAGCTAACGACTACCGGCTCATCGCTAACAGATTCTTATGAGTCAGCAGTTCGTGCCCAACAATCCGCTGCCGCAAGGCGCAAAGGCCCCGGAAGAGGTGGCGTCTTTCTCCGCGGAAGTGGAAGCCGAGATTGAGCGGCATCTGGCGAAGTACCCGGTGCGACGTTCGGCAATATTGCCGCTGATGTTCATCGTGCAACGCGAGCGTGGCGGATGGCTCGACCCGCCGAGCGTGGCCTATCTGGCCGAGCGCTTGGGCGTTCGCATCACCGACATCTGGGAGGTTGCGACCTTCTATTCGATGATTAACACCGAGCCGGTCGGTCGCCATCACATTCAGATTTGCAAGACGCTCTCGTGCAAGATCATGGGCGAGCCGAAGATCACGGAGCATGTCTGCAAACGGCTCGGCATCAACCCCGGCGAGACGACACCGGACGGACGCTTCACGGTGTCGCTGGTCGAGTGTCTCGGCTCGTGCGGCACCGCGCCTATGTTTCAGATCGGGTTTGATTATCACGAGAACCTGACGCCGGAGAAAGTTGACGAGATTCTGAACACGTTATCTTGAGCGACGACAAGACCCGTGACATGAAAAAAGTTCTCCTCATCTTGCTCATCATCGGCGCCTGTTCGCTCGCCGCGCTCGGACAGGAGAGCGGCAACCGTGGCGTCTATGGACGTAAGGAGCAGAGGACGCCCCCGAACACGGGCTTGATCGGTAACGGTACTAACCAGTTTATCGAGGCTTACGTCCTGCTGAATACCGCGCCGGACGAGTTCGTCGCCGTCTTCGGGGCGGCGCAGGAAGCGCCAACAGCGGCGGAGAGCAATCAGAAAATCAACCAGCGGATCGAACAGTTTCTCGGCGCCGCCGAAAAGTTGGGCGTGGCCCGGAGCAATACCTTCGTTGATTTCATCACGCAAAACCGCGTCTACAATTTTGCACCTCCCAGCGACGGCACGATCCGCGAAACGCTCTCCGGTTTTGAAACGAAGAAGACCATCGCCATCCGGTATAAAGATCGGCCCCTGCTGGAAAAACTTTTGACCGCCGCCGCGCAGGCTTCGATCTTCGACCTGATTAAAGTTGATTACGTCGTCAACGACCTCGGCAAGGTTCGCAACCGCCTGTTTGAAGAGGCGGTGCGCGTCGTCAAACAGAAGGAAGAGAATTACACGCGCTCGGTGGGGCTGGCGCTCAGGCGTCACTCCATCTCACAGGAGACTTACAATACGCACTACCCGGCGGAGCTTTATCAAACTTACACTGCTTTCGAATCGGGTGCGGTTGATACGAACTACGAGTCGAGGACGCGCGTTGTGCGCGAGCGCAAAAGCAGCACTTCGTTTTTAGAGCCGCTCGACCGGAGCGCGTTCGACGTAGTTCTCAATCCGTCCGGCATCGAGCCGGTCGTGCAATGCACCCTGTACATGAAAGTCCAGTACACTCTGGCGCCTTAGAAGGACGGCTAGGTTTATTCGCGGGGAAGTTATAGCCGTCAAAGCGCCGGCCCTGATTTCAACTATCAGTCGAAGGTCATTTTTCAAGAGCCACTGAGAGATTATGTTCATCGGCGCAATCGGATGTGAGCCACTGCAACTCGCCCGCGTTCAACTTGAGAACTCGGCATCGCTCGACGTGTATCGGAAGCACGGCGGCTATGAGGCGCTCAAAAAAGTGCTGGATGGCATGGCGCCCGGCGACGTGATCGAGGAAGTGAAGAAGTCCGCGCTGCGCGGGCGCGGCGGGGCGGGTTTTCCGACGGGGATGAAGTGGGGCTTCGTGCCAAAGGACTCGCCGAAGCCGAAGTATGTCGTTTGCAACGCGGACGAATCGGAGCCGGGCACCTTCAAAGATCGCTACCTGATGGAGCGCGACCCGCACCTTCTAATCGAGGGGATGCTGATCGCCGCCTACGCCCTCGGCGCGCGCACCAACTACATCTACACGCGCGGGGAGTATCGCTACCTGATCGAAATCATGGACGTGGCGCTTGCTGAAGCGCGCGCCGCAGGGCTGCTGGGCGCGAACATCCTCGGCACTGACTTCGTGTGCGAAATCTACACCCACACGGGCGCGGGCGCGTACATCTGCGGCGAAGAAACGGCGCTGCTGAACTCGCTGGAAGGTTTGCGCGGGCACCCGCGCATGAAGCCGCCCTTCCCTGCCGTCGCCGGACTCTATGGCTGCCCGACGGTCGTCAACAATGTCGAGACGCTGACCGCCGTTCCCGACATCATCAAAATGGGTGGCGAGGCTTACAAGTCCCTCGGCACGGAGAAGAGCGGCGGCACGAAACTCTGGTCCGTGTCGGGCCACGTCAATCGCCCCGGCGTCTATGAACTCCCGATGGGCTACGACGACATGGAAAAGTTCATCATGGAGGACTGCGGCGGAATCACGAACGGACGCCAGTTGAAGGCGGTCATCCCCGGCGGCTCCAGCGTCTACATCATGCCCGCCTCGGACATCATCGGGAAAGACGTGCGGATGGATTACGAAGGACTCGTCGTCGCTGGTTCATCGGTCGGGTCGGGCGGCTTTATCGTCATGGACGACACGGTTGACGTGTTCGAGTCAACCAAAAATCTAACCGAATTCTACAAGCACGAGTCATGCGGCTGGTGCACGCCCTGCCGCGAGGGCACGGACTGGCTGGTCAAGGTCTTCAAGCGCATCGCCGATGGTGGAGGCCGCCCCGACGACGCGCAACTGATGCTCGACCTCGTGGATAACATCGAGGGCAAATCCTTCTGCCCGCTGGGCGACGCGGCGTCGTGGCCGATCCAGTCGGCCATTAAAAAGTTCCCCGAAGATTTTCGTCGCCGCTTAACGCCGTTGGCGTGAAAAGAAGCTGTCGGACGCGGAAACTGAAATGAAAAAGATCGGAACGCTGGCGTGGATGTTTCGACCGTGAGAGACGATAGCGAGGAAGACCGATGGTTTTCAACGTAACGATTGACCGTGATGAAGATGGCGTTTGGATCGTTGAGTGTCCTTCGATTCCGGGCTGCGTCAGTCAGGGAGCCACGAAAGAGGAGGCGCTGGAAAATATTAAAGACGCGATCCGTCTCTGCTTGCTGGTACGGGCTGAGAAAGGCTACCCGCTGACTATTGAGACTCGCCAAGTCGAGGTTGCCGCGTAATGGCTTCGCTGCCCGTTTTAAGCGGGCGTGCAGTTATCAAAGCTTTTGCAACATTGGGGTGGGAGGTCACGCGTCAGAGTGGAAGCCACGTCGTTATGACCAAAGAGGGCGAAACGGTGACGCTTTCGATACCCGACCACCGAGAAGTAGCTAGAGGCACGCTCCGCAGTCTGATTCGCGCCGCCAACCTAACCGTTGACGAGTTTGTTGCGGCACTTTAAACCAAGATTATTTCATAATTGAAAATGGCAGAACCAATCAAAGTCACAATCAACGGTCAGGATTTTCAGGTCGAGAAAGGCGCTCGCCTGATTGACGTTTGCCGCGAGAAAAGTTTCGCTATCCCGTCCTTCTGTTACTACGCCGACCTCGCGCTTCAGGCGTCGTGCCGCATGTGCCTCGTCCGCATCGAGAAGATGCCGAAGCTACAGACCTCATGCACGATCACCTGTACCGATGGCATGGTCGTCACGACCGAGAGCGAGGAGATCGAGAAGGCGCAGCGCGGGATGCTCGAGTTTCTGCTCGCCAACCACCCGCTCGACTGCCCCGTCTGCGACCGCGGCGGCGAGTGCGAGTTGCAGGAGATGGTCTTCGATTGGGGCGGACTGGAAGAGCGCTTCACCGAGCGCAAGAATTATTATCCGGAAAAATATCTATCGCCCATCGTCGCCAACGACCCGCAGCGTTGCATCCTCTGTAAGCGTTGCACGCGCGTCTGCGACGAGTGGATGGGAGAGGACGCCATCGAAGCGGGAGGGCGCGGCTCACACACCGTCATCGGCACCTACGGCGGCTGGCTCAACTGCTCGCAGTGCGGCAACTGCATCGAGGTCTGCCCGACCGGCACGCTCCTCGACGCCACTTATCGCCATCAAACCCGCCCGTGGGAACTCTCGCGCACCACTTCGACCTGCACCTTCTGCTCTGACGGTTGCCAGTTCTCGGTCGGCTCGCGTGGCGGCGAGGTGATGCGCGTCGTCGCGCGCGACCGCTATGTCAACGGACTTAACGGCGAGTTTCTTTGCATCAAGGGGCGCTTCGCACACCCATTTATCAACCATGAAGAGCGCCTGAAGACGCCGCTGATCCGGTACAAAAAAGGTGGCCGGCTGATCCCCACGACATGGGACGAGGCGATTAAATTCACGGCGCGGAGACTTCAGGAGATTAAGGACGCGCACGGCGGCAACGCGGTCGGCGTCGTGGGCAGCCCACGCCTGACGAACGAGGCGAACTTCGCTCTCCTCAAATTCGCGCGCGAAGTGGTCGGGACGGAAAATTACACCGCCACGGAAGCTTTCTCGCTCGCTCCCTTCTTTGAGAATCTGAGCGCCCCGCTCGCCACGCACCACGACATCCGCCACGCCAAGACGATCCTGCTCATCGGCGGCGAACCTGAAGAGAATCAGCCGCTCACGGGCCGACAGATTCGACAGGCGGTGCGAAACGGCGGCGCGAAGCTGATTATCATCAACAGCGTTCCCATCCGTCTCAAAGAGCAGGCGGCGAAATTCATCCACATCCGCCCCGGCGCCGAAGAGGCGGCGGCGCTCGCCATCTCCTTGCAAGATAAAGATGGTGTGGCGGCGAGCAGGATGGGCGTCGAAGCCGCGGAGATCGAGGCTGCTCTCAAACTCATCAACGAGACGCAGGGCGATGTCGTCATCATCTTTGGCGGCGAGTTGGGCGCGGAGGCGCAGGCTGTCATCGCGCAGGCGCCTTTCAATTTCGGCGAGCGTGAGGGGCGACGCTTTCTCTTCCACCCGCTCCCGCTCTTCAACAACAGCGTCGGCGTACAGGACATTGGCCTTCTGAACGGCGCGCTGAATCCGGTCGAGATACTCGACGCGGCGGGCGATAGCTTGCGGGCGATGTACGTCGCCGGCAGTTTCCTTCCCTACCATCTCGACGGGCGCGAGGAGGCGCTTTCAAAGCTGGACTTTCTTGTCGTTCAGGAGCTTTTCCCGACGACGACGACCGCGCACGCCGACGTTGTTCTTCCGGCGGCATCCTTCGCCGAGGTTGATGGCACCTACACCAACAGCGGCGGCCTCGTCCAGCGCGTCCGCCAATCAATCCCCCCCATCCATCAGTCGAAGCCAGACTGGGTCGTCACCGCTCTGCTCGCACATGCGTTGGGCACGGACTTCGGCTATCAGATGGCCGCGAGCGCGGTCTTCCTCGACCTCGCTCGCAACGTCCCGGCCTACACGGGGCTGCGCTATCCTCTTTTGAAAGACGAGTCCAATCCCGTGCAGGCGAAACACGCGCTCGCCGGCCAGCGCGACGTGTCGAAACAGATCGAAGAGTTGCGAACTATCGTCAACGAACTCGGCGAGACGGGTGAGAAAATAACCGGCACGCCGCCCGTCGGGCATGAGTTGTTCAAGATCGGAACATTGACCGGCAAAGTGCCGCAGTTCCACCTGCTCGCCGCGGGCAATCCCGAACCGGAGAGCGTTCTGATTTCCCCTCTGTACCAGATCACGATTGATCCCACCGGGCGGCGCGAGACGGTCGCGGGAGACTGAAGAGAAAGTATGAACGATGAACGATGAACGATGAACGAAAAGCATTTGTCTTCCAATTCATCGTTCATACTTCATCATACTTCATCGTTTAAGTTATGGAATGGCTTAACGAAACCATCGGACAGGCCGGCGTCAGGGGCCTCGGCCAACTCATCGGTATCAACATCGCCTTTGTCGCGGTGATGATGGTCGTGGCCTATACGGTGCTCGCCGAACGGCGCGTGCTTGCGTTCATACAGGGTCGTCTGGGTCCTAATCGCGTCGGGCCGGGCGGTATCCTGCAACCCTTCGCGGACCTCCTGAAGTTCATCTTCAAGGAGGAGATTACGCCCACCGCTGCGACGCGCTTCGTCTTTTTTCTGGCGCCGATGATTGCCGTCATCGCCGCCTTCATGCCGATCATCGTCTATCCTTTCGGGCCGACGATCAACCTGCCTGTCGTCGGCGAGGTGTCGCTCGTCATCGCGCGGATGGACATTGGCCTGCTCTACGTGCTCGGCATCACCTCAATCGGCGTCTATGGCATCGCGCTGGCGGGGTGGGCGTCGAACAGTAAGTACAGTTTGATGGGCGCTCTGCGCGCATCGGCGCAGATGATCTCCTACGAACTGTCGCTCGGACTTTCGCTCATCGGCGTGGTGCTGCTCTCAGGGACGCTTGATTTGTACTCCATCGTCGAGCAGCAATCGAGCTGGGGCGGAATGAAGTGGAACATCTTCTTCCAACCGCTCGGCTTCATCATCTATCTGATTTCCGCCATCGCCGAGACGAACCGCGTGCCGTTCGATTTGCCGGAGGCCGAGACGGAACTCGTCGCCGGATTCCACACCGAGTACAGCGCCTTGAAATTCGCGCTCTTCTTTATGGCCGAGTACGTCAACATGTTCACGGTCTCGATGCTGGCGACGACGCTCTTTCTCGGCGGCTGGAACGGCCCGTTGGTTGATAAGCTTCCATTCCTCGGCGTGCTCTATTTCTTCGGGAAGGTCTTTTTCTTCCTCTTCCTTTACATCTGGCTGCGCGGGACGCTCCCGCGTTTCCGTTTCGACCAGTTGATGAGCTTCGGCTGGAAGTTCCTGCTCCCCTTTGCGATCCTCAACGTGATTGTGACGGCGACCGTCGCTTTCTTCTGGTTTTGATGAAACAGTGTTCAGTTTTTAGTCTTTAGGTTTTAAGCAAAGAAAGAGCTTTGAACTGAAAACTGGAAACCGGAAACTGGAAACTGACCAATGCTGACGATTCTCCTCTTCATACTCTTCGGCGGAATGGCGGTGGGCTGCGCCGTGGCGGTGGTCGCGCAGCGCAACCCGCTCTATAGCGCGATTTCGCTCGTAGGCGTCTTCATCTCGCTCGCCTGTCTGTACATGACGCTCGCCGCGCCCTTTATCGCCGCCGTCCAGATCATCGTCTACGCGGGCGCGATTATGGTGCTCGTCGTCTTCGTCATCATGCTCCTCAACGTCGAGGAAGAAGCGCACCGTCCTTTGCGTCTACGCTATCTCGTCCCCATCGCCGTCGCGCTGGCCGCGATTCTCATCGCGGAAGCCGCCTTCATTTTGACGCTTCGCGGCGGGCCGGAAAGAGTGGATACGACCGGCGTACCTGCTTCCGATGTTGGGCTGACGGCTTCCATCGGCACGGGCCTCTTCACGGAATATCTACTGCCCTTCGAGGTCACTTCCGTCTTAATCCTGATGGCGCTCGTCGGCGCGATCACGCTCGCGCGTCGGACGCTCGCTCCCGCCTCCACGCCCGAACCGGAATTCGCCGGCGCGTCCGAATACGTTCTGGGCGAAGATTATGCTTCCCGACCTACCGGCGTCATTCAACCCGGCGACACGGAGGCGACGGGGCAGGCCATGGCACGGATGCATATCAAGCAGGAAGAAGAGGCGATGCGGGCGAAACATTCGACGACGGGAGAGGAGGAGGGCGAAGGATAATGATTCCTCTTTCGTGGTATCTGGCGCTCTCCGCCGTGTTGTTCACCATCGGTGTCACGGGCGTCATCATCAGGCGCAACGCGATTCAGATGTTCATGTGCATCGAGCTGATGCTCAACGCCGTCAACCTGACCTTCGTTGCCTTCTCCACCTATTTTCAGGACGTGACGGGCCAACTCTTCGTCTTTATCGTGATGACGGTCGCGGCGGCGGAGGCCGCGGTGGGTTTGGGCATCATCATCGCCATCTTCCGCAACCGCGAGTCGCTCGACGTGGACGAGGCGAATATTTTGAAACTCTAGCGGTCGGTGGCCGGTTAAAGTTCGATTCACACTGACCACTGACTTCTGACCACTGCTCTTATGATTCGCTACATCATCTTCGCGCCGCTGGTCGGGGCCGCGATCAACTGGCTGGTGGGCCGTCGCGTGCGGAGCGAGCGGTTCATCGGCGTCGTGGCGTGCGCCTCCGTCGCGGTGTCGGCGGTCTTCGCATTCGCGCTGGCTTTCGGCCCGGAGGGCGCCTTGCGTGGAGACGAACCGCGCGTCATCCTCGACCATCTGTGGACGTGGATTCAAGTGGGAGAGTTTCGCGCGGACTTCGGGTTTGCGATGGACAGATTGAGCGGGATTTACGCCTGCTTCATTACGTTCGTCGGCTTCCTCATTCACGTCTTCGCCACCGGCTACATGCACGGCGACAAGGGGTTCTACAGGTTCTTCACCTATCTGAACCTCTTCATGTTCATGATGCTGACGCTGGTGCTGGCGGACAACCTGTTGTTGATGTTCGTCGGGTGGGAGGGCGTCGGCCTCTGCTCGTATCTGCTGATCGGTTACTACACCGACCGCAAAGAGGCGGGTGACGCGGCTAAAAAGGCGTTCGTCGTCAACCGCATCGGCGATTGGGGCGTGGTGCTTGGCATCATGCTCGTCTTTTTTCTGACGGGTTCCGTGAGCTTCTTCGACAAGTCGGCGGCGATGACCGGCGGCTCCGCGGTGACGAGCGCGATGGCTAAGTTCGCCGCGATGCCGGTGGATTCGTTCACGCTCGGCGCCATTTTCGCGGGCGGCATCACGTCCGCCGCCGTGCTGCTCTTTATCGGCGCGACCGGCAAGAGCGCGCAGATTCCGCTCTTCGTGTGGCTGCCGGATGCGATGGCCGGGCCGACGCCCGTCTCGGCTTTGATTCATGCCGCGACGATGGTCACGGCGGGCGTCTACATGGTCGTCCGCTGTTCCGCGATTTATTCTAAGGCTCCAACCGCGCTCTTCATCGTCGCCGTCGTGGGCGCGCTGACCGCCATCTTCGCGGCGACCATCGGCATCGCACAGAACGACATCAAGAAGGTGCTGGCGTATTCGACCGTCTCGCAACTCGGTTATATGTTCCTCGCCTGTGGCGTGGGCGCATATGTCGCGGCGATCTTCCACGTGATGACGCACGCCTTTTTCAAGGCGCTGCTGTTCCTCGGCTCCGGCTCGGTCATCCACGGGATGCATCACGAACAGGATATGAGAAAGATGGGCGGGTTGAAGAAGTATCTGCCCATCACTTATTGGACGATGTTGACGGGCTGGTTAGCTATCTCCGGCATTCCTATCTTCGCCGGGTTCTTCTCGAAGGATGAAATTCTCTGGAAGACTGTTAGCACGGAGGCGCTCGGCATCTCGAACGCGGGGCCGATCCTGTGGGGCGTCGGCGCGCTGACAGCCTTGCTGACCGCGGTCTACATGACGCGCCTGATGGCGATGACTTTTTGGGGCAAGGAGCGTTTCCGCGAGACTGACGCGCACGACGATTCCCACGCCGCCGCGCATCCCAACACCACGGACGACGATAACGATGAGCATCATCACCACGGCCCCATCGAACCGCACGAGTCGCCGTGGACGATGACGGTACCGCTCGTCGTGCTCGCCGTGCTTTCAACCTTCGGCGGCCTCGTCGGCGTGCCTTACGCCCTGAGCGGCGGCGCCATTCACAACTACTTTGAAGAGACGCTCGAACCGGTCGTCTCCCATGCGCCGAATCTTGCCGGAGGCGCCGCCCACGGCGTTGCGGCAAGTGAAGTTCACGGCCCTGAACTGCTCTCGCCGCCGCCGCAATCGCATGACGGCGCATCACCGCTCTCGGTCGGAGAAGGCAAGGCAGGTGAACCCGCGCACGGTGCAGCCGCGCACAGTCCGGAAGAGGTAGCGAAGGAACGTTTATTCACAGGCATCTCCATCGTCATCGCCCTCGTCGGTATCGGCATCGGCGTGTGGCTGTTCGGCAAAAGACCGCTGCTTCGGATGCCGCGCCTGCTCGAAAACAAATACTACGTGGACGAGGTCTACAACGCCGCGCTCGTCAACCCGATCAAGGAAGGCTCGCGCGGTTTCCTGTGGAAGTTCTTCGACGTGGGCGTGATTGACGGGGCGGTGAACGGCCTCGGTCGCGTTATGACCAGCCTCGGCGGCGTCGTTCGTTATTTGCAGCCGGGCTTTGTCCGCAGTTATGCGGCGATCATCCTGCTCGGCGCACTGGCCGTCGTGGGCTTTTTCGCCTACAACGCATTTCTGACTTTGCGTTAGAACAACATGCAGACATACCTGCTCACGATTCTGATTCTGCTGCCCTTGGCCGGGGCCGTCGCGGTCGCACTGCACGGACTCGCGCCCTACTCTCGCCCGCAACACTATCGCTGGATCGCGCTCCTGTTTTCTCTCGCCACCTTTGCCGTCTCGCTGCTCCTCTTGACGGGCGATGTGGGCGGCGGCGCGGTGAACGCATTCCGTTTTGAGCAGAAGGCGCTCTGGATCGGGAGCATCGGCGCGTACTACCACGTCGGCGTGGACGGGATGAGTTTGTGGCTCGTGCTGCTGGCGACGCTCCTCGTACCCATTTCTATTCTCTCCAGTTGGACGGCGATTGAGAAACGCCCGCTCGCCTTTTTCTCGGCGATGCTCGTGCTCGAATCGGCGATGATAGGCGTCTTTGTCTCGCTCGATCTCCTGCTCTTCTACCTCTTCTTCGAGGCGTCGCTCATCCCGATGTTCCTGCTCATCGGCGTCTGGGGCGGCGAGCGCAAGCTTTACGCGGCGGTCAAGTTCTTTATCTACACGATGGTCGGCAGCCTCCTCATGCTCGTCGGCATCATCGCCCTCTACTTCATGCACGCGAAGGCCGTGGGCTTTGGCACGTTCGACTACGTCACGCTGTTCGATGCCATCCAGAGCGGCAAGTTGAGTCTCGTCGGCGAGGGTGGACGGGCGACGCAGGAGCAGTTACTGCTCTTCCTCGCCTTTGCGCTTGCCTTCTCGATCAAAGTTCCGCTCTTCCCCTTCCACACGTGGCTGCCGGACGCGCACACCGAGGCCCCAACCGCCGGGAGCGTCATCCTCGCGGGCGTCCTGCTGAAGATGGGCACTTACGGGCTGCTGCGTTTCAACTTCGGGCTGTTCCCTGAAGCGACGCGCGAGATGGCTTGGCTCTTCATCATCCTCGCCGTCATCGGCATCATCTACGGCGCGCTGGTGGCGATGGTGCAGCCGGACGTAAAGCGTCTGGTCGCGTATTCGTCCGTAAGCCACATGGGATTCGTCGTGCTCGGAATGTTCTCTTTCACCGAGCAGGGTATGCAGGGCGCGCTCTACCAGATGCTCAATCACGGCGTCTCGACCGGCGCGCTCTTCCTCCTCGTCGGCATGATCTACGAACGCCGGCACACGCGCATGATCTCTGAGTTTGGCGGACTGTCAACGCCGATGCCGTGGTTCGCCACCTTCCTCGTCATTACTTCGCTCTCCTCCGTCGGCCTGCCGCTGCTGAACGGTTTCGTCGGCGAGTTTCTCATCATGCTCGGCATGTGGACGGCCAGTCCCGAATTGACGGTCGCGCGCCCGTGGTTGGTGACGATGTTGGCGGCGACGGGCGTCATCTGGGCCGCCGTTTATATGCTGTGGATGTTGCAGCGCGTGCTGTTCGGGCGCGTGATCAACGAGAAGAACCGGCGGCTGCTTGATTTGAACCCGCGCGAAGTTGGCTTGCTCATACCGCTGCTCGCGCTGATGCTTTACATGGGCGCCTATCCACGCCCGTTTCTGAACCGCTCGCGTTTGAGCGTCGAGCAGGTGCGCGCCCGCGTCGTCGCCCCCGCGACGCAGGGGACATTTCACGCCGACGCGCGTTGACAAGAGTTAGACGGTCAAGTTCTATGCTTAGACGATTCGCCTATTTTCTCATCTTACTTTCCGTAGTCATCGTGGCGCCTTCGACGGCGACGATGCAGCGGCAGGTCGCGCCGCCGATGGCGCGGACGAATATCGGGTTCAAGCTGAAGGCGATTGATGGGAAAGTCTATGACACGTCGGCGACGGGCGGCGAGGTGTGGGTCGTTTCATTCGGAGCGACGTGGTGTACGCCCTGCACTTGGGAACTGGTGGCGATTGAGGAACTCAAAGAGGAGTATGCCAATAAGCCGGTGCGATTTCTCTGGATCAGCATCGAAGACGAGAGACGCGCCTCGAACAATATCCTTAAGCAATACGCCAAAGAGCGCCGGTTGACGATCCCCGTCCTGCGCGACTCGGACGGAGCGGTGTTCGCCCAGTTCTCGACGACGACGCGCATCCCTCTGGTCGCTTTCTTCGACCGTGAAGGAAACTTCGTTGCGCCCGCACATCGCGGAATGTCGTCCGAGATATCGGAGTATAAGAAATTGGTGCGAGGCCGTGTGGATGCGCTGTTGAATGCCGGGCAGGGCGTGACGACGGGCGGCAACGCGGCGAACTGAAAGCACTGGCGACTTGTCCGACGCCTCGCGGTGCGATGACGCTCGCGCTTGCAATGAGTTTTCTCAAAGGCTGACTGCGAACCGTATTAAGTGACGATGATGAATCTCGGTCTCATATCTCCGGCAATCCCGCCCGACGTTGACTTCCGGCTTCTGCTGCCGGAGATGATCCTCTCGGTCGCGGGCGTGCTCGTCATGCTCGTTGACGCATTTACGCGCCGTACCAATCAACGCTGGGTAACGGGGAACCTGTCACTGCTGGGCCTCCTTGCCGCCGCCGGTTCCTGTCTCTGGCTCTGGGATGCGGGCGCTAACATACCGGATTCCGCCTTCTCCGGCATGATCGTCCTCGACCGGATGCGGCTCTCCTTCAACTTCGTCTTCATCGTGGTTGCGGCTCTTACCGTTCTGGTTTCGATGGTCTGGGTCGAGCGAGAAAACCTGCCCGCCGGCGAGTTTCACACGCTGCTGCTGTTCGCCACGGTCGGCATGATGCTGATGGCGTCGGGCGGCGATCTGGTGATGCTTTTCCTCGGACTGGAAATCCTCTCCATCTCGACCTACGTGATGGCGGGATTCCGGAAGAACGATCTGCGCTCGAATGAATCCTCTTTAAAATACTTTATCCTCGGCTCGTTCTCATCCGCGTTTCTGCTCTACGGCATCGCGCTCATCTATGGCGCGACCGCGCATACCGCGTATGCTGATGGCACGAGGGGCGGAGTCATCGCCGGGACCACTAACATTCAGGAGATTGCCGAACGACTGAACGACGGGATGTATCCGCCGCTGCTGTTCGCGGGCGCGGCGATGCTCCTCATCGGCTTCGGCTTCAAGATCGCCACCGCGCCGTTCCATGTCTGGACGCCCGACGTGTATGAGGGTGCGCCGACGCCGGTCACGGCCTTTATGGCCGCCGGCCCGAAGGCCGCCGGGTTCGCGGCCTTCATGCGCGTCTTCCTCTTCGCCTTTCCCTTCGTCGTTGCGACCGGACAGGCGGGACAGACCGGAGCGAACCTGCACGCGGCATGGCTCGACGCGCTCAGTCTGCTTGCCGTGTTGACGATGACGGTGGGGAATCTCGTCGCCATCGTACAGAACAACGTCAAGCGGATGCTCGCCTACTCATCCATCGCGCACGCGGGCTACGCGCTCGTCGGTTTTGTGGCGGCGGGCTTCGCCACCGACGCCGCCGAGCAGCGCGACTCCGTGGCGGCGGTCATCTTCTACCTGCTTGTCTATTCGGTTATGAATCTCGGCGCCTTCGCCGTCGTCACACTGATGGCCCGCGGCGGCGACCGCCGCACGGAGTTCGAGGACTATACCGGCATTGGCTTTCGCGCGCCCGCGCTGTCGCTGACGCTTTCGCTTTTCATGTTGAGCCTACTCGGCGTGCCGCTGACCGCGGGCTTCATGGGCAAGGTGATGATCTTCAGCGAGGCGCTCGAACGCAATCTCGTCTGGCTGGTTGTGATCGGCGTTCTCAATACGGCGGTCTCAGCTTACTACTACCTTCGTCTGATCGTCTTGATGTTCTTCCGCGAGCGCACGACCGAGTGGAGCGCCCCCACGATCCCAGCCAGCATCGCCCTCGTGCTCATCATCACCGTCGCGGGTGTGCTCTACCTCGGAATCTTTCCGGGGCCGGTGCTTGACGCCTTCCGCGCCGCGCAACCCATCGCCGTTACCGACTTGAAATGAAGCGGTGCGAAATCTTCAACTCGCTCCCGCCTTCTACCGTGTGATAAGCTAAAAGCGATGCTGGCGGCTTGTTCGTTTCCGCCGGCCACTTTCATCCACGATCAGTATGCCGATGAGCGCTGCAACGGTGATCCAGTTAAAAGAGACGCGCGGCGCTTCGCGTGCTTATAAAGCCACGCGCCCGCCGACAGCCGACGCCATTGTCGTGCAAATCAAAGAAGCGCTGGGCGAAGTCTGGCCGGGGACGTTCTACCGCCAACGCATCCTGACGCTCCGCACCCGTTCACATCAGGTATTCCCGGCGTCGAGAGGCGCGACGGTCGAAGTCCAGCACACACTGCTCGGCGTCGAGTTGAAGGTGGGGCGACGCAGGCTGTCATGCCCCGACCTCGCTACCGCACGATACCTCTCGGTCTTCGCCCGCGCGGGTTGCAGCAACGTCGCCGTCCCTTACGACATCACTAAAATCTCCTGCCTCGCCGACGAGCTTGAGTCGGCATGGCAGCGGATGCTCCTGCTCGCGGAGCATTTAACGGAGGAGCGTGGACGCTCTTTCCAGAGGCGCGTCGTGACGGCGGTCGTCGGCGAGGCGCGGCGAGAGATAGAGCAAGCGGGGGCCGGGGCGGCCATTCCGCAGTTCAAACAGGATACGAGCCAGCGCCGCCGGCGCGCTTCGTAAGCGTGAGACCCATCAATGCAGAGGGATGATGCAAGAAATTAAAGAACACACCACCATTGACCAGCCGGAACCGCTTCCCTTCCCGTTCAACCAGCGCACCTTTTGTCGTTACGAGAGAATTGAAAAGCGGGTCGAGAACGCGCGTGTGCTGGTCGTCAACGACCTGCTGCATGACGAGTCCGATCTCTCCGACCGTGCGCGCGACGAGTGGGGAGCGAAGGCCGAGGCGCGGCTGGAGCGCGAGCGTTATATTTCCAAGCTTGCGCTCAACAACATCCTCGGCAACATCACCCGCCTCGTCAACGCCCCTGAAACAAAGGTCGCACATCTCTCTGAGGCCGTGGAGGCCGCCGCCGAATTCCATCCAGACGCCATCGTCCTGAGCGGTACACTCAGCGACTTCGATTACTACAACCCCGCGATGATCGAGCGTTTTGGCGAGTTTGCCCGCGCAACACGGACACCCATCCTCGGCATCTGCGGCGGTCATCAACTCCTCGGCCTCTGCTTTGGCGCGCGCGTCGTCACCCTCGACAACCGCGAGCAACACGAGCAGCGCGAGGGCCGTTCGTTCGAATACCAATACCGCTTTATCCGCATCACCAACCCCGAAGACCCCATCTTCGACGGCATCCACGACACGGAGTCGGGTGTCTGGCAGGACTACACGACAGAGGGACGTATTCTGCGCGTCTGGCAGAACCACGGCCTGCAACTCGACCGCGTGCCGGAAGGATTCACACTGCTCGCCACCTCTTATCTCTGCAAGAATCAGATGATGGTGCGGCGCGACGGCGGACAACTCATCTATGCCGTCCAGTTCCACCTCGAAAAATCTTTTCAGGACTTGCACGCCAGCCGCGAGCAACGCGTCAATCCCAATCTCTCCAGAGAGGAGCGTCGCCGCCTCCTGCGGGAAGAAGCGAGCAGCCGCACCCTGTGGTCGCATCAAATCGAATCGCGCGATGGTCGCATCCTCTTCGAAAACTTTCTGCGCGAGGCATTAGTGCATCGAAATGAAAACTAAGGCGTGAGATGTAACATCAGTGTGGGCGACCGCCCTGATTTTTTGCTTTCTCGTAACCGTAACTTTCGAGCAGAGTTTGTCCTTCGTCGCTCAGGACGAAATCCACAAACTTCCTCGCCGCCTCCTGTTTCTTCGACTCCCTGACGATGCCGAGCGCCTGATCTAGCGGTCTGTGATGTTCGCCGCTAATTTCAATAACCGCGCCCTGCTCAATCACTTTGCCTTCGGCTGACTTCAACAGCGAGCGTGGGATAAAAGCGGCGTCGGCGTTCCCCGTCGCCGCGAACTGTTTGGCCTGTGCGACGTTCTGCGCGTAGACGACTTTCTGCTCGATGCTCGCCCAAATGTTCAGCGCCCGCAACGCTTCGACAGCCGCCTCGCCGTAAGGAGCCAACTCCGGTTTCGCCATTGCGATTCGAGAAACATTTGCACCTGTTAGGTCTGTTAAGCTCTCGACCCCGGCCTCGACCCCGCGCGGCAACCACAACACGAGTCGCCCTCGCGCGTAAACCGCACGCGAGTTATCCGCGAGCAGACCCTTCTGCTCCAAGCTTTCGACGTGCTTTATATCAGCGGCGGCGAACACGTCGAACGGGGCGCCGTGCTCGATTTGCTTTGCCAAATCCGTCGTGGAGCCGAAGCTGTTGACGACGCGAACGCCGGTCTTCGCCGTAAAACGCTTCCCGATCTCATCAAAAGCTTCGATCAGATTAGCCGCGGCGGCGACGACAATCTCGTCTCGACTCACGGCGTCCTGCTGTCGCGGAGCGCAGCCTGCCTGCCCCATGAACAAACTAGAGACCATGAGGGCTACTGATTTTACGAACAGTTTTTTTATTTTTATCAATCCGAATCCACTCGTCCTCGACGTTGCGTGTAACGCACCTTCATCTTAACCCGGCCAAACTTTGATTGCCGAACTCCAATGCCCGGCGATTATTGCCGCCCTTCCGAGCCGGTGCTATCTTCCAGTGGTGATGAGAGAGATTGACTGGTTTCCCCTCTTGCTCTCGCTGCGGGTGGCAATCATTTCCACCTTCTTGGTCGTGGGCGTTGGTGTGTCGCTCGCGTGGGTGCTGGCCCGGAAACGTTTTCGCGGGCGCGAGGCGCTCGACGCCCTTGTCACGCTGCCGCTCGTCCTACCCCCGACCGTGCTTGGCTATTACCTGCTCGTCCTGCTCGGACGCGGCAGCCCCGCCGGACAGTTGTACGAAGCCGTGACGGGCCGTTCGCTCGTCTTTACTTGGCAGGGCGCGGTCGTCGCCGCATCCGTCGGCGCGCTCCCGCTCGTCGTGAAGACCGCCCGCGCGGCGTTCGCTGCCGTGGACACTGATCTCGAAGATGCGGCGCGGACACTCGGCAAGTCCGAGTGGGAGGTCTTCCGGCGCGTGACGCTGCCGCTCGCCTCGCGCGGTGTCGTCGCGGCGGCGATGCTCGCCTTCGCGCGCGCCCTCGGCGACTTCGGCGCCACGCTGATGGTCGCCGGCAACATCCCCGGACGCACACAGACGGCGGCGGTCGCCATCTACGACGCCGCCCAATCAGGGCGCGACGCCCTCGCGCTCACGCTCGTCTTCATCCTCTCCGCCGTCGCCTTCGTCATCCTTTACACGACGAACCGCCTTACGGCTCCGGGACAGCGTTGATGCTCTCCGTCAAAATCATAAAAGAGTTCGCTGACAGTTCACTGAGCACACCGACTCACGGCGACCACGTTGAGGCGGACGCGAGCGGTTTCATGCTCAATGTAGATATTTACTTCCCGCCCGGCGTGACGGTACTTTTCGGCGCATCAGGTTCGGGCAAGACTCTGACTCTCAAATCAATCGCCGGACTCGTCCGCCCTGACTCCGGTATGATTAAAATTGGTGAGGAGACGCTTTTCGATTCCGGGCAACGGATCAACCTGCCAATCCGTCGCAGGCGCGCGGGCTATGTGTTTCAGCATCTCGCGTTGTTCCCGCACCTCGACGCGCTCGCCAACGTCGAATTCCCCGTCACACACCTCGCGCGAGCCGAGCGGCGAGCGTTGGCTCTCGACCTGTTGCGGAAGTTCGGTGTCGGCCACACAGCGCAACGCTTGCCTCGAAACATTTCCGGCGGAGAGGCGCAGCGCGTGGCACTGGCGCGCGCACTGGCGACAAATCCTCGTTTCCTGTTGCTCGACGAACCACTCTCCGCGCTCGATGAAGTCGTCAAGCTTGAGATCATCGGCGATTTGAAAAAGATGAACAGCGAGATGCGCCTGCCAATCGTCTACGTGACCCACAGCCGCGACGAGGCGCTTGCACTCGGAGAACGAGCTTACGTCTTTGAGCGAGGCCGGGTGGTGGCGGCGGGCGAGCCGGTTGAAGTTTTCGGTGCGCCGGTGAAAGCCAGCATCGCCCGACTGACCGGCGTCGAGAATATCTTCGATGGCATCGTTATCAGCAGAGACGCCAGCGGCGGGACGATGGTCGTGGAGCTTGGCGAAAGCGTCGAAGGAGTGTGCCGTGTGGAAGTGCCGCTTGGTGGTAAGGATGCGGGCGAGCGCGTCACGGTCGCCATACGTTCCGGAGACATACTGCTGGCAACCGTGCGCCCACAATCGGTTTCCGCGCGGAACATACTCGCGGGCACAGTGAGCGCGCTCGAAGAACGCGGCGATCAGACGCTGGTGCGCGTCCGGGGCGGTGTCGAGTGGGCGGCAAGCGTCACGCGGCTGTCGGTCAGGGAGTTAGGATTGACGGTCGGCAAGGAGGTCTGGCTGGCGTTCAAGACATACTCGTGCCGGCTTTTCGACAACGAATAAGCAGGCGGCTACTGTTATCGTTTTAGCTCGCCGGCACAGCCGGCACAGCCGGGCCGCCCGTCCATTCCGCCGGAACGTTTTCAATTGTCCGTTCGATCAACATGTCAACCACCGCTTGCAGATTGCCCGTCTCGCGGAAGACCTGCAACTGTTCATCGGCGGAGGTGCCGCGTTCGAGAATCGTGTGGATGTGCTCGACCTCCTTGCGCGAGTCGAGATCGTCGAGCACGTCGTCCACGAATTCGAGGAGTTCGTGGATGAGGTCGCGCACGGGCACCTCTTTCTGCTTGCCGAAGTCTATCAGCTTGCCATCCAGCCCATAGCGCACCGCGCGCCACTTATTCTCCTGTATCAGCATCCGCCGGTAGAGCCGGAAACCGAGGTTCTTTTCGATCAGGCGGTCGAGTTTAGCGACGATGGCCTGAAAGAGCGCGGCGATGGCAATGGTGTCGTCAACGCGCGTCGGGATGTCGCAGACGCGGAACTCCAGCGTCGGGAAGAAGGGGTGCGGTCGCACGTCCCACCAGATTTTTTTCGGGTTGCCGATGCTGTTCGTCTTTAATAGTAGCTCGACATAGCGCTCGAACGAGGAGTATGAGTCGAAGTGGTCGGGGATGTCCGTGCGCGGGAATTTTTTGAAGACCTCGGAGCGGTACGACTTCAGTCCCGTGTTGACGCCGAGCCAGAAGGGCGACGAGGTGGAGAGCGCCAGCACGTGCGGCAGGAAGTAGCGCGCGGCGTTCATAATGTGAATCTGGCGCTCGCGGTCGGGCATCCCGACGTGGACGTGGAGGCCGAAGATGAGCAGCGAGCTGGCGACCATCTGTAGCTCTTCGATGAGCAAGCGGTAATGCGGATCGTCGGTGATTAGCTGCTCCTTCCAGTGTGAGATGGGGTGGGTCGAAGCGGCGACAATCGCCAGCCCCTTCTGACGAGCAAGCCACGAGACGATGGTACGCAGCCGCGTGATGTCGGCGCGCGCCTCCGCGATGTTGCGGCAGATGCCCGTGCCGACCTCCACCTGTGACTGGATCATCTCGGGCTTGACTTGCTCGCCCAGCAGCATCTTGCCCTGCTCCAGAATTTCGACGATGTGCGACTTCAGCTCTCGGGTCTGGGGATCAACGATCTGGAACTCTTCTTCGATGCCGAGAGTAAATTTTTCGGGGGTCATGGACTTTTCTCCCTGCCAGAAAACTATGCCTGTCGCGGATCAACTATCGGCTAACTCTGTTTCAAGAAACGCACGGTCATCTTCCGCCAGCCCCTGAAATCTCACCCCGATGCCGCGGCCCGGATTGCTATAGACGACTTCGGCATTGCAGACGATGTCGCGCCCCTCAACCGGAATGCGGAGCGTGAGCAGCGAACCTTCGGGCACCTCCGCCGTCGTATTCATGTAAAGGCCGCCAAGGCTGATGTCTTTCGTGCTGGCGACGCCCGTGAGGTCCTGACCGTTGAAAAAAACATCAATGATGAGGCGCGAACGCTCGTACTGCCGGCGCTCATCCTGTGGCGTTTGGCTGTTGACGAAGTTCATTATGCAACTCCACAGTCCGGCTTCAGCTTTTCTCGCTGATGATGAACGTCGGCACCATCCCGCCGCCTGACGAGACGTTGGCGAGTTCCGTTGATGAGAGGCGCGTAAAAGCGGAGCCGACCTTACCGTTGAAGAGCAGCGGGTCGAGATCAACGAGTTGCTCGGAGAAGACGACGGAGCCGTCATCCAGCAACGCGGGAAAGGTTTCACGCGCGGTTCGCACCCGCTCTTGCACGAGGTAGTCACCGTTGGCAAGCGCGCTCCTGAGCGCTTCCTCCCAAGTAATAACGTCGTCACTCCAACCGATGTAGATGCCGTGCCCGCCGTAATCGTCGTTTGGCTTGAGGACGAGGCGCGAGCGATTCTCGGCGATATATTCGAGCAGGTCTATCGTCTCGCCGTCTTTCTCCGTTTTTCCGGCGCGTACCTTTCGTGTCCACGGAACGTGTTTCGCAATCGCCGCGCGTTCGTCGGCGTCGAAGAGCGACGCATAATGCTCGTTCGTCAGCACGGCGAAAAGCGCCTTCTTATGGATCAACTTCGAGCGAAAGCTGTTGACCATGCAGACGGCGCGCGCGCGATAGGCGTCGAGCAGCGCCGAGTGCTCTCCCATGACGGGGAGATACTCGTTGACGAGGAGTCGTTTGTAAACAATATCAATCTCGAAATCGCCGCAGCGTAGGCGTCCGCCGGAGAATTCCAGTTCCTCCGGCGCGCAAACTTTCGATGGGTATCCCTCGCTCTCGAAATATTCGTTGAACAGTTCGAACTCTTTCTGCGTCGGCAATCCTTTGAAGTCAACGATGGCGATGTGGGGTTTGCGTTCGGGCTGGCGGCCTAAAAACTCTAGGTATGCGTCGAGTAAAGCGCCGAGCATCAGCGGGCGACCGTGGAAACGGCGCAGGTTGTACTTCTCGCCGAAGCGTTGCATCACGGGGAGGCGCGCGAAGATTTCGTAGGCCGCGTCGGCGTAGGCGACGCCCGCGGGGCTTTCGCCGTTCAGCTCGACGAAGTTGTAGTCGTCTTCGATGAGAAAAGAGTCGAGCCGCGCGGTGGGCGAGACGGCTGTGTAACCGGGGTCAATCTTAACCAGTTCGCGCTCGATCTCGGTGATGCCCAGTTCGTCGAGCAGCGTCTCATCCCGGACGGCAGCGTCTTTTACTTTCTGGATCGCGCCCCAGACCGTCTCGCAGATTTTGCTGATGCGAGCGAAGTCCGTTTCAGTGACGAAGTGTGGGCGTAGATAGGGCGACAGCCGACGCCCCCCGAAGATTAACTTGGCGCGTTCCAGCCCCTCATCGAGCATCTGCCGGGACGAGTCGGCCAGCTCGCTCTGCTCAAGCAACTGGTGGTAATACCTGACGGCCTCTTGCAGCATGAGTTACGAGATAAAGATTCCTTTTTTCGATTCGACGCCAAGAACGGTAAGTGGGACAAGATTAGCACAGATGAACGCCTGAGTGAAAAAGAGAGATTAGCCACGAGGCCACGGAGCCACGGAGAAAAAGCAGGAAAGGATGGTTGATGAGAAGGGAGCCTTGACCGATCAAAGCTCCCTTCTCATCAACCATCCTTCTTTTCTACTTCCTCCGCGGCTTCGTGACAAATTACTCGTTGAGGGGCAGCAGGACGGTCAATTTCGTCGTCCCGCGAACAACGCCGAGGGCGATTCGCGGCGTGGTCGTGCGGTTGAGAATGCCGCGTAGTTCAGCTTGAGAAAACGGCTTACCGGCGGCGGTTTCGATGACATCGCCGCCGCGGATACCCACCTGCTCGGCGGCGCTGCCGGGGAGGACGGAGACGACGAGCAGGCCGCCCCTCGCGCCCAGTTGCGAGGCGCCGCGGTGCGTGAGGCCGATCACTTCGAGGCCAGAGGCGCGAAGTGGTCGCACCGCCATAAATCCTCCGGGAGACGTGGTTGATGAAAATCCCGGACTCAGCAGACGCGCTCGCGTTTGGGCGACACGCATTTCGGCCTCCGCCTGTTGCGTCAACGCGAGCGTCAACTGCCGTTCGGCCTTTCGACCGCGCGCCGCGAGTTCGGCGAGCGTCGCCGCGTACCGCTCCGCCGCAGGCTCCGCCGCACGCAAACGCCGCTCCTCTTCTCTGACAACGCTAATCTCCGTGCGCGCCTCGGAAACCTTGCTCCGCGCCGCACGCATCTCCGCCTCAAAAGTAGCGACGACGGGGTTCGCCACGCCGCTCAGGATGACGGGCAACTCGAACGGCGTCGGGGTTGACGCACGCAGGATGGTGAAGTTGACGGTCGAACCGACGCCCGCTTGTTTAAGCAGCATCGTCAAGTCTTCGACCCCAGCCACCTCGCGCTCACCGATGCGTGCGATCACGTCGCCGGGGCGCAGGCCGGATTCGAAAGCGGGTGTGCCCGGCGCTACCGAAGTCAGTAGGACTCCTTTGCGATCATCTATCAAGGGCTGGGCCGACTCCGGTTTCCAACCATGGTTGACCCATGCCGTGAGCGGAGCTTTGAAGGCGGCGTCGCCGCGCACGCCGAGCCACGGCTGCGGCGCAACCGCGTCGCGGCGCGCACGCACCCGATCA
>JBGTBQ010000037.1:0-16114 GCA_041749275.1 Pyrinomonadaceae bacterium | reverse complement strand
CGCCGCCGCCAGCGCGGGCCGGTTGAAGAGCAGGCGCGGCTTTTGTTCGACGCGCGCGGCGGGCGGCAACTCCAACGCGCGCGGCGGGTGGCGTAAACCGCCGAACAGCTTTTCGAGCCGCTCCACTTCCGCGTCCACCTCTCCCGTCCCATCCCACAGGTAGTCGCTCATACTTCTCGACCTTTCAATCCGAGTCTTTCGCGCAGGAGTTTCATCCCGCGATGCAGGTTGACCCTCACCGAATCGGGCCGGAGGCCCGTGCGCTCGGCGATCTCCGGCCCGGTCATGCCTTCGACCAGCCGCAGGGTCAGCGTCTCGCGGTATGCTTCGGGCAGCGCACGGATAATTTCAAGCGCCTCTTCCGCCTCGGCGCGCGGGGCGGCGCACGCCTCTTGCGCGAGTTCGTCGGAAAGCTCCTCGGTCGCGCGCGCGCGCCGGTAGTAATCAACCGCGCGGTTGCGCGCGATCATCGCCACCCACGGCCCGAAGCGCGACCCGTCGCGCAAACTCCCCAGCTTCCTGAAGGCGACGAGAAACACATCCTGCACCAGATCGCCCACTTCACAGTAAGGCACGCGCGCCAACAGGAGGCCGTGCACGAGCGGCGCGTACAACTCGTAAAGCTCCGTGAAGGCTTCGCGGTCGCCGGCCCTCACGGCTTCGACGAGAGCCGCCTCCGCCGTTTGGCGCACGCCGCCCTCCACGGCCTCGGCGCGTTCCGGCCCGACCATGAAGAGGAGTTCGCTGCCTGTTTCCGCTTCGAGCATTGGCGTTCCGACCGTTAAGACGCGAGGCGGGCGGGAAACGTTAACGCGGGGATTCGACGAGGCGAGCGACCGGGAAGATTCTCCCGGAGCCGCTTAAAAAATCGTATAGATGAACGGCGCAAGCGCCGACGACTGCGCGAAGATGAGCAGCACGCTCATCACCAGAAGTACGATAATGATCGGCAGCAGCCACAGCTTCTTGTTTTGCCGCAGAAACATCCAGATTTCAGCGACCAGCGAAAGTTTACTCATCACGTCATCTCCCGACGAATTGATTGCTTCTTAAAACAAACGCTCAAACTGCTCTTTCACCTGTCTCGTCGCCTTGCGCTCGACCCAGTAGCTTTCCCGCCGCGCCCCGCGCCGTCTCAAAGGGTCGCGGACGAGACGCGAGATGAAGCCGTAGGGCATGAACAGTCCATAGTACAAAAGCGTGAGCAGCACGCGGCTGTTGACATAGCCGAGCACGGCGGCGACGCGCATCCAGAAGACGTGGAAGCCACGCGCCGCCACCGGCACGAAAAGCCCCACGAGCACGAGCGTCGCCGCGATGCCGGCGAGCACGGCGACCGCCGTCATCCGTCCACGATAAAAGTTCCATGCGGCGATCAAACCGAGCACGGCGGCGACGACGAGCGCCGTCTTGCGCGCCTGCTCATTCGTGACGCGCCCGTGTCCCGCGTCGTCCGTATTCAGCGATGGGTCAATCAAGCTGGAACTCCTCCTGCCACGCCGTATCGGAGGCTTCCGCGCGCGCGCCCTGCTCGCCCTTCAGCAACACGAAATCTCCGATGACGAGCGCGTCCATCTCCGTCCGCATGAAGCAGGCGTAAGCTTCGGCGGGCGTGCACACAATCGGTTCGCCGCGCACGTTGAAAGAGGTATTGACGACGACGGGGCAGCCCGTCAGTTGATCGAACGCGGTGAGGAGGTCGTAGTAGCGCGGGTTCTCCTCGCGGCGCACGGTCTGGACGCGCGCCGTGTAGTCAACGTGCGTGACGGCGGGAATCGTCGAGCGCACCACGTTCAGTTTCTCGATGCCGAACAGCTTCTCCTCGTCCTCCGTCAGAGGGACGCGCAACCTTTCGCGCACGGGCGCGACCAGCAGCATATAGGGCGAGTCCGCGTCCAGCTCGAAATACTCGTGGACGCGCTCGCGCGGGACTGACGGCGCAAAGGGACGAAACGATTCGCGGAACTTGATCTTCAGGTTCATCTGCGACTGCGTGCGAGGGCTACGCGGGTCGCCGAGAATGCTCCGCGCGCCCAACGCACGCGGCCCGAACTCCATCCGCCCTTGAAACCACCCGACGACCTTCTCCTCCGCCAGCAGACGCGCCGCGTAATCCGCCACCTCCTCGCGCCCGACGCGCCGGTAACTCGCGCCCGTCGTCAATAAAAACTCTTCGATCTCGTCGTCCGAAAATTCCGGGCCGAGGTACGAGCCGCGCATCCCGTCCGCGTGCCTGCCGCACACCCGCTCGACATTGCGTTCATGGCCGAGGTACTGATACCAGACCGACAACGCCGCGCCCACGCTTCCGCCCGCGTCGCCCGCCGCCGGCTGAATCCACACGCGCTCGAACGGCCCTTCGCGCAAGACCCGACCGTTACCGACGCAGTTCAAGGCGACGCCGCCCGCGAGACATAAATTTTTCTCGCCCGTCTCTCTGTGGACGTGGCGCGCCATCCGCAGCATCGCCTCTTCCGTCACCTCCTGCACGGAGCGCGCCAAGTCCATCTCGCGCTGCGTCAACTCGCTTTCAGACTTGCGCGGCGGCCCGCCGAACAGTTCGTCGAAGGCCCGGCTTGTCATCGTCAGCCCCGACGCGAAGTTGAAATACTTCATGTTGAGACGCAGCGAGCCGTCTTCGCGTAAATCAATCAACTCATCGAGGATCGTTCGCACGTAGCGCGGCTCGCCGTAGGGCGCAAGGCCCATCACTTTGTACTCGCCGGAGTTGACGCGAAAACCCGTGTAGTAGGTGAAGGCCGAGTAGAGCATCCCCAGACTGTGCGGAAAGTGAAGCTCCTTCAACAGGTGCAACTCGTTGCCGCGCCCGTAGCCGTAGGACGAAGTCGCCCACTCGCCCACTCCGTCCATCGTGAGCACCGCCGCGCGTTCGAACGGCGACGGGAAGAAGGCCGAGGCCGCGTGCGATTCGTGATGCTCGGTGAATAAAACTTTACCGTCAAAGCCCGCGCGCTCCGCGACCTGTTCGCGTATCCAGAGCTTCTGCTTGAGCCACACCGGCATCGCCATCAAAAACGAGCGCAGGCCGCGCGGCGCGTAGTCAATATAGGTTTCGAGCAGACGCTCGAACTTCAACAGCGGTTTGTCATAGAAGGCGACGTAATCCAGTTCGGCGGGCGAGATGCCGCCCCGGTTGAGACAGAACTCCACCGCCGAGGCCGGAAAGCGCGGGTCGTGCTTCCGGCGCGTGAAGCGCTCCTCTTGCGCGGCGGCCACGATCTCGCCGTCGCGCAACAGACACGCCGCCGAGTCGTGGTAATAGGCCGAGATGCCGAGGATGTGCGTCAAGCTGCTTCTCTCTCCGGGGCGGCGCGCCGCTCGAAATTTAACCCCGCTGGACGTGCCCGGAGGCGCGCGGACGGTTGACTGTCAACCGAAGGGTAACTAAGCTAAACGCAAAGGGAGGAAATTTCAAATCATGGGAAGTAAGACGGGGGCCGAAGTCAAGGCCATGCCCATTGACATCGGCATCGAAGAGAAAGACCGCCGCGAGATCGCCGACGGATTGTCGCGCCTGCTGGCGGACACCTTCACGCTCTATCTGAAGACACACAACTTTCACTGGAACGTGACGGGGCCGATGTTCCAGACGCTGCACCTGATGTTCGAGCAACAGTACAACGAACTGTGGACGGCGGGCGACCTGATCGCCGAACGCATCCGCGCGTTGGGTTTCCCCTCGCCGGGTTCGTACAAAGAGTTTTCCACACTCACGGCGATCAAAGAGGCCGACGGCGTGCCCTCCGCCGAAGAGATGATCCGCCAACTCGTCGAGGGTCAGGAGACGGTGGCGCGCACGGCCCGCTCCGTTTTCATCACCGCCGAGGATGCGAACGACGCGCCGACCGCCGACCTGCTGACCGAGCGCATGCAAATCCACGAGAAGACCGCGTGGATGCTCCGCAGCCTGCTCGCCACGGATGACGCCACCACCGCGCGCGGAGCCTGAGTCAAGCGAAAAAGTAAAAGGCAACAGTGGAAGACGTGGGCAGCGACGCCTGCGTCTTCCACTTTTGCTTTTTTACTTTTACCTTTATTTATAGATTGCCCGCCCGGCGGCGTTTGCGCTAATCTCTAAAGGCGCGGATATGGCGTGCCCCCGGCTTTCGCGCGCGCGTGCTTATCACTTTCCGTCTACGGACGCCGATCTCGCTGTCACCCGGTAAACCCCAATGGATCGTCCCCTCCCGCGGAACATTTGGAAACCAGTCCTGATTGCCGCCGCGATTGCGTTCGCCTATGCGGGCGTGCTCGCGCGGCTGGCGGCGTTCTGGTGGGAGGATGAGAACTATTCGCACGGGCTGCTGATTCCGTTCGTCATCGGTTACATCCTGTGGGTGGAACGCGGTCGGCTTGCCGGGGAGCCGAAGCGACCTTCGCTCTGGTGGGGCGGGGCGGCTATCGTCGCGGCGCTCGCGGCGTTGTGGGTGGGGACGGCGGGGGCCGAAATCTTCACGCAACGCACGTCGCTCGTGCTGCTGCTGGGGGGCGTCGTCGTCTACTTCTGGGGGTTCAGGTTGCTGCGGCTCGTCCTCGTGCCGCTCTTTCTCTTGCTCCTCGCCATCCCGATCCCGGCCATCATTTTCAACAAGGTCGCCTTCCCGCTTCAGCTCTTCGCGTCGCGCGTCGCCGTCTGGACGATGCGGCAGTTCGACATTCCGGTGCTGCGGCAGGGCAACGTCATCGAGTTGATGCCGCTCAACTCGGCAACGACCAAGAAGCTCGAAGTGGTCGAAGCCTGTAGCGGCATCCGCTCGTTGATGACGCTGGTGACGCTGGCCGTCGTCTTCGCTTACTTCACTTCGCCCGCGCGCCATGACTCCGGCGGGACAGGCGGCGGTCGCGCGGGATTCAGGTTGCGGAACTGGGCGTTCTGGCGGTTCTGGATCATCGTCGTCTCCGCCATACCCATCGCCATCGTGACCAACGCCGCGCGCGTGAGCGGGACGGGCGTACTGGCGCGCTTCTACGGGACGGAAGTGGCCGATGGCTTTTTTCACTCCTTCTCCGGCTGGGTGGTCTACATCGTCGCCTTCCTGCTGCTCTTCGCCGTTGGGTGGCTCCTCGACCGTCTGGCGCCGGGCGGACGTGGCGGGCGTGGCGGTGGTGAACACGCCAGCGTCCGGACGCCGTCTGCCGCGTCGCCCGTCGAACCGGCGAATGCGAGTGCGACCGGCGCGGAAGCAGGCGGGATCGGGGGTGCGCCTTCGGCGGCGATGTCGCCTATCATTGGCGCGAAAAATTCCTGAGACGTGCTGTTATGAAGACGCAGAAACATTTCTGGTTGCTGTTCGCGTTGCTCGTCGCGGGCGGCGTGCTGATCCACGTGTGGGAGCGTGCGGGCGAGGCGCGCGTCGAGCGGCGCGCGCTGAAGGAGTTCCCCGAAGAGGTGGGCGCGTGGCGCAGGCTTGGCCCGGACGCGCGCTTTGACGCGGCAACCGAGGCCGTCCTGCGCGCGGACGACTACGTCTCGCGCGACTACGCGACGACGGACGGTCGCGCGGCTTCACTCTACATCGGTTACTACCGCACGCAGCGCATCGGCGCGACCTACCACAGCCCGCTCAACTGCCTGCCCGGTTCGGGATGGGAGTTGACCGACCCCTCCACCGTCACCATCAACCCGGCGGACGGCTCACCGGCCTTCGAGGCCAACCGCTACTGGATCAAGCATGGCGGCGAGAGCCAGCTTCTCGTCTACTGGTATCAGGGCCGTGGCCGCGCCGTGGCGAGCGAGTACGTAGACAAGGTCTACACCGTGCTCGACAGCATCGGACGGCGCCGCTCCGATGGCGCGATGGTGCGCCTGCTCGTGCCCGTGAACGGCTCCGAGCAGGCGGCGGTTGACGCCGCGCTCGGCTTCGCCGCCGAGGTTGCGCCGCAACTCTCGTCCTACGTGCCAGACTAAGGCGCGACCGGATACCGGATGGGATTTAAGAGGTTTTCCGGGAAATTAGCGCGGATTAAGTATCTTTAGACACTGTTGCTCCCGAAGAGATTTGGGGGCGGGAGTTTGAAAAGCCAGAGTTGGTAACCTCAGCTAAAGGCGTCGCGCCTGCCCCGCGCGGCGAGCCGGAAGCGTTTTTCTTGAACTTGACCAACCGGCTTCGTGTTAGGATTAGGTTGTCGCGGAAGCCGCTAGCGGCATTGCCCGCCGCCACGCTCCGCGACGACCAATCACAGACGGCAACCTTTAGGCCGCGAACCCGTGCCCCGGTTTCGCCACCGAAGAGGCTGCCTGTACCAAGCAAGGAGTGCCTGTCAGATGAATCGTCAAGAGCGCCCCCGCGCGCGGAGTGTCCGCGCGTTTCTGCTGGTTGTCGTTACCCTCTGCGCCGCGTTCGCGGTTGCCTGCTCGAATCCCGAAATAGCGAAAGTCGAACACGTCAGCCGCGGCGAAGCCTATCTGAAGGAGCGCAAGTGGCACGAGGCCGCTTTGGAGTTCCGCAACGCCATCCAGATTGACGACAATCTGGCCGCCGCCCACTGGGGACTCGCGCAGTCTTACGAGCAACTGGGCCGCGCCGTCGAGGCGCTCGAAGAGTTACAGAAGACCGTGCGGCTCGACCCGTCAAACTCGCTCGCGCGCGTCAAACTCGCCAACGCTTATATCATCGGCTACGAACGGCAGAAAAATCAGGAGTATCTCACCGAGGCCGAGCGGCTGGCGAACGAGATTCTGACGCGGGACGAGAAGAACATAGACGGCCAGATTTTGATGGCGAACGTTCTGCACCTGAAAGGCAATGACGAAGCGGCGCTCGCCAAGCTCAAATACGCCATCAGCCTCAGCCCCGAACGCATCGAGTCGCACATCGGGCTGGCGAACTTCTACCTCCAAACGAACAAACTCGCCGAGGCCGAAGCCGTTTTCAAACAGGCCATCTCGATCAACGACCGCTCGTCGCTCGCGCACGTCGAACTGGCGAAGTTCCTCGCGCGGACGAAGCGGACGGACGAGGCCGAAGCTCATTTCCGCCGGGCCGCCGAAGTTGACCCGGAAAACCGCGACGTGCGCTGGGTGCTCGCCAGCTTCTACCTCGTCAACAACCGGCTCGACAAAGCGGAAGAGGCTTACAAGGCGTGGGCGCAGCTTGACTGGGACAAGCCCGAAGGCAAAGCCCGCCTCGCCGATTACTACGCGACGGTCGGTCGCTTCGACGAAGCGGCTGCGCTCTATCAGGAGGTCGTCAAACTCGCGCCCGACTACGCGCGGGGCCGCTACCGTCTCGGCGAGATCAGTCTTCAGCGCGGCGACACGAAAAGCGCCGACGCGGAAATCGCCGAACTGCTGAAGCGCAACGAGCGCGACATGGACGCGCTCTTTCTGCGCGCGCGGATGCGCCTCGGCGCGGGCAAGGTAAAGGAGGCGCTGGCCGACCTGAAGACCGTGCTCGATCAGGAACCGCGGGCGCGCCTCGGCCTCTACTTTATGTCCGACGCGCTCTACCGCGACGGTCAACTCGAACAGGCGCGCGCGCGGGCGGGCGAGCTTGAGCGGTACCACCCGAACTTTTTGCCGGGCAAGCTCATCCAGATTCAGATCAGTCTCGACTCCGGCGACGCGGCGGGCGCGAAGCGACAGGCGGACGAACTTCTCGGTCGTCTCTCTCAAGTCGCGCCGAGCGACGATCAGACGCCGCAGATTCTCGCCGAAGTGAGATCGAACGCGCTCATCCTGCGTGGCAAGGCCAGCCTCCGGCTCAAGCAAGGGGCGGCGGCGCGCGCCGATTTCGAGGCCGCGCGCAACGTCTCGCCCAACTCGCCCGTGCCATATATCAACCTCGCCGACGCGGCCTTCGAGGAAGGCAAACGCGACGAGGCGATGCAGCACGTCGAGCGCGCTCTCTCGCTCGACCGCGCGAACTTTCAGGCCGTCAACGCCTTCATCAACCTCTCGAATATCGAGAAACGTCTCGACGTTGCCCGCTCGCGCATCGAGCAACTCATCAGCGAGCAGCCACAGAACGCGCAACTCCATTTTCTGCGCGGCTCCGCTTATCGCCTCGGCAACGACGCGCAGCCGCCCGACCCGCAACGGGCCGAGGAGGCGTTCCGCCGCGCCATCGAGGTTGACCCCGATTACATCGCCGCCTACTCGGCGCTCGCAGAAATCTACTTCGCGCAGCAGCGCCCCGACGATGCGGTCGCGCAATACAGCAAGATCACTGAGCGGCGGCCAGACGACGCGGACGCCTATCGCAACATCGGCCTCATCGAATCGGGGCGCAAGAACCTCGACGCGGCGGAGACTTTCTACCGCCGTGCGCTCTCCGTCAAACCGGACGAAGCTATCGCCGCCAACAACCTCGCCATGCTCTACGCCGACCACGGGCGCGGCAACCCCGACGAGGCGATGCGCCTCGCGCAGGATGTCGTCCGCCGCTATCCGGACAACCCCGGTTTCGCCGACACGCTCGGCTGGGTCTACTACAAGAAGGGTCTGCACCCGGCGGCGGTCGAGCAGCTCGACAAGGCGGTGAAGAGCGCCGCCAAACTCGGCGGCGACAACTCGCTCTATCGTTTCCATCTCGGCATGGCGCTCGCGGCCAAAGGCGACAAGGCGCGCGCGCGCGCGGAGCTACAGAAGTGCCTCCAACTCGCCGCCGCCGAAGAGAAACGCACCGACAAGCCTCCGACCCCGACGCCCCTCGACGAGGCGCGGCGGACGCTGGACAGTCTTTAAAGAAGGGATGAGGGATGAGGGATGAGGGATGAAAAAAGATTCAACGCGCGTTGAGCGTTTTCTTATTCATCCTTTATCCCTCATCCCTCATCCTTTCGCAACGGAGTTGCGACAATGAGTGTTGAATTCAGACAGCGGAAGCCGAGCGAATACGCGCAGATGCTCTGGCGGCGGAAGTGGATGATCGTGCTGCCGACGTTGGCGGTGACGCTGGCCGTCGGGTACGTGGTGTGGAAACTGCCGAACGTCTACGAGTCCACGACGCTGTTGACGGTGAGGCCGGCGAGCATCTCGACCTCCGTCGTGCCGCAGCTCTCGGACAGCGACCTTACGATCCGCATCAACAACATCGGGCAGGAGGTGACGAGCCGCAGCTCGCTCGAACCACTGATCGAGCGCTACGGACTCTACGCGCGCGAGCGGAGCCGGGGCGAACCGATGGACCTGCTCGTCGAGCGGATGCGGACGCGGGACGTGCGCGTCGAGATCAACCAGACCCGCGACGACATCACCAACGGCTTTTATCTTTCCTTCCGCGGCCCCGACCCGCGCACCACGCAGGCCGTCACGGCGACGCTCGCCTCGAAGTACATTGACGCCCAGACGGGCGACGCGCAGAAGGGCGCGACGCAGACCTTGCAGTTCTTCGAGCAGAGACTTCAGCAGGCCAAAGACGATCTCGACGCCATAGACCGCGAACGGCTCAAGGTGATGATGGCGAACCGGGAAAGCCTGCCCGCCAGCATGGACGCGCTGGTCGGCCAACTCGCCGGCCTGCGTGAAGAGCAGAAGGGCATCATGGCCTCGGTCGCGGTTTTGCGCGAACGCAGCACCATGTTGGGCACACAGCGCGCCGATCTGGAGAAGCAGCGCGAGCAGGAAATCAATAACGTCTCCGAGCAGGTCGGCGATCCTAAACAGACACTCGCCTACGCCGAACTGGTCAAGCGCAAGGCCGAGCTTGAGTCGAAGCGCGAAGAACTTCTGGCCGTGTACAAGCCGAAGCACCCGGACGTAGTCTCCAAGCAGGCCGAGATCGCTACCGTCCAGCGCGCCATGGACGATATGGTCGCCGAAACGAAGGGGAAGGTCGAGGAGAAGCGTAAAAAACTCGAATCCCAGATTGACCCGCGCCTGAATACCAACAAGTACGAGTTGCAAGCCGTCAACGCGCAGACCGCCGCGCTGGAAAAACGGCTGATCGTGTCCGAAAGCCAGATTGCCGACATTGACCGCCGTCTCAACGGCGTGCCCAACACGACGGTCGAACTGGAGGCCATCAACCGCGAATATCTGTCGAAGAAGACCGTCCACGATGACCTCCTCGAGCAGAAGGGGAAGGCCGACATCATCGCGGGCGTGGCGCAAAACGCGCAGGGCGAGACCATCGCGGTGATAGACGCGGCGAACCTGCCCGAACAGGCCGTCGCGCCGAACCGGCTGCTGCTTGCCGCGCTCGGTCTGTGCGCGGGGCTGGGGGTGGGTCTGCTGCTCGCCGCCTTCTTCGAGGTGCCGCGTCTCCTGACGATCCAGACGAGCGAGGACGCGGCGCACTACACGGGCCTGCCCGTACTGGTGACGCTGCCGAACATGCTGACGGCGCGCGAGCAGCGCCGCCTCAAAGCCCGTCGCACCGCCTTCGCCTTCGCCGGCGTGGCCTTCGCCGTCTTCAGCGTTCCCGCGCTCATCATTCTTTTGCGGCTGACGCACGTGATGGAGTTGTTTGCTTCGAAGGGATAAGAGAGTTGCTTGGAGAGACGAGGCTTGAGCATTATGGCAGGTCGGAGCTTAACGCGGAGGACGCGGAGAAATCGCGGAGGTCACGGAGGCTCGAACCCTCCGCGTGCGCTGCGCCTGCTCCGTGTCCTCCGCGTCCTCCGCGTTAAAATCCCTGCCGCCGCTATCCACAACGCTGTGTCGCCACATCTCGTCGCCTGCTAACCCGGAGTTAAAGAAGATGTATCTCGACTTCTACGGACTGAAAGAACTGCCCTTCGCGTTGACGCCCGACCCGCGCTTTATCTACTTCACGCCGTCGCACGCCGAGGCGATGGCGAACCTGCACTACGGCATCGAGAGCGGGAAGGGATTGATCGTCGTCACCGGCGAGGTCGGCACGGGCAAGACGACGATGCTGCGCTGGATCATGCAGCGGCTCGACCGCACGGTGCTCGTCGCCTACATCTTCAACCCGCGCATGACCGTCTCGGAGTTCTACCAGTACATCTCCTCGCCGCGACTGCTCGACGTGCCGAACTGGGAGAACAAGTCGGAGCTTCTCATCAAGCTCGGCGAAGTTTTAGAGTCGCGCCACGCGCGCGGTTTGCGTACCGTGCTCATCATTGACGAGGCGCACGGCCTCTCTCCGGCGGTGCTCGAAGAGATTCGCCTGCTCTCGAATTACGAGTCCGACTCGGCGAAGCAGTTGCAGATCATCCTCACGGGACAGCCCGAACTGCGCGGCGTGCTGAACGACCGCGACCTCCGGCAACTGAAACAACGCATCGCCCTCCGCTGCGAGATCAGAGCGCTGCCGAACATCGAGGAGACCGAGCGTTATATCGCCTCGCGCCTGCTGGCGGCGGGCGCCGACCGCACGGACGTGTTCACCTCAAGCGCGGTTGACTTCATCTTCCGTTGCTCCGAAGGCATCCCGCGCCAGATCAACAATCTCTGCGACAACGCACTGCTCGCGGGCTTCGCCGCGGGCGTCGAAGTGATTGACCGTTCGATCATCGAAGAGGTAGCCGAGACATTCGACCTATTGCCGGGCGGGCAGCGCGGCCTCCAGACCGGCGAGGAGCGCGAAAAATCCGCACGCATCTTTAGCCCGGCGGGACGCGCCGAACTGTGGATGGCGGGCGCGGGCGCCGAGGATGAGTCGCGTAAAGGCGTCGCGGGCGCCTCTGTCGCGCGCGAGGAGCGCGAGATCGAGCGCGAGTTTGAAGTCAGCGGAGACGCGGGCGCCGAGACGCCGGACGTGGACGACCTCAGTCGCGCGTTCAACCGCTGGGATGACAAGGGAGATTCGTGATGGGCAGAGTTTACGACGCACTCAAGCGCGCCGCCGAAGCGAAGGCGACGAACGGCGCGAACGGCACAAACGGCGCGAAGGCGCGCGGGGGTGATTCTTCGCCGTCGCGGCGCGGGAAGAACGGCGGCGCGCCCGCGGCTGCGAAGCGGAACGGCGCGCATACCGCCGCCGGAGACGCGCCCGTGGCGGACACCGCGCCGGAATTTCTGCTTGAGTCCGCGGCACACTTTAAAGCGCCGGAGACGGCGCACGCTTCAGCGTCCACTGGGCACACCGGGCTACCGGTCGGGTCGGCACTCCCCGGCGGGCAGGCTCCGCGTGAGGCCGGGGCAACTTTGGGCGCTGCCGGTTCGGCGCGCACGCCGGATTTCTTCACCGTGGAGATTTCCGCCGCGCGCGTCGAACCTCATCTCGTCGCCATCACTTCGCCGCGCTCCGCGCACGCCGAGCGTTACCGTAGTTTACGGACGCGCGTGCTGCACGCGGGCGAGCGCAAAAAAATGCAGGCGTTCGTTATCACGAGCGCCGGGATCATGGAGGGGAAGACGCTCACCGCGCTCAACCTCTCATGGCTGTTGGCGCAGACCGACGGCGTGCGTGCGCTTCTGATAGACGGCGATCTCAGAAACCCTTCCGCCGACGATTATCTCGGCATCGAGGCTCCGGTCGGACTCTCGGAAGTGCTCGCCGGCGAGGCGACGCTGGAGGAAACAATCCTGCGGCTCGAACCGGCGGGCCTGTACCTACTGCCCGGCGGCTCTGTCCGCGACGACGTGGCGGAGATGCTATCAGGGCCGAAATTCAGCGCCGTCTTGGCCGCGGCGCGGCGGATGTTCGATTACATCATCATTGACGCGCCGCCGCTCTCGATCTTCACCGACGCCACGATGCTCATCAGCCGCGCCGACAGCGCCTTGATTGTCGCGCGCGCGAACAAGACGCGCTACGCCGAACTCGAACGAGTGCTCGAACCCGTCGCGCGCGAGCGGCTCCTCGGCGTCGTCCTGAACTGCTCGGACGAGGTTTTGAACGAGTCGAATTACTACTACACGCGGCGGCGCTACAAACGGCAGGATGAAGCTGCAACCGCCGCGGCGGGCGGCCACGACGAACCCGCCGGGAAAGAATAGGGCCGCGCAAAATAGTCCGCCGACGTTCGGGCGGATGCCGAAGCAAGGAAGGTAGAGTCTTGTGAGTCCGACGCGCTTCAACAGCCGGACCGTGCTGCTCATCATCGCCGAGGCGCTGCTCGTCTTCGGCGCGGTGGTGGCCGCCGCTTACATCCGCTTCGGGCCGGACGACGCCTACTACGAGTTGAACGTCAAGTACGGCTTCCAGAAGGCCGCGCTCGCCGCCGCGCTCTGCCTTGCGACGTTCTACCTCTACGACCTCTACGATTTCGTGGTGATGCACGACCGGCGCGAGCTGGTTCTGCGGCTCATACAGGCGCTGGGTCTGGCGTGGATCGCGCTGGCGCTGCTCATCTATCTCGCGCCGGTGCTGCTCATCGGGCGGGGCGTCTCGCTGATCGCGCTGCCGCTCGCGCTCACGTTGATGGTCGGGTGGAGAATCTCGATTCACTGGCTGCTCGGCCACCCGAACATGGGCGAGCGCATTCTGATCGTCGGCTCCGGCGACGAGGCCATCGAAATCGCGCGTGAGGTCTTAGAGCGCCGCGACGCCGGCTACCGCATCGTCGGCTTCGTGGACAACCGGCCCGAACTCGTCGGCCAGAGCATTCTCAATCCGCGCGTGCTCGGCACCAACGCGGAGATGAGCGAGGTCGTGCGGCGCGAGGGCGTCAACCGCATCATCGTGGCGATGGGCGAGCGGCGCGGACAATTTCCCGTCCGTCAGCTTCTGGATTTGAGTCTGTCGGGCAACGTGGCGATTGAGGAGTGCGCGAGCTTTTACGAGCGACTGACGGGACGCGTCCACCTCGACATGCTTCGCCCGTCATGGCTCATCTTTTCGGGTCGCGGCAGGCAGGGTCGCGTCAGCGCCGCTCTGCGCGTCGCCGTCCACCGCGCCGTGGCGCTGACGGGCGCGCTCCTGTCGTTGCCCGTGGCGCTTTTGACGGCGCTGCTCATCAAACTCGAATCGCCCGGCCCCGCGCTCTATCGTCAGGAGCGGGTCGGCAAGAACGGGCGCCCGTTCACGATTATGAAGTTCCGCTCGATGCGGACGGACGCGGAAAAGGACGGCCCCGTCTGGGCGAGCAAGGAGGGCGACGCGCGCACCACGCGCGTCGGGCGCGTGATTCGCAAAATCCGCGTGGACGAGATACCGCAGTTCTGGAACATCCTGAAGGGTGAGATGAACTTCGTCGGCCCACGGCCCGAACGCCCGCACTTCGTCCGCCAACTCGCCGAGGAGATTCCATTCTACGAACAGCGGCACCTGATCCCGCCGGGCCTCACGGGCTGGGCGCAGATCAAATACCCCTACGGCGCTTCCATCGAGGATGCGCGGCAGAAGCTCCAGTACGACCTGTATTACATCAAGAACCAGAGCCTCGTGCTCGACGCCGTTATTCTCTTCGAGACGGTGAAGACGATTCTGTTCGGGCGGGGGACGTAGCCCGACGGACTTGCAGAGTGAGTTTTATGAAAGTTGATGTTCACCACCGCAGACACAGAGAACACAGAGATAGCACGGAGGATTTCAAATTTGACATTTCAAATCTCAAATTCTCTGTGCACCCTCCGTGCCCTCTGTGTCTCTGTGGTGAAGAAATGGTTGCTTAATATTCACCCCACGGAGCACACACACGGCCTGGGGCCTCTTGGAGATTTAAAGTGATGAAAGATTATCGGAAACTGACAGCCGGCGTCGCGCTCGCGCTCGCCATGCTCGCGCCGGTCGCGGCGCCGGTCGCCACGGCGCAACAGGCGGAGAAGGACGGACAGAAGAAACAGCAAAAGAGGCCGCGCAAAGCGGGCGATGCCAAACAACCCGCACAGACCGACGCGGTCGAGCAACTGGAAACCGACGACACGACGGTCGCACGCCCCGGCGTGTCCGAGCAGATGAGCGCCAACCGCCGTGGGGGCGCGGACGAAGACGAACAGGCCGAGGTCACGTATTACAACAACTATCTCACCTCGTATCGTCTCGGCCCCGAAGATGTCATCTCGATAACGGTCTTTGGCCTTGATCGCTACTCGAGGGGCGGCATCACCGTTCCGCCCGACGGGAAGATTGATTACTACTTCGTCCGCGACGGTCTCCACGTCGCCGGCAAGACCACGCAGCAGGTCGCCGACGAGATCACGCAGCACCTCGACGAGTACATCATCGAGCCGAAGGTCACGGTCGCGTTGGAGAAGGCGATGTCGGCGCGTTATTACGTCGTCGGCGACGTAGCGCAGCCCGGCATCCGCATTATGACGCGGCGCCTGAGCGCCTACGAGGCGATCATGGACTCGGGCGGCGTGCTCCAGACCGGCGACAGCAAGCGGGTGGCCGTGTCGCGCCTGAAGGCCAACGGGATCCGAGAAACCGCGCTCGTTAATATCTCCGCCATCGGGAAAGGGCAGGCGCCTGACAATTACTTCCTCAATCCCGGCGACATCGTCATCGTTCCCGGCAACCGCTACAAGAAGGTCAAGCAAGTCCTCGACCTCTTACCCGTCATCAGCTTTGCGCGCATCTTTTCGGGAGGGTTCTAAGTGTGAGCGGTGAGCAGTAAGTGCGATGAAGAATTTCAAATTTGGAATTGCAAATCCGAGATTGTTCAGCCTCGCTGCTCATCGCCCGTCGCGCATCGCTCGCCGTTTCCTCACTTCGCTTTGCTTCCTGCTTCTCGCTACTTTCTGCTTTCATCCTCTTACTCATGGAACGCCGCTCACCTACTCCGCGGCGCGTTCCGCATGGGTGAAGCAGAAGACGGGGACGCTCGCGTGGCTGCACGCGGTCTTCTTCGTGGATGAGGCGCGCGGGTGGGCCGTGGGCCGGAAAGGCGCGCTGCTCTCGACCGCCGACGGCGGCGCAACGTGGATCGTCGCCCGCCCGCCCGCCGAAGACGCTCTGCGCGACATCTTTTTCACGGACGAGCGGACAGGCTGGATCGTCTGCGAGCGCAGCATCTATCTACTGCGGACGAAAGAAGAGCCGCGCGCTTATCTTTTGCGGACGGAGGACGGCGGCGAGACGTGGGGGCGCGTCGAGATCGAGGGGCTTGACCCGGACGCGGTGCTTGCGCGTGTCGCGTTCGCCGACGCCGCGCACGGTTGGGTGATGGGCGAGCAGGGTTTGCTCTATGCGACCACGGACGGCGGGCAAAGTTGGACGCGGCAGTCCGTGCCGACCCGGCGCCTGCTGCTCGGCGCGCACTTCCACGACGCGCGGACGGGTTGGCTCGCGGAGATCGG
>JBGTBQ010000036.1:0-9512 GCA_041749275.1 Pyrinomonadaceae bacterium | reverse complement strand
GCGGGCGTCTCGCAAGTCGCGCTCGGCGGCGGCTTCCGTCTGCGGAATGTTCGAGGCGCGCGTCGCCTGCGCGTTCAACTGCGCCTCGCGGAGCGCGGCGACGGCTTCTCGGCGTTGTGCTTCGAGGTCGCGCGCGTCAAGCACGGCAATGACCTCGCCCCGCCGCACGACTTGGTTTTTCAGCAGCCGCATTTGATTGATGCGCCCACCCACGCTCGCGCTCACCACCGCTTGCTCGCGTGGAAAGATCGTGCCGACGGCGGAGACTTCCGCCGCTATCGGCTGCCGTTGCGCCTGCGCGGTGCGGACGCTGACGACTATCTCCGCGTCGTTAGTCGCTTGCTCTGTCGCCGGCTTCGACGAAAAGAAGTACCAGTAAACGACGAGCAGTAGCGCGGCGAGCGCGACCACCGCGACGGCGATGTTTCTTCGTTGTTTACTCCTTGCGCGCCGCGCTGCAAGCCCCTCGTCGTCCTCGAAATGCGCCTCCCTTTCTTCATCAATCACATCTTCACTTTGTCCGAGTGGCGTGGCGTCCGCCCGCTCCTTCTCCAGAGAGTGAGTGGTCGGAATGCTCTCCGCTGTCTTTTCATCCGCGCGTGGTTGCTCTCGGGCGCGTTGTTCATCGTGCTGCATGGCTACTGTTTTTCGGTTGCGCTTCGTTCGCTCATCATTGTCCGGTCGCCCGCCGGAGTCTGGAGCGCGCCGTTTGGTAATCGAAGGTGGCTTGAGAGAGAGCGCTGCGCTGCGCGATGAGCGCGTTTTGCGCGTCGGTGACTTCGATGATCGAGGCTTCGCCCGCGCGGTAGCGTGCGATGGAGGCTTTGACGTTGCTCTCCGCATCCATAATCCCTGAGCTGGCGAGCCGGATGCGCGTGACGGCGGCGAGGGCTTGCGCGCGCGCCGTGTAGAACTCCTGCGCGAAAGTCCGCGCGGCGAGTGTGCGCGCGGATTCGGCGGCTTCCTCGCGCAGACGCGCCTGACGCTCGCGGCTGCGGCTCGCGCCGCCATCGAACAAGGGTATCGCCACGCCGACAGTCGCCGACGCGCCCGTGTGCGTGCCGATTGGGGACGGGCGAAGTGAGTCCGTGACGAAGCCGCCGCTAATCGAGTAGGTGACTTGCGGGCGGCGCTCGGCGCGGGCGATGCTTACGTCCTGCTCCGCCGCGCGTCGTTCAGCGGCGAACTGGGCGAACTCCGGTCGCGCGGCGATGGCCTCCGCCGTGTAGCCTTCGATCTCGCCCGCTTCGGGCATGGAGAGCATCAAGTCAGTCGTCGTCACGGCTCGCGTGAACCCGTAGCCGATCAAGACCCGGAGCGCGTCGGCAGCCGCCGCTTCCGCCACGCGCGCTTGTTCGAGTTCGTCGCGTCGCGTCGTGGTTTGCAGTCGCGCCCGCGTCGCGTCTAGCGGCGCGACCTCGCCGCCGCTCAACAACAAAACGGTGATGCGCTCAAACTCTTCGGCGGCGGCGAGGCTCTGTGCCGCCGCGCGACGACGCTCGGCGGCGAGCGAGAGATTGTGGTAAGCATCTTCGACGCCGAGAATCAAAGCGCGCCGCGCGACGGCGGTTCCAGCGCGTGCAGCTTCGAGCAACGCCTGATTGCGCCGCAGCGCGGCGCGCAAACGTCCGGCGATATCTAGTTCGCCCGACACATTGACGAGTCCCTGATATTCCGTGATCGCGTTCGCACCGATGAAAGACGGCGGGCGCGGAATATGCGGGAGATTGCCGCCGAGCGCGGGACTGGTAGCGATGAGCGACGGCGCGGCTGAGACGCGCGGCAGAAACGCGGCGCGGGCTTGGCGCACGTCTTCCGCCGCAATCCGTTCGTTGAAGCCGGATTGCTGAAACGCCGATGCCTGATTGAGCGCGAGCCGCACCGCTTCATTAAGCGACAGCGGGGTGGCTGTTACAGCGACCGGCGTTGGTGTCGGCGCGGGAGGCGAAACGGGTGTTGGTGATTCTTGAGCGAGCGCGCCGCTCATCGCCGCTAGTATCAACGCAGCAGCGATGAGGGCGCGCAGCAAAGATGTCCACTTCATCTTTGCTCGTGCCGTTTATTGCGCGTGTAGCGTCTGTGTTGGCGTTTGTCTGCGGCGCGTTCGGCGGCTTCCTGCGCCGCCGTTTCTTCTTCGACGGCGACGATGCTGTTGTCGAGCGCGCTGACTTGAACTTCCGTAATCGTGCCGCGCGCGTTGCGGATGTCGAAGGAATAGACGAGCTTGCCGTGCTCACGCTCTAACTCTTCGCTTTCGACTGAGCCGGCCTCGCGTTGGAGTGCGATGGCGCGCGCCTGCTCCAGCGTGATGCGCGCTTCTCGTTTGAGCGCCTCCTGAGCTTCTTTCTTGTCCCGCGCGCGTCCATGCTCGCCGTGTTCCCGCGACTTCTTGGCCGGGTGCGACTGGCGATAGTTCTGCGCCATTAAACCGGCGGCGACACACGTCAACAGCGTGAAGATGACGGCGAAACCGATGATTGTGCGATTGCGTTTCATATTCTTTCTCCTTAACAGGTCGGCATGGGCAGCGAAAGCCTTGAGCCATCGCCGCTGCCCATGCCGTTTGGTTAGTGTCCGGCGACCGCGTGTAACCTGCCGCTACTTCCTCAAACAATTCGCGCGGTTCAAGTTGCCCGTAATTTACAGAGCCGGAGATAAATGCAGGATTAACAGCGGAAAGTGGATGGAAGTTTCAACGCGGGTAGCGCCGCATCGTGGAGTTGGTTACACCTCAGACGAGACAGCGACGGGAAGCTTCAACTGAAAGATTGTGCCCGATGAATCGGAACGCAAGAGGACGAGCGTGCCTTGGTGCGCTTCGGCGATCCATTGCGCGATTGCCAGTCCGAGTCCGGCGCCGCTCGCGGTGTGATTTTCGTCGTTGGCGGCGGTGCGCGTGCGCGCTTTATCCGCCCGGAAGAAGCGGTCGAAGATGTGCGGCTGTGCCGCGACGGGGATGCCGCCTCCGGTGTCGGCGACGGTCAGCACGTAATTTTCGTGACGGCGTTCGCAGGTCACGGTGATCGAACCATTCGCCGGAGTGTGCTTGATCGCGTTGTCGAGCAGATTCAAGAGCAGCCGCCGCAGCAAGACTTCGTCGCCGCGAAACGGCATCTCGCCGGTCGCATCCAAGCGCACAGACAGACCACATTCGGCGACGAGCGTGCGGACGGAGCGCACGACTTCGCCCGCCAGTTCATCGAGGTAAAAATCCCCCGGATTGAGTATGTGTTGCCCGGCGTCGGCGCGGGCCAGCGTAAACAGATCTTCGACTTTCGTCGTCAACTCGATCTTCTTACCCTCACGCGTCACGGTTTGACCGCGCGTGTCAATCGTCAAATCCGCGACCATGATCTTCGGGTCGCGCACCTCGCCGCCGCGCCGCAGAAGCGCACGGAGCCGCGCCAAAAGTTCGCCGAATTCAAACGGCTTCGTCAGATAATCGTCCGCTCCGGTGTCCAACCCGGTGATGCGGTCTTCAACCGCGTCCCGCGCCGTCAGCATCAGGACGGGCACGCGCTGACCCGCTGAACGCAGCTCGCGGCAAACTTCAAAGCCGTCCTTTTCGGGGATCATCACGTCGAGAATGATGGAGTCGTAGGTGTTGATCGCGGCTTGGTAGAGAGCTTCTTCACCGTTCGCAGCCACGTCTACCGCGTAAGCTGCCTCGCGTAATCCGCGCGCGATAAAACGCGCCATCCGCTCTTCGTCTTCTACCAGCAACACACGCATCTTTATATGGAGCGCACACCAAGCAGTGGAGTGCCGGTCAGAACCGCCTGCGGTAGCGGGCGGTCTTTCGGCGCTTCTTGTCTATCAGAGCGGGCGATCTTCGGCGGTTCTGACCGCCCGCTACCGCAGGCGGTTCTGACTCATCGCGCAATCGGTAGCTTGGTATGAATCGTTGAGCGGACTTGAAAAAATCAGGCCGCATTCCATATTCAGAATTGCCCAACAAGCCTGCCGGCGTGGGTATGCACGGGCAATCAGCCTGAGAGCGTGTCTCAAAAGCCCCGCGAGGGGCGAAATGTTTGTAGCTCGCAGGCGTTCTCTGTGCCCCTCTCAGCCCCGGAGGGGCGGCAGCGCCCACCTGCCGCTCCTGACGGAGCTGCATCTCGCAGCGCGGGCGGCGTGCTACACACATGCCGCTCCTGACGGAGCTGACTCCATGCTGACTTTTTAGACACGCTCTTAATAGGAGGCGCATATCGCGCACGCTCTTATTTTTTCACCGTGGAGCCATCCGGTCTCATTCCTTAACGCGACCGACAAAGTTGGCTGAAGACGGCGACGTACTCACGTCCTCAATGAGGTTGAGGCGTACCATTTCTCCCGTGTCCGAGTAGGTTCCTCCTCCGGCGTTCGAGCGTATGCGACGACGCAGGAAGATGGCGCCGCCGAGAATAGTGCCGACGCCCAGACACAGGCCGATAGCCAGCCCCGTCGTCTTGATGACGGTCACGATCATGCTGGTCATCGTGTTCGTGTAAGCGCGCTGCGCGATCTCGTCCCCATGCGGGTTCCTGCCGAGCCAGCGTACATCCTTCTCGTACTTCACCGAGGCCAGAAGCTGCTCCGCCGCCGAAGCGTCCGGCGCGTCGAAGACAAAGACGGAGTAGTTGCCGATGCGCTTGTAAGCCGTAGGGACAGGTTGACCCTCGCCGCGAAGTTGCGCGATGCGTTCATTAATGCGTTGGTCATTCTCTTCGGCGTACTGCGGCGTAGTGAACTCGACAATTACGAGCCGCGCGTCAACGTACTGCGCCGTAACCGCCTCCGCGCCGCCATCGAACGAGACGGCATCGAGCACAGGCTGCTCAAGACCCCGCGACTTGGCTATGACGCGCAGCGCGGGCGAACTCACCGCGTGCCCGACGCCCGCGTAGCCCGCCTCTTCGTGCTTCTGCTCCCACTCAGGCAGGTGCAGCACCAGCACCGGAACCTCGCCCGCCGCGCCGTCGAGCACGCCGGCCAGACTTTTGGCGAAGGTGAGCGCCGCCTCTTCGCTGTTCGTCGCTTCGCTCATGTCCGCGACGTGGACGACAGTGTCACCCTTGATGAACTTGACGCGCGGCCCCGCGATGCCGGCGACGCCGAGGCCGTCAACCATGCGGAACTTGTAAGGGATGAGTTTGCCATCGCCGCCGTAATATCTCAGAAGCGAGTAAGCGGCGGACGAGGAATTGGTCTTGACGAGATAAACGCTGAACCTTTCGCCGCCCGGAGCCGCGTAATCACGACCGCCTTCGGAGAGCACGGAAAAATCCGCGGGCTTGACCGGATTCACATCGTAGAGCGTCGCCGGCTTCTGAGCGGCTTGCAGACGGAACACGCCGACCCCAGCGGGTAATGACTTGGCGGCATCGCCGGACGACCCTTGCGCCTGTGCCGAGATGAACAGGAACACGACGAATGAGAGGGCTGAGAGCTGTTTCGATAGAGATAGAAGACGCACGATAAAAACCTTTCGGACAAAACCGTAAGCTGGCAGCGACGGACAAATCTTCCTCCGGCAATGGGCTTTGGATGTTTTAGACACCCGCGCCGTTGTGTTAGTTCCGTCGTACCAATAATAAGACCGCCTGATGGGTCAGTGCCAGCGGCGAAGTTCACGCAGCAGCAGGTCGGCGTGTCGGCGCGGGTCGGGGATATCGCGCAAGACGGTCACGCCGCCCTCCTCGCTCGCGTTGTCAACAACTACGTTGCCGAACTTGAGCAGGCGCTGGAGGACGGTCGTCTTGACGGTCACGTCCTGAATGTTGCGGAGCGGGATATTGCGCGTGGTCTGTGAGATGAATCCTTCATCAATCTCGATCTTCGAGTCGGTGAGTGTGTAGCGCACCATGTTGCGCCGGAGGTGATAGTACGCGGGGATGAGCAGGAGCGCGAGCGCGAGCGGGATCGAGATGTAGAGCGGAACGTCTGAAGTCCAACGGCCCAGCAGCGTGAGCAGGGAGATGAGCAAGAGTCCGCCGAGCGCCGCGAGCGCGTAGCCGAGTTTGACGAAAAGCAGCGTCGGGCGGGCGCGGAAAATGACCTGCTCGACTTCGCTGCGTTCGTTTTGGCGAGCGGGCGCGTCTACGTGCGGACGCGCGGGCTGGAGCGGACGCACGGGCTGCGGTGTGAACACGGGCCGCGGCGGTCGCGGCGGCGCGACCAGCGTCTCTTCGGACGCGACGCGCGTCACTTCTTCGCGCGCGTATTTCGTCGCTTCCGAGTCGTGTGGAGAGTCGGTAGGCGCGCCGCAAGCAGCGCAGAAGCGCGCCGCCCCGGTCAGTTGCGTTCCGCATTTTGAGCAGTGGTTCATGCAGTCTCCTCAATCGCCGCCGGTCGCACGCACGACATCCAACAGATTCACTGGATCGTAAGGCAGGTCAACCACGGCACGCGCGCCAGCCTCCGTTGCCTCGCCGTGCAAGTCTTCCCGTTCGGCGGGCAGCATCAGCACGACCGCCGGTTTGAGCTTTCCGCCCGACTGTTTGCGAAAACGCTTCACCATCTCAAGCCCGTCCATGTCGTTGAGCGCGTAGTCAACGAGCACGAGGTCGGGCCGCTCGATGCGGAGGAGGTTGAGCGCCTGTTGGCCGTCGAAGGCGGCGCGCACCTCGTACCCGGCGGAGCGCATCAACAGGTTGACCTGCGCCATTCGCGCCGCGTCCGAGACGGCGAGCAGCAGACGGCGCGGCATCCCCGCCGCACGCGCCGGGCGCTCGTGCTCCCGGAGACCCGGTGTGGACGATGCGCGCGACGGCGCCTCTCCCACAGCGCCCTTCAACAAGTCGGCTTCGCGCGCGTCGCCCTCTCGCTCTCCGCGCGCGGGCGCGGGCCGCAAGGCATCGGTCGTAAATCCATCGCGCGCCGGATAAGCGACGACGCGCGTTGGCGACCCGTCCGTGCGCGCGTCGCCAAGAGCGATCTCGGCCTTTTCGACGAGCGCTTCGATCTTGTCGTCGTCCGCCGGGAACGAGGCGAGACCGGCGGCGAGGTCGAGACCCGTTCGCGGTTCGATGAACTCCGCGCGCAGGCGCGTCAGCGTGGCTTGAGCTGTCGCGGCGCCTGTCCGCGGCAGGTAGACCAGCACAAGGGTCGGGCCGTAGAAGGCGACCGCGTCAACACGTCGCAGGTTAAGTTTCAAAAACCCATGCGCGGCGGCAAGCGCTCGCTCCCGATCCCTCTCACCCGCGCGCGCCGCTTCCCCGGCCAGCCCGACCAGCCCGAGCGTGCCGAACGAGTCGCCGCGCGCCGCCTCTCCGGCGGCGGCGTCGAGCAGCAGAAGGAAGTTGTCAATCTCCGAGAGTTGATCGGCTACGACGGGCGCGGCGCGGCGTCCCGCCTCGGCTCGCCAGAACAGTGAATTGAGGCGGGCGCATATCTCAGCGCGCGGTGTATCCAGCGCGAAGTAGTCGTCGGCGCTAACATTGAGCGCCGCGCTACGTAGCGTCCGCTCGTCCGTCCGGAAAAGGAAGACGAGAGGCAGAGCGAACGTCTCCGGCGTGAAGCGGAGGCGACGCGCCGAAGCGACGAGAGCGCCCTCGTCCTCGCGTGCGCCAAAGGCGAAGAGCGCGAGCGAGGGCTTGAACTCGGCGGCGGCGCGCACGGCGTCGCTTGGCGGCGCGTGCAGCACCTCGTAGCCGCCGGCGGCAAGTTTCTCGCCGACGGACTCGGCGTCCGTGGCTTCGCCCACGATGAGAGCGCGGAGCGAGTTCGCGCTTCCGTCTCCGTGGGATAACGATTGATCGGCGTCACTCTCTGGCATGGTATGGGTTCTCTACGTTCGGGCACGCACGCATGTTCCCGCGCGGCGGCGCGGCTTTACAGCGCACGCCAATCATACCGCGACCACCCGCGCCGCAAAACAGAAAACGGGGCGGAAGTTAAATCCGCCCCGTCATAATTCTCCGAGTTTAAATCTCAGGCGCCCCGGCTCACTGGCTCACGAGACGAAGTTTACCGTCCGGCATCCGCACGGCGAAGACTTGCTGTTCATAGATCGGCGCCACTTTCTCGTTGGACTTGATGGCGGCGACTTGCGTGCGTGATACGACGGGCGCGCGGCGGGCCGTCTGCGGGTCGCGCATCAACGCATAGCGCTCGGTGATGCGGCGCACGTACTCGCGCGTCTCCGAGTAAGGCGGCACGCGACGCCCATACTTCATCACCGCGCCCTCGCCCGCGTTGTAGCCCGCGAGCGCCAACGCCACGTCGCCGTCGAACATGTTAAGCAGGATTCGCATGTAGCGTGCGCCGCCCTCGATGTTCTGGCGCGGGTCGAAGATGTTCCGCACGCCGAAGCGCGCGGCGGTGCCCGGCATCAACTGCATCAGTCCCCGCGCACCCTTGTATGAGACGGCGTGTTTCTTGAACGAGGACTCGCGGTGCATGATCGCGTAGAGCAGGACGGGGTCAACGCCGTTCCTCGTGCCCGACTCGACGATCAGTGCGTCAACCGCGCCATCGCCGGTCGAGAAGCCGTCGAGCGATTTGCCAACCGCCATCGTCATCGAGGCGGGCGGCACGGCCTCGACGCTACGGGCCATCAACTTCGTTCTTCTTGAAAGTTTTTTGGCGATAGGTGTGGCCGCGACAGGCGTCTCGACACGCACGCCGTCGCGCGTGTCGAAGTTGTCGAAGTGATAACGAACGTCCGTCTGCGCGCGGGCCGATGTCGCGCAGCAGAGCAGGAGGGCCGAGAGCAGGAGAAGCTTGTTCATGTCTAATTTCTACAGGCTATGAAAACCGGGGCTGGTCAGATTCTACTGGCGTGGCGTCTGATGACGGCTTGAGAGGCGAGACCGCCCATCATTTTCAGTGCGTTCGGTGGAACGCTTGGAAGAGGATAACATAACTTCCTTCGATAGTTCAACATAGTTTGGCCTTCTGTTTAACTCGTCTAGTTCTGGTGTTTTGCAGTCGGCTCAGAGCGTGTGGCGATGCCGTTCGGTTGGGGCATTCGGTAATTTGCGGAGGGGGCTTGACAGAGCGTGTATCATTAGAGCCTCTCAACGAACGAGCGGGCGCAACCTCAATCCATGCGCGCCTCCCCGCAGCGGCGCGCCTCACATAATTTAAGGAGAAGAAGATGAAGAAAATCTTGCTTGCCGCTTTTGTGGCTCTGCTGTCTCTTTCCGTCGCCGGGGTCGCGCAGAGCACGAGCACCTCGACGACCGCCCAGACCAACACCAACGTCGCAAAAAAGAAGCGCGGCCCTATCTTCCGGGCGAATAAAGATCAGATTACGCAGGCCCAGACCATCCTGAAGCAGCGCGGGTTTTACGCCGGCGAGGCAATGGGCAAACTCGACCCGGACACACGCGCCGGGCTGAAGAAGTATCAGGAGACCGAGGGACTGAAAGTAACGGGCACGCTCAACCGCGCCACACTGGAGAAGATGAACATCACGCTGACCGACAAACAGAAAGCCATCACCTGAAGAACACATCGGGAATTCTCCAGACAAAACTTGAGGGCGTCGCTCCACTGCATGCAGTGGAGCGACGCCCTCAAGTTTTGTC
>JBGTBQ010000035.1:0-4181 GCA_041749275.1 Pyrinomonadaceae bacterium | reverse complement strand
CGCGCGGGTCATCGACATCGCCGCCGCGCGCCGGCCACACGCGACAGGGGGCGCAGAGTTGTCGGATGAGGAAGCCGAGCGGCGCGAGTTGTTGGAGGTGACGGGCGAGTTGATCGCGGCGGTCGAGCGCGCGTTGCTGGTCGCGGGCAGCGATTTCGCCCCGGTCTTTCACACCGCGCGGTTGAACATGGCGGATGATTACACTTTTCTCGACCCGCTCGCGGCGCGTTTTGAATACGCCGACGGGCGCGTCGAACTGCGGACAAAGATAGGCACGCCGATGTTCGTCGGGGGCATCAGCGAACTGCTCAGGCGCGTCGTCGAATACGTCGCGCGAGCCGAGCACCGCATCGGCGTCCGCAAAGATGTCGCGCGCGAATTCTCGATGCTCGCACGTCGCCGCGCCACGTCGCTCGCGCGTCTCAAGTACACGCCGCATCTCGAACGCATCGCCGGAATGAAGCTGCTTTAGGAACGGGGGAAAGGTCAAGCAGGGGACGCGGGGAAGTGGTCAAGACCCAAGCGCCCGACGGCCTCTGTCGTCCGGCATCATCCGCCGTGACGAGACGTGAGGAGCGGCAAGTTCTCGATGGGAGCCGCGCGCTTCGCGGTCGGGTGCAGGCCGTTGTTATGCCGACCTTCTCAGAAACTACTAACAATTGTAGTAGCGAATGGGGGAACCATAGAAGCGGTCTGGAAGCAGTTTATCAATGTACTTTCCCCGAATCTCGTCTGGCGCTACTCGGCCAACAAACTCGGAGCGACCCGGTGCCGGACCGAAAGAATCTGTGGTTGTTCCAGCATCACACCATTTCTCTATCTCGAACACCTCAAGAATCATTCCGTGAAAGACCCCGAACGCATAGCGTGCGTTTTCAGCACGATCTCGATTCACTTTCCACGTGCCCCTCGTGCACTTGTAAATATCGAGGTTGTTCCTTACGTCCGCGAAAGACCCATTGATGACAATGGCTACGATCGGATCATCAATGTGTGCGATTAATTCGCTCATGGTTTCTGAACCCTCACCAACAGATGTATGGGCTGATAGCGTACCTTGCGATAAGCGAAGCGGCCTATCAATCTCTTCGCCTGTTCCCTTGTTGACCCGTTCCCCTTTTCCCCTGTTGCGTTACTTACTGGCGGGTTCGGTGGGCAGTCCGGCCTTTTGCCATTCGCTCCAGCCGCCGAGCAGCGCCGCGACGTTGGTATAACCTTTTTGCTTGAGGTCGAGCGCCGAACTGGCGCTCAGGTGTTCGCTTCCTCAAGCGCAGTAGGCGATTATCAGTTTATCCTTCGGGAGTTCGTCGGCGCGGGCGAGGATTTCGCCCTTCGGCATCGACCGCGAGCCTTTGATGTGCCCGGTGTCGTACTCGTTTTTCAGACGCACGTCGAGCATCAGTGCCTCGCCCTTGTCCAACGCCGCACGCGCGTCGGCGACGCTGATACGGCGCACGCCGTCGCCCTGCTGTTGTTGTGGCGGTCGGACGGACGCGGCTGGCAAGGGGGCGGCAGTCTCGACGATGGGCGTCGTTTGCGCGACGCTGCCGTTGCTGTTGCCGCTGCTATCGGTCGCCTTGCACGCCGTCAACGCGATGGTCGCGCCGAGCACGACCGTCGCCATTAGTACAAAAAATTTCATTCCTTCTACCTCCGTAAAAAATGCCCGATGAATGTGCTCGTAAGCCGGACTCTGCGCCGCCAGAATCGCACACAAGGCGCGTCGAATGGAAGCGACGGACGGCCTTGCAGCACGACCCGCGAGCGAATGTTTGACTCGTCGCCCGTGTAAAGTGTACAAGCCTAGCAACGAAAAAAACCGGCGGGGATACCGAAACAACAATCGGGGAGGTGTTGATTGAGAGAACTTCCGGCGATGGCGGGCGAGACGGCCACGACGAAGTGGGGCAAGGTCATCGACCAGACCCGTTGCATCGGGTGTCATGCCTGTACGACGGCGTGCAAGTCCGAGAATCTGGTGCCGCTCTCGGTGACGCGCACCTACGTCAAGCACGTCGATGTCGGCGAGTTTCCGCAGGCGCGTCGCGCGCATCAGGTGACGCGCTGCAACCAGTGCGCCCACGCGCCGTGCGCGACCGCGTGCCCGACCTCCGCGATGTTCGTCAGACCCGACGGCATCGTCGATTTCGACAAGTCGATTTGCATCGGCTGCAAGGCGTGCATGGCGGCGTGCCCGTACGATGCGATCTTCATCAACCCCGAAGACCATTCCGCCGAGAAGTGCAACTTCTGCGCGCACAGGATTGATGTGGGACTCGAACCCGCGTGCGTCGTCGTCTGCCCGGTCGAGGCAATCTTAATCGGCGACATGAACGACCCCGCCTCGAAGGTCGGCGAGATCGTGGGCCGCGAAGTGACGAGCGTCCGCCGGCCCGAAAAGGAGACGCTCCCCAAACTCTTCTACAAGGGCGCGCACCATGCGACGCTCGACCCGCTTGCTGCGCGCCGGCCCGACGGCGGCCTCTTCATGTGGAGCGAGCAGTACGAGAGCGCCGATACGGTCGTCTCCGGCAACCCGACCTACAACAACTCTTCGGCGGCGGCGCTGCTCGCCTACGACGTGGCGCACTCGATCCCGTGGGACTGGCGCGTGAGCCTCTACACGTGGACAAAATCAATCGCGGCGGGCGCATACATCGTTCCGGTATTGCTCTTCTTTCTAAGTATTTTCTCCTTTTGGGGAATCAGCGACAGCCATTCCCTCTGGACGGGCAACGGGTGGGAGCTTGCTGAACTCCGCGCCCCGCTGTGGCTGTGGGTCGTGCCCATTCTCTCCGGCGTGTTTCTCGCTATCACGGGCGGCTTGCTTATCTGGGATTTAGAGCACCCTGAACGCTTCTACATGATCTTCACGCGCGCTCAATGGCGGAGTTGGCTCGTCAAAGGCGCCTTCATCATCGCGGGCTATACGCTCGTGCTCGCGCTCCACTTCGCGGCGAGCTTTGCCGGGAGTGCGACCGCGCAACTCTGGCTCATCTTGCCGGGACTGCCGCTCGGCGTGATGACCGCCGTCTACACGGCCTACCTCTTCGCGCAGGCGAAGGCGCGCGACCTCTGGCAGAATCCTTTGCTGCCACCGCACCTGCTCGTGCAATCGCTGCTCGCCGGTTCGGCGGCGCTCGCGCCCTTCGCCTTCTGGCTCGAACCAAGTCTCGTCGCGCCGCTGCTCTGGACGCTCGGCGCGTCCACGCTCGCGCATCTACTCATGGTGTGGGGCGAGGTCTCGCTCACGCACCCGACGGCGCACGCGCGCCTCGCCGCGTGGGAGATGACGCGCGGGCGTTATCGCGCGTACTTCTGGACGGGGCTACTGCTCTCGCTCGCCGGTCTCTTCGCGCCGTGGCTCGGCCTCGCCGCCGTCCCGCCCGCGCTCGTCGGGCTGTTGCTCTACGAGCATGCCTACGTGCAGGCCGGCCAGTCCGTGCCGCTCGCCTGAAGGAGTGACGAGATGATAAAAGGCACGGCCCCGCGCATGTTGAAAAGCACACTCCCGCGACTCGCCTTCGCGCTGTTCGCGCTCGCGTCGCTCGCCGCGATGACGGCGGCGGTCACGACTCCCGCGGCTCGCCGCGTCGCCCCTTCCGTTGTCGCCGCGCCCGCGCAGAAGAAGGTCGTGCACGGCGAGTGGGCGAGCGTTACGCACGACCCCGCGCTGGCCGATGACATCAAGGCTGAGACGCTCGCCGCCGACCTGCTCGAACAGGCGTCGGACAAGCCCGATGGGATTTACCCCGCACACGTCGTCTTCACTCTCGTCGGACTGCGCCCGTCGCCGCCGTCGCAGACCTCCCCCGATCCGGTGCTCCGCGTCTGCCCTGTAGACGAATACAAACGCGCCTTCGCGGTCAGCCCGCGTTACGTGCGCGAGGCCGCCAAGACTTTGCGCGAGCTGCGTGCGCTGCTACGGCGACAGCCCGCGAGGCTCCCCGCCGATGTCCCCACGCTGCCCTTCCCCGACGCGCACGACGCCTTTCACGCGCACGTCCGTTATCTGCGCTTCAAGCACGGCAGCGGCGTCGCCTACCTTACGCAAAGCCAGCAGGACGAGTCGCTGATTAACAACCAGAGCATCACCTACGAGTTTCGCGGGCTGACCGACGACGGACGCTACTACATCACCGCCACACTGCCCGCCGCCGCGCCCTTCCTGCCCGACAGCC
>JBGTBQ010000034.1:0-35309 GCA_041749275.1 Pyrinomonadaceae bacterium | reverse complement strand
TCCGGCGCTTCTCATAAACCTCACGGAAGGCTTCGAGCAGGGGCAATTCAATTACATCCCGCGCCCGCTTGGCGGCTCGCTTGCTGGCAATGATGTCACGAATGTTCATCACGGGGAACCCGGATGATATGTCCATGCGGCTTTTGGCGTCCTCGTAATTTTCGATCCCGTCCGGCGCGAAGACGAGATCAATGTCGAAAGGCCCCGACTTGATCTGGACGAAATCTTTACCTCGTACTATTTCCTGTTCGAGCGCATCGTCAATCGTGAAGCCAAGTTCTCTCAAAGCCGCGACGATGCGGCGACCATTCGCTTCGTCCTTTCGCGGGAAAACATCAACGTCCTGCGTCGTACTCGGATAGCCGAGGAGGATAGCGCCGCTCTTCCCGATGAACATATAGTCCACCTGATGCGCGGCGAAGGCTGCCGCGACTTCCTGCGCTTGCGCCGGGTGAAAGCTATCTCTTCTCATCGAGTATTTCCGCTTGCAGCGCGTCCGGCGGGCCGTAGCCCAGATAGAGCGGGAGATTGTCCCGGCACCAGCGGCGGTACTCGGCGGTCGAGGCGAAAGAGCGCCATTCGGAGTCGTCGAGAACAGGCTTATAGACGTAACAGAAGCCGTAGCGCATCCGTTCTTCGACGCTACGCGCGAGATTGCGCTCGCATTGCTGACGAAACTCTTTCAGCCCGTCTCTTTCTTCAACGTCTTCCATAGTACTTCGTCAAAGCTTGTGTTTAGATTGCCACGCACGTTCCGCGCTTCAGGAACTGCCCGTCGCCCGGCTGTCCCTTGTACTCACCATTCTCAATCACGACGCGCCCGCGCGAGAGCACCGTCTCGACCGCGCCCTTGATCTTCCAGCCTTCATATGCGCTGTAATCAACGTTCATGTGGTGCGTCGCGGCGGAGATGGTCTGTTCGGCGTCGGGGTTGAAGATGACGATGTCGGCGTCGGAGCCGATGGCAATCGTGCCTTTGCGCGGGAAGAGGCCGAACATCTTGGCGGCGGCGGTCGAAGTCAGTTCGACGAAGCGGTTGAGCGAGATGCGTTGCTCGACGACGCCGCCGTTGTAGATGAGCGACATGCGATGCTCGACGCCGGGTGCGCCGTTCGGGATTTTGGAAAAATCGTCGCGGCCCAACTCCTTCTGCTCCTTCATGCAGAAGGGGCAGTGATCGGTCGAGATGACTTGCAGGTCGTCCGTCTTCAAGCCCTTCCACAACTCGGCCTGATTCTTTCTGTCACGCAAGGGAGGCGTCATCACGTACTTCGCGCCTTCAAAGTCTTCACCGTAATCGTCAATGGAGAGAAACAGATATTGCGGGCACGTCTCGGCGAAGGCGGGCAGGCCACGGTCGCGCGCCTCGCGCACTTGATTGAGCGCGTCGGCGCAGGAGAGGTGGACGATGTAGACGGGCGCTTCGGCCATCTCGGCGATAGCGATGGCGCGGTGGACGCCTTCGGCCTCGGCGCGCGTGGGGCGCGTCAGCGCGTGATACTTCGGCGCGGTGCGCCCGGCGGCGAGTGCGCGCTTGATGATCTCGTTGATGACGATGCCGTTCTCGGCGTGCATACAGATGAGGCCGCCGCGCTCGCCCGCCGCCGACATCGCCCGGAAGATGGTGGCGTCGTCCACGAGGAAGACGCCCGGATAGGCCATGAACATCTTGAAGCTCGTGATGCCCTCATCCATCACGGTGTACATCTCTTCGATCTGGTTGTCTTCCAACTCAGTCGTGATGAGGTGGAAGCCATAGTCAATCGCCGTCTTGCCTTCAGCCTTCCGGTGCCAGTTGTCCACCGCCTCGATGAGCGACTGGCCCTTGTACTGGACGGCGAAATCAATGATCGTCGTCGTCCCGCCGTGCGCCGCCGCTTGGGTGCCCGTGCGGAAGTCATCCGAAGCCTCGGTGCCTCCAAACGGCAACTCCATGTGCGTGTGCGGGTCAATCCCGCCGGGGATGACGAGTTTTCCCGAAGCGTCAATCACGCGGTCGGCTTCCATGTCGAGACGCGCGCCGATGACGGAGATGGTTTCGCCTTCAATTAGAATGTCGGCCTTGTAGTTGTCAACGGCGGTGACGATGCGTCCATTTTTGATTAAAGTTTTCATGGTTTTATAAAAATAATTTGCTCCGCATGTGATAAGCGAATTAAGTTTTGACATTGGCTAACTGCGATTCTTGCCAATCTGCGTAAGTCTGATTTGAATCTTTAACTTTCCATTCAACTCGTCCGTTAAGACTTGCACCGCCAACAAAGCTAGCCGCTCCGCTTGGACTACTAAAAGGTATGTTCTCAGACAAAATCCAAAAGTCGCCCTGCGAGCTTTGGATTAGTTTGTTTTCTTCTATCAACCTGTTTCTTTTTTCTTTTGTTGATTTACTAAGGCTGGGATTTTCCTTTTTGCGAACAGTTGAATCTTTGAAAACAATAAACTCGTTGTTTATTTCTTGAGCATAGGCTTCGACACCAGAGTTATTCATTTTGAACAAAGGCGATTCAATTTGAATCTCCGACGTTTGTTTAAGTTTATCTTGATTTTTGGCGAGAATTGATAAAGGCAGAGCAAAAGTTAGTCCTAGAACAGGCAGAAGAAGTTTAATTTGTTCAATAAAATACTCCATATCTGCGATGTCGGATTCGGGCAAAATTGTGTAATCGGGATTTGTGCTGTTTTCAATTGTGGCTCTTCTGGCTTCACTGGCAATTTGTATCAACCGACTTTCCAAATAACGAACGTGACCTTTAGTAAGATTGTCGTCTTTGTTTGTGAAGATGAAAGTCTTAATCCAAAAATCTTTCTTCTGGTCGTTGTTGTGAATTTTAAGACGGTCAAGGACATTTTCACTTTCACCAACGTAAATAACCTCTTGCAAGGGATTGTCAACAGCTTCGCCTGATAAAATATATATCCCCGTTTTTCTTACTTCATCGCGTGAAGCCAATTCCGCCAGTTGAGAGCGCGGACAAACAGTAGCTCTTCCCGTCCAATTCATAATCTCTGCGGTAATTATTCCGCTTGGTACGCCTTCAACGAGATAGAGCCTGATTGTTTTTCCTAACATTGAGTATAAGTTTCTAAATCCAGCTTTATTGTCCACGCAAAATCTGTTTGATGTCCGCGTTCGCCGGATCAATATCAATCATCAAATCGCCGCCGCGCCGCCCGACGTAATCCCTCGCACCGTAATGTACGCGCCACAGCCAGACGCCTTTCGCCAGATGCTGCGAAACGGTAATCAGTCTTTCCTTCGCGTCAACGCCCAACTCTTTCGCTTTGCGATTCGCCGAAGCCAAAACCTGCGCTACGGAAACGGCGATTTCGTCCTGTAAAGTTTCATTGCTCAAAACTGTCGCCATGGCTCTTACCTCTCAAGCATTTCGTTCATTTTTCAAATCGTTGCCAAACCAGCATCGAGCGCGGCAATCAGTTCGTCAATCGTGTCCTTCGTCGAGTTGAGCATGACACCCGAGCGAATGACGTTGCCGTATAGCCCTCCCTTGCCGATGAGGACGCTGCTGCTCTTAGTTTGTCGCCAAATCCCATGTCAAATGGGCCGTCAAATAGCAAGGGCAAGGCGTTGAGAATGTTGCGCCCGATGATGCCCCATTCACGTTCGCTGAGAAGAAACTGACCTCGGAAAGTGCGCCCGAGGAAGATCAATTCAACGCGAACGATAGGAGTAAGGCTCGCGCTTTCGTCGAATCCGACCAGTTCGTAAAGCTTGCCGGGGATGGCTGCCGTTCCCAGCGAATCAACGATTGCCCGCGGTAGAAGGCTCACGTCCGCGCCGGTATCGAGAAGCATCGGAACATCGGCTTGTGACGCTCCGCTCTCAGGATCGCGCAGGGTCACGAGAGCGAGAGGCGCGGGCGGAGTGAACAAATTGCTATCGTAAACCGGCATCGGGGGAAGTTTCGACAATCTCCATCACAAAATCGGATGCCTGTTCGGGATGCGCGAGGCGCGGGCTATACAGGCGCGCGGTCTGCTCAACCTCGACATCCGGCACGACAACGTAAACCTTCGTTCGATCCGGCAGATTGACAGGAGAATTGAGCTTGATCTGTCCGTTCTCGACAACGCCCTCGAATGTTCTGGCGCTCATGATCTACCTCCGAAAACTCGACCTGTGCTGAATCTCACGCCGCAATGGTAGCGAATGCCGCATCGAGAGCGCCAGTCAACTCGTCAATCGTGTCCTTCGTCGAGTTGAGCATGACGCCCGTGCGAATGACGTTGCCGTACAGACCGCCCTTGCCGATGAGGACGCCGCGCCGCTTCGTATCTTCAAAGACTTGGAGGACGGCCTGCGGGTGCGGTTCTTTGGTCTCGCGGTCTTTGACGAGTTCGAGCGCCTGCATCAATCCCATGCCGCGCACGTCGCCGATGACCGGGTATTTTTCTTTGAGTTCTTCGAGGCGCTGGCGGAAGTAGGCGCCGAGGGTGGCGGCGTTCGTGCGGAGGTCTTCGTCTTCGATAACTTTGATGACGGCGAGCGCGGCGGCCATTGAGACGGGGTTGCCGCCGAAGGTCGAAAAGGTGAGGTTGGGATACTTGTCCGCGACTTCCGGCGTGGCGGTGGTCATGCCGAGGGGGACGCCGTTGCCCATGCCTTTGGCGGAGGTGATGATGTCCGGCTCGACGTTCCAATGCTCGATGCCGAACCATTTATCTCCGGTGCGGCCCCAGCCGGTCTGCACCTCGTCGGCGATAAACAGCCCGCCGTGCCGGCGTGTGATTTCAACCGCGCGCTCGAAGTAGCCGGCGGGCGGGACGATGAAGCCGCCGACGCCTAAGATAGGCTCGGCCATGAAGGCCGCAATCTCGCCGGTCGTCGTCGTCATGATGAGTTCTTCGATGTCTTCGGCGCAGGCCAGCCCGCATTCGGGGTAGGTGAGCTTGAACGGGCAGCGGTAGCAGTAAGGCGCGCGGGCGTGGACGATGCCGGCGACCTGTGAAGGGAGCGAGCGCCACGTCGAATGGCCGGCGGCGGAAAGCGCCGTGGCGGAGCGGCCCGAATAGCTGTGGCGCAGCACGACGATCTCGTGTCTGCCGGTGGCGGTCTTGGCGGCGTGGATGGCCGTGTCATCGGCCTCCGTGCCGCTGTTGGTAAAGAAGGATTTCTTCAAGCGGCCCGGCGTGATCTGGTGGAGCTTTTCGGCAAGGTCGGAATGCGGCTGGTTGCAGTAGAGCGTCGAGGTGTACTGGATGGTCTTGACCTGCTCGATGATGGCCGCGTTGACTTGCGGGTTGGCGTGGCCGACGCTGACCGTGAGCACGCCGCCGAAGCAGTCGAGGTAGCGGTTGCCCGCGTCGTCCCAGACGTACTCGCCTTCGCCGCGGACGAGCGCGAGCGGCTCTTGATAATAAGTGGCGACCGCCGGAAAGAGAAATTCTTTGTGTTTGCGGACGGTTTCGGATTGCTGTGTCGTCGGTTCGGGTGATGCCATGTCGCCTCCCGCTCGTGGTGTCGAGCAGCGTTTCAGGTCGAAGAATTTTTCAGGGCGTGGATTCGCCCTTTAGTTTTTGATGATTGATTTTGCCAAGGTCTCGTTGATCGCTTGATTTTGATAGACAGAATATTTGTTCAAGCAGCCGAGGAAGAACTCGCCATCCCGCCAGAATGTGTGCCGCACCGTTCTCATCTCTGGTCTTCCAACCATTCGCGCATCAATACAAGTTGCCCTCTCTTTTGCGCCCCGTGTAATCCACGTAGACGACCTTCAACTCGGTGTAAAAATCGAGCGCGGTCGAACCTTGCTCGCGCTCGCCGATGCCGGTGGACTTGATGCCGCCGAAGGGGATGTGCGCCTCGCCGCCGGTGGTGGGCGAGTTGATGTGCGTCATGCCGGTTTCGATTTCGTCCACGAAGCGGAAGATGCGCGCCGCGTCGTTGGTGAAGATCGAGGATGAAAGGCCGTACTCGCTATCGTTCGCCACGCGCAGCGCCTCTTCAAAGTCTTTGACGCGCAGCACCGAGAGCACGGGGCCGAAAATCTCTTCGCGGGCGACGCGCATGTCGGGCGTCACGTGGTCGAAGACGGTCGGGCGGACGAAGTAGCCTTTATCGAGCGCGTCGCCGTCCGCGCGCGTGCCGCCGCAGCGAAGCGTGGCGCCATCCTCGCGCCCGATATCTATGTAGCGGAGCACCGTCTCGAACTGGCCTTTATCAACCGAGGGGCCGACATCGGTAGATGCGTCGAGGCCGTCGCCGAGTTTCAGGTTTTCGGCGCGGGCGACGATGCGCTCCAGAAAGTCGTCGGCGACCTCTTCGACGACGACGGCGCGGCTCGTCGCGGTGCAGCGCTGGCCGGTCGAGCCGAACGCGCCCTGCGCCGTGGATTCGACGGCCAATTCCATGTCGGCGTCTGCGAGGACGATGACCGGATTCTTGCCGCCCATCTCGCACTGCACCTTCGCGCCGCGCCGCGCGGCCTGCTCGTAGAGGCCCAGCCCCACGCCGTTCGACCCCGTGAAGGAGATGGCGCGCACCGCCGGGTGACAGGTAATCTCGTCTCCCGCATCCGAGCCGGAACCGAGGATGAGGTTCAGAACTCCGGCGGGGATGCCGGCCTCCTCGAAGATTTCGACGATGCGGACGGCGGTCGCGGGAGTCAGCGTCGCGGGTTTGAAGACGACCGTGTTGCCGGCGACGAGCGCGGGCGCGATCTTCCAGACCGGAATCGCAACCGGGAAGTTCCACGGCGTGACGCAGGCGACGACGCCGTGCGGTTGCTTGATGGTGTAGGCGAAATTCGACGGCAATTCGGATTGGATAGTCTCGCCGTTCAAGCGTCGCGCCTCGCCCGCGCAGAAGTCCGCGACGTTGGCCGCGCGCTGTAATTCGCCGCGCGCCTCGGCCACCGTCTTGCCCTCTTCGCGCGTGAGCAAACGGGCGAGTTCTTCCTTGTTGTCTTCGAGCAGACGCGCGGCGCGCGCGACGATGCGGCCACGCGTGGGGGCGGGCGTCGCGCGCCATCCACGGAAGGCTTCCGCCGCCGCTTCGACCGCGCTCCGCGCTTCTTCGCGCGTCGAGAGGCGAACGAGGCCGATCACGTCGTCCGTGTTCGCGGGGTTGATGTTTTCGACCGTCTTCGGGGAAGATGACTCGACCCACTGACCGCCGATGAAGTTACGATAGGTCTCCATAGAGGATTTTCTTTTGAGAACCGCGTGCGTTAATAGTTCGGCTAAAATGTAACAGGAGAGCGACAGTCCGGCGCGGCTCCGTTGTGGAAATGGAAGCGTGTTCGATAAGCTTGGGAGCGTTGCTCCTTGCTGCCGGCGACCGCGAGACTGACTGCGTCGAATAAAATATAACAAAGTCCGCTGGTGTGAAAGTCGAAAAGACACACGAGATATGATAGAGAGTCCGGAAAACCTGCGCGCGCTGCTCGAAACTCGCGCCGCCCAAACGCCCGATAAGCCGTTCCTCTTCTCCGAGCAGGACGGCAGGCGATTCACCTACGGCGAGTTCGATGGGCTGGTAAACAGGACGGCATATATGCTCTCCGCGCGCGGCGTCGGGAAGGGCGACGTGGTGAGCCTGCTGCTGCCGAACAGCGCGGAATATCTCTTTGCCTACTTCGCCTGTTTCAAGTTGGGCGCGTTGGCCGGGCCGGTCAACTCGCTGCTCAAGATTGAAGAGACTGTTTATGTCGTTGGCAACTCGGAGGCGAAGGCACTGCTCTACGGGTCGGAGTTCGCGGAGCAGGTCGCCGAAGTCAGCCGGGCTGTGAGGTCGCTCCGTGAGGTCGTGTTGTTCGACGACGTGGCCGAGGCGACGGCGGACATTTTGAGCGCGGATGAGAGGCCGGCTCATGTTCCCCTGAACAGGGACGACGAAGCGATTATCATCTACACGTCCGGGACGACGGGAAAGCCGAAGGGCTGCCTGTTGACGCATGGCAATCTTCTCTCGAACGCGCGGCAGATCGTGGAGTGGCTCGGCTTCACCTCGGACGACCGTTTGCTCACGTTGATGCCGCTCTTTCACATGAACGCGGTGGCGGTGACGACGATGAGTGCGCTCTATGCGGGCGGCTCGACGGTCGTCAGCCCGCGCTTTTCGGCCTCGCGGTTCTGGCACATCGTCTCCGAGTTCGGCGTGACCTCGTTCGGCTCGGTGGCGACGATGCTCTCGATGCTGCTGGCGAAATACCCGGAGGGCGTGCCCGAAGAATTGACGACGCGCAATCTGCGTTTCGCCATGTGCGGCTCGGCGCCCGTGCCGGCGGAAGTGATGCGTAGGTTTGAAGAGAAGTTCGACTGTCTGGTCATCGAAGGCTACGGGCTGTCCGAGTCCACCTGCCGCTCGACGTTCAACCCGCCCGACACGCGCCGCCGACCGGGTTCGTGCGGCCTCGCCATCGGCAACGAGATGAATGTCTTCGACGAGGAAGACAGGGAAGTGCCGGTGGGGGAACTTGGCGAGATCGTGCTGCGCGGCGAAAATATCTTTAAGGGCTACTACAAAAACCCGGAGGCGACCACGCGCGCCTTCCGCGGCGGCTGGTTCCACACGGGCGATGTGGGCTACCGCGACGCCGAAGGCTTTTTCCACATCGTTGACCGCAAATCGGATATGATTATTCGCGGCGGCGAAAATATCTATCCACGCGAGATTGACGAACTGCTTTACGCGCACGAGTGTATTGACGAGGCCGCGGCGGTCGGGGTGCCCGACGAGTTGTACGGTGAAGAGGTCGCGGCCTACGTCGTTCTCAGAGATGGCCGCGCGGCGAGCGAAGAGGAGATCATTGCCTATTGCCGCGCGCATCTGGCGGACTACAAATGCCCGAAGTCCGTGCGCTTCATGGATGCGCTGCCGAAGGGGCCGACGGGTAAAGTTTTAAAACGCGAACTGGCAAAACCCCAGCCATAGTTGATTATCATTTTTAAGGCTCATTCCGTGCGTGGGCATTGCAGTGGGCTGTTTTCCGTCGGCTTGCGCGCGGGACTGTCTCAGGTAGTTGCGAAATTATAAAACTTTGTGAAGGAGTGACGGCGACAGTTGGCGGAGCTTAAAGACAAGGTGCAGAACGCACTCGACGAGGCGCGCATATTGATTCTCGGCGCGCACATCCTGCTGGGGTTTCAGTTCCGCTCGTTCCTCGAAACAGGTTTTGAGTCGCTGTCCCTCTCGTCGCAGCTTATCAAACTCCTCGCGCTTGGCATGATTCTCCTCGCGGTCGCGCTGCTCATCGCGCCGACCGCTTATCACCGTATCGTCGAGCGGGGCGCAGATACGACGGAGATACACTCCTACACGACGCGCGTCATGCTCTTCGCATTGCTCCCGCTCGCGCTCGCGCTCGGACTCGATATCTATGTCGCGGCGGCGAAGATCGGTGGGACGACCGTGGGCGCGCTCGCGGGGGTGTTTGCCGGCGTCGCGGCGCTCTTTTGCTGGTATGGTCTGGAAGTCGCGCCGCGTGGCGGGCGCTTGCCGGGGAGGAAGGAGAAGGGAGAGTTGGAAATTGACGAGCGAAAGCCGGAAGGCGAAATGCAGAGCGAAGAGGGAAGCGCGATCAAGGACAAGATCAGGCACGTTCTGACCGAGGCGAAGATGGTTCTGCCGGGCGTGCAGGCGTTGCTGGGTTTCCAACTGATCGCCGTCCTCATGGAGAACTTCGATAAGCTGCCCGCGCTTTCAAAGTATATCCACCTCGCCAGTCTCATGTTGGTCGGTCTCTCTATCGTGTTGCTGATGACGCCCGCGGCCTATCATCGCATCGTCGAGAAGGGCGAAGAGACGGAGCACTTTCACCGTTTCGCCAGCCGCCTGATGGTCGCGGCGCTCGTGCCGCTCGCGCTCGGCATCTGCGGCGACGTGTACGTCGTCGTGCTAAAGGTGCTCAATTCGACGCTCATCGCCGTGGTCGCGTCGGTCGTGACGCTCGCCATCTTCTACGAAATGTGGTTCGGTCTGACCGTCTATCGCCGTATTCAGCGCGACAACGAAAAACCTAAGACCGGAAATCCGGGACTCTTCGGAGCCAGCCAATGACAACAAGACTCTTTATCTCTCTCTTGCTTTTCGTCGTTTTGACTTTGACTGTTGCGCCCGCCGCCGAGAGCGTCGCCGCGAAACGTTTCGACGCCGCGCGCCAACAAAGAATCGCCGGCGCGGCGGAAGCCTTGCGTGAAAAACTGGTCACGCAGCGCCGCGACTTCCACATGCACCCGGAGTTGTCCAACCGCGAGGAGCGGACTTCGCGCGTCGTCGCCGAAAAATTGAAGGCGCTCGGATTGACGGACATCAAAACCGGCGTCGCGCGCTACGGAGTGACGGCTCTACTCGTCGGCGCAAAGCCCGGCCCCGTTGTCGCCGTGCGCGCCGACATGGACGCGCTCCCGATTCAAGAGACGCTCGATGTTCCCTACAAATCGAAGAACCCCGGCGTCAAACACGCCTGCGGCCACGACGTGCACACGACCGTCGGCCTCGGCGTCGCCGAAGTGTTGAGCGGGATGAAGAATGAAATCGCGGGCACGATCAAGTTCATCTTTCAGCCCGCCGAGGAAGGCCCGCCCCCCGGCGAAGAGGGCGGCGCGCGTCTGATGGTCAAAGAGGGCGCGATGGAGAACCCACGGCCCACGGCTATCTTCGGCCTGCACACTCTGCCGAGCATCGAGGCCGGGCAGATTGCCTATCATTCCGGCCCCGCGATGGCCTCTTCCGATAGGTTCTACATCACCATCCGCGGAAAAAGTTCCCACGGCGCGCAGCCGCACCACGGGATAGACGCCATCGTCGTCGCCGCCGAGTGCATCACGGCCCTGCAAAACATACGGAGCCGCCGCATTGACCCGCAGGAGCCGCTCGTCATCTCCATCGGCACCATCAACGGCGGCGCGCGCAACAACATCATCGCCGAAGAGGTGCAGATGACCGGCACCATGCGTACCTTGAGCGAAGAGGTGCGCCAGCGCGCCCAAACGTTGATGAGAGAGACGCTCCAGAACATCACCGCCGCCTACGGCGCGACCTTCGACCTCAAAATCGAAGAGCAGACTCTGGTGACGTACAATGAACCGGCGCTCGTTGAAGAGACTCTCCCGACCATCCGGCGTGTCGTCGGCGACAAGAACACGCTGCCCATCAAACCCTTCATGCCCGCCGAGGATTTTTCCTACTTCCAAAAGGTCGCGCCCGGCTTCTACTACTTCCTCGGCGTCGGCAACCGCGCGCGCGGCATCACCGCCGGCTGGCACACGCCGGAGTACGACGTTGACGAAGAGAGTCTGGTCGTCGGCGTCAAGGTGATGTCGAACGTGTTGCTCGACTATCTCGACCGGCACGCTGAAAAAAAGTGAGCGGCGGATGCGGCGCGGCGTGAAACGGGTTGATGTTTTTCACGGACTCTTATCAAGCCCTCAGACGCGGCGAGCGGCTTCTCGCACTCCGTTACGCGGTGATTTCCGTTCTGGTTTTGATTCTGATCGGCCTGCTTGTTGGTTTCTTTATGCTGCGCCGCTTCGAGTCGGCAGTCATTTTCCATCCCGAACGTGCGCCGTGGAGCGGCACTTGGAATGTCCCGGCGGGCGGCGAGGACGTGTGGTTCCAAGTCGCTTCGGGCGAGCGTCTGCACGGTTGGTATTTTCGTACCGCGAAACAACCAGCGGCAGCTACCGTCATCTACTTTCACGGCAACGGCGGGAACCTGAGTTACGTTGGCTGGGTCGGGGAAAAATTATCGCGGCGGGGCTTTGATGTGCTTCTCTTCGACTACCGCGGCTACGGGCGGAGCGAGGGCGAAGTTTCGGACGAGCGCGGTCTTTACGAAGATGCCGAGGCCGCCTACGATTTCGTGCTCAAAGAAAGAGGCGCGCGGCCTGAACGGATCGTTCTGCACGGGCAGTCGCTTGGAACGACGGCGGTGGCCGACCTCGCCGGGCGAAAAAAGTGCGGCGCGATCATCCTCGAATCGGGCTTGAGTTCGGCGTCGGACATGGCGGGCGTGGTGCTGCCGTGGCTGCCGCGTTTCCTGCGCGGTGTGACCCGAAACAAGCTCGACTCAGTTCGCAAGCTGCCGAACGTCCGTTGCCCGGTGCTGGTCATTCACGGGGAGAGTGACGAGGTGATCCCCATCGCGCAGGGACGCGCGCTTTACGACGCCGCGCCGGAACCGAAGAAACTGCTGATCGTCAAAGGGGCGGGTCACAACAATCTTTCAATGGTCGGCGGGAGCAGTTACCTCGACGCTCTGTCAGAGTTTATTGAAGGCGCAATTCTACCGAGCGCCGAGGAGTGAGTGATGGCCGCGGAACACGCGAAATGAATTTAACTATTCGCGGGCGATGGCTGATGCGCTGAATGCGCCCTCGGCGACGGCACGCGGACGAACCACGCGCAGAGACCCAACCCGCACACCACCAGCGACAACGCGTAGAACATTGCGGTGTAAGAGCCAGTCAGCGCAACGCACTGTGCCAGCAGCAGAGGGCCGATGGCGGAGGCCAGCACGGTAAGCGTCTGCGCCGCGCCCTGAATCTTGCCAAGATGCGCGCGCCCGAAGGCTTTGCTCCAGAAGGTGAAGAAGACTACCATCACGGCCCCGCCTACCAGTCCCATCGCCACGGCCCACGCCGAGACGTGCGTCTCGGTGCGGACAAAGGGCAGCGCCGCGAGAGCGCCCGTCAACAGGAGCATGGCGATGCCCATCAAACGCCCAAGCGACCAGCGCCCCGCCAGCCACCCGCCGAGAAAATTCCCGACGAGCGCCGTCAGCGCCGTAATGACCAACGTGCGATGAAAAGTAGTGGCCGGGAATCCCAGATCGGCGAGGATGGATTCGTTGAAGAGAGAGATGCCCGAAGCGACCAATCCGTAGACCGAACTAGCGAGCGCGAAGACCCAGAAAGCGGGCGTCCGAAGCGCCTCCGTGAGCGTGTGGCCGGATGTCGGTATGGCCTCCATCTCAGGTTCGACATCGGCGTTCATGCCGTCGAGCCGCAAGCCGACGGACTCCGGGCCGCGTCGCACGAGGAGCCAGCCGAGTGGCGCGAGCAAAAAGAGAATCGCCGCGCCGACCGACGCCCACGCCGCACGCCAGCCGCTCGACAGTACCAGCGCCCCCACCACGGGGAAGGCCAACATAAAGCCGACGCTCAGCGCCACCGTGTAGAGTCCCATCGCCAGATTGAGACGTTGCCTGAACCATTGCCCGACGAGCGTGATGCTCACTACCGAGAGCGCGCTCTGTCCTAACCCCCGCGTCAACGTGATGAGAATGCAGAGCCAGATCAACCCATGCGCGCCGCTCATCAACAGCACCGTCACGCCCAGCGCCGCCGCCACGACGGTCAACATCGAGCGGCTGCCCCAGCGGTCAATCAGTCGCCCCGCGCCCGGTGCGAATAGCGCGCCGAGCAGCGTCGCCCACAAATTTATCTGCGCGAACTCGACTCGCCCGATCTGTAAGTCGCGGAGGAGCGGCTCGGTGATGAGACCTAGCCCCTGCGTGCGTCCGGGCAGGGTGCCGACCATGGCGAGGGCTGCCATGCTCAAGTTTACCCAGCCGTAATAGAACGGTAGACGGGCTTCTCGCGCCGGGGGACTTGGCAATTCAGCGGCAAGCGAGTGCATAACGTTAGCCCTCAGCCCCTTTCAATGCGTGTTCGTCAAAAGCGGGCGCACGCCTGCCCGCCCACCACGCGCTCAACAGCAGGACGCAAATCAACAGGCCGAACAGACGCGCCGGGCCGCTCTCGAAGACAACCGTGCCATTGAAGACCATGAAGAAAAAGAATCCCTGCCAGAGCGCCGTGAGGAGACGCGGGCGATGCTCATAACTCTGACGCGCGACCCACCACCAGAGCACGTCCGCAAGCCACGCGAGCGTGAAAGCGTAACCCACGAAGACCCCGCCGCCCCAGTCAAAGCCGGTCACTTCAGAGGTCTGCCGCGCGGTCTCAAGATAGGCGGTCGCGTGACCCCAATGATAATAGTAGTTGAAGGCGCAGAACACGTGTGCGAGGAACCACGCGCAGCCGAACGTCCATGCCCAACGCGCGCGACGCAACCAACGTGGCTGTCGGCGGGCCAGAAGTAGTGCGGCGGCGCCCACGGCGTAACCGCCGAGCGCCAGCCAGATCGTCAACCTCGTCAGTAATTCTCCACGCCCCATCGCGCGCGTTACTATAACCGAGGCGGCTCCGATTCGACCCTCGTTGATTTCGATTTGAAAGCAACTTTTACGACATTTTACAAACCCGATTTCGCTTAGGAATGAAGCGACCGACGACGCCAATATCAGAAACTGCGTTCAAACTCAGCTCCGGAGGAGCGAAATGTTTATAGCAAAGCATGACCAAATAAATAACAAGCTCCGGAGGAGCGGAATGTCAAAAACATTTCGCTTCTCCGGAGCTGCAATGAAATTTGGAACGTACCGGGCTATAAACATTTCGCCCCTCTCGGGGCTTTGAATAAAGCTTCTCACCTCGGCTTTTTACTGCTCACTGCTCACCGCTCTTTGATTACTGCTTACTCACTTCGCCGCGCCGCCCTTGCCTTGCGTCAGCGACAGCGTGCGGTCAACGCCCGGCACGTCGAATGTCTCCACGCTCCCGTCGGGCCACTTTACTTCGAGCCGGTCAACTTTCGTCGCCGCGCCGAGGCCGAAAGTGAGGCACGGGTCGTTCTGCGAGGAGTAGCCGCCGCCACTCACCACGTCGCCGCGTTGTCGGAGCTTGCCCGTCGTGAGGTAGACGACGGCGCCGGTCGCGTCGCGTGGACTCTTCTTGGCGGGGTCGCCCGCCAGTCGCAGGCGTAACCAGTGGTTCTGCGTCGCGGTGACGTTTCGCAGCACGGACGGCGCGGAGTCCATGTTGTTGAGCACGACATCGAGCCGCCCGTCGCCGTCGAGGTCGCCGACGGCGAGGCCGCGACTCACCCACGCGGAGGCCAAGCCGCTCTCGGGCGCCGCGCCGACGCGCTCGAACCTGCCGCTCGCGCCTCCGTTGCGAAAGAGCAGCAGTTGTTGCATGTATGAGGTGCCCCACTGCTGTTTATCCACCGCCGGATAAACGTGGCCGTTGGCGACGACGACATCCTTCCAACCGTCGTTGTCAAAATCCAGAAAGCTCGCGCCCCAGCCGAGGAAGGGAATCGTCGGCTCGCCGTGCCCGGCCTGAAAGGTCACGTCGGTGAAGTTGCCTTCGCCGTCGTTGTGATAGAGCGTGTTCGAGTCGTCGGAGAAATTGGTGATGTAGAAGTCAACCAACCCGTCATTGTCATAGTCGCCGACGCCGAGACCCATCCCGGCCTGCTCGCGCCCGTTCTCGTTGAGCGCGATGCCGGAAGGATAGCCGACCTCTTCAAACTTGCCGTTGCCGAGGTTCAGATAGAGTTGCTTCGGCGTCGAGTCGTTGACGACGAGCAGGTCTGGCAGGTCATCTTCGTTGACGTGCACCCACGCGGAAGAGAAGCCATAGTAACGCGGCTCGTCGTTGACGCCCGTGCCGGCGGAAACATCCTCGAACGTGCCGTCGGGTTTTTGATGATAGAGAGTGTCGGCCTCGCCCTTCAGCCCGCGCGGGCCGCACATGACGGGGACGCCGCGAAACTGGCAGAAATTTTGCGCGATCTCGCCGGGCTTGGTTGCGTCCGAAGGGCTGGGCGGCAGGTCGTTCAGGTCGAGTTCGACGTATCCGGGGACGAACAGATCGAGCCGCCCGTCGCGGTCATAGTCGCCGAAACTCGCGCCCGTTGACCATCCCTTGCGCGCGACGCCGACCTTCGGGGCTACGTCGGTGAAGGTGCCGTTGCCGTTGTTGCGGTAGAGGCGCGACGTGCCGAAGTTGCCGACGAAGATGTCCGCGAAGCCGTCGTTGTCATAGTCGCCGACGGCAACCCCCATGCCCCAGCGCTCATTCGACACGCCCGCCTTCTCCGTCACGTCCTCAAACTTCCAGCCGCCGAGATTGCGGTAGAGCGCGGCGCGCGGAGGAGACTCTTTACCCTGTTGCGCCGCGATGGTCGAGCCGTTCAACAGATAGATGTCGGGCAGCCCGTCGTTGTCGTAGTCGAAGATGGCGACGCCGCCCGAAACGGTCTCGACGATATAGTCCTTCGCCGTGCTGCCCGAACGATGTTTGAAGGCGGCGAGTGCGGTGCGCGCCGTCAAGTCCTCGAAGACTTTCGACGCCTTCGGGTCAACGACGCCGATGGTGCGCCGCGTGGCCGAGACGACAGCCGTGCCGGTGGAAACGCCCATGTTCTGTGGCGGCTGTGGTGGCGGCGGTTGAGTCGCGCCGGGCGGGTCGGCCTTCTGCGCGAAAATCGTTGCCGGTGCGAGCAGCAGGAGGAGCGCCGAGAGATAAAATGCAGTCAGACGCGCGGCGCGAGATGAGAAGTTAAGAAACGGCATGTACTTCATCTTTCATTGATGGATAAATATTGATCTATCCGCGGGTTGGCAATCGCCTGCGTTTTTCCGTTCGGCCAACGAACTTCGACGGAACGAACGCTGGTCTTCGCGCCGAGGCCGACGATCAAACGCGGGTCGCTGGAAGAAAGATAACTGCCCGCGGTCGTCACGTCAAAAATCTGTTTGCCGCCGTCCGAGTCAACGACCGTGACGCGCGCGCCGAGTCCGCGGCTGTTGCCTTTGGCACCCGCGAGCGCGAGGCCGAGCCAATGGTTTTTCGTCCCCTCGTTGCGGAGGATGACGGGCGGGCCGTCCGTCTGTCCGATGACGATGTCCGGATCGCCATCGTTATCGAGGTCGCCAAAGGCGGCCCCGCGCGCGGCGAGCGCCACGTTGAAGGGCGCGCCGGCGGAGGCTGACACGTTGACGAATTTCTGGCCGGTGTTTCGCATCAGAAGCGGCGTCTGTTTGTATGAGAGATGGCCCGTCGTCTTTTCGATGGTGTCGAGGACATGGCCCTGCGCGACGAAGATGTCGCGCCAACCGTCGTTGTCCACGTCTACAAAGCGCGTGCCCCAACCGGAGTAGAGCAGCGTAATTTCAGCGACGCCCGCCGCGCCCGTCTCGTAGGTGAACAGGAGATCGCCCGTGTTGCGATAGAGCGGATAGGTTTCGTTCGAGAGAGCCGTGACGAACACATCCACTGATCCATCGTTGTCATAGTCGGCCACGTCCACGCCCATCCCGGCGAAGGTCTTGCCGTTCTCGTCATAACCGACTCCGCCCGCGAGCGCCACGTCCTCGAATGTCCCATCGCCGTGGTTGTGGTAAAGGAACTGGCGCACACTGTCGTTAGCGACGAAGATGTCCGTCCATCCGTCATTATCGAAGTCGGCGAAAGCGACGCCGAGACCCTTGCCCGAAGCATCGGCGACGCCGGCCCGCGCGCTCACCTCTTCAAAGGAGCCGTCGGGTTTTTGTTGAAAGAGAAGATTCGTCGCGCCCTTGAAATTGTCGGGGTGGCAATAGGCGCGGTGGCGCGGGTCGCCGCAGTAAACCTCGCCGCGCTCGAAGTCCCAATCCATATAGCGCAGCACGAACAGATCGAGCCGCCCGTCGCGGTTGTAATCAAGCCAGCCCGCGCTCGTCAGCCAACCGGAGGCCGTCGTCCCGGTGCGCCGCGTCGTGTCCTCGAACGTGCCGTCGCCGCGATTGCGGTAGAGCGTGCCGCCGCCAACTGCCGTGACGTAGAGGTCAACGAACCCGTCGCCGTCGTAATCGCCCGCCGCCGCGCCCATCGAGTAGCCCTCGCCGCGAAGCCCCGCGCGCTCGGTCACGTCCTCGAAGGAGCCGTCGGGTTTCTGTTGGTAAAGACGATTCCAAAAACGCGGGTCGCGTTTGTCGGGCGTTGCGCCTTTCGGCATCGGGTCCTGAAGGGCCGCGCCGTTGGTGAAGAACAGATCGAGCCGTCCGTCGTTGTCGAAGTCGAACAGGGCGACGCCGCCGCCCATCGTTTCAGGGAGATATTTCCGCGAGGTGGGCGAGGCCGCATGGCGGAAAGCGATGCGGCTCCGCGCAGTGATGTCGGCGAAGGTGACGGGCGAAGGCGACTGTGGCGCGGGTGATTGTGGCCTCTTCAGGGGAGCGCCGCTGTCGTATGAGCGCCCGACGGACGCGGGCGGCGTCTGCGCGGGAGAGGGCGCGGGCGGCGTTGTGGGTGGCTTCTGTTGCGCGGTGGCAAGTGATCGGTAGTGTGAAGAAGAGGCCGCGAGCGCTACAAGCACAAGGCAGCAGGCAAAGATTACCGTCGGGCTTTTCGTCATCAATCGTTAAAAGCTAAGATGTCGGATAGTGATAAATAATCGCCGCGAAAAGGCCGACGCCCGAAAGAGTTCTTCGGCCCGAAGCCGTCATGGTACAGCCCTGCTTCGCGCGGAGGCAAATCGAGTGGGCGAAAATCAAGGGCCGATGGAGGTTCGATGAAACTCGCGGTAAACTCAACCCACCTCGCGCTTGAAAATTGCTGACGGAGGATGGATCAATGAAGCTTTTTCGACAATGCGCCGGCTCTCTCCTGCTGCTCCTGACGATTTTGGCGGCAGCCTCCGCGACAAACGCGCAAAGTGACGCGCCTGTTGTTCTGACGGGCGCGCAGTTGACGCGGGTCGTGCCGACCGGTTTCTACTTCGAGGGGCAGAGCGCGCCGACTCAGATGCGTAACACGGCGGCGGCGCGCTTCGGCGAAAAGCGCCACGTCATCGCCGGGCTGGTAGACACCTCCGGTTATTCGGCGGACGTGCGCGCAAAGTACGAAGGGTTTTTTATCACGGATTCGACGATCAAAATCGGTGACGAAGAACTCAGCGCGGGAGCCTACGGGTTCGGGTTTACCGAGGACAGCAAGTTCAACTTGTTCGATGTGGGCGGGAGGAAAATTCTCTCGGTCGGGACGGTGGATGACCGCGTCATCAAACGCCCACGCCCACTGTTGATGACGAAGGACGGCGCGCAGGTGCGGCTCTACAGCGGGCGCAGTTTTGTCGTGTTCGGCGCGAGTTGAATCTTACATCCCGACCTGATTGACGCCGAAGGGTGGCGGAGGATTCGCGGGGAGCACGGAGAAAGCAAAGCGACTTCTCCGTAGCTCCCCGCGTTGTGAACGGTCTCCGACCGCGCTCAATCTTAATCGTTAGAGTCGCCCGGCTCGAACTTAATTGAAGCGTGCGCGTAATTCCGCCGCGTAGCGGCGAGATGAATTTAGCCCGGCCTTTCAAGGCCGGGGAGAGCGTGCCCTCGTCAAACAGCGTCGCGTCAGCGACGGTTGAATGCCCGGTTCAGGCGTCGCTGACGCGACGCGCGGCATCCTCTGTCAACCGACCCGGCCTTGAAAGGCCGGGCTAAATTCACACGCCGCTCCGCGGCGAATTGCGCGCAGTCTTCATCTTAATTACCATCGCTCCGGCTCGCCGTCCCGCTCTCGATGCTGGTCTCTTTCATGGTCATCCAGTAATCGCGCGGATAAATCCTGAACAGCTTGGCGTCCGCGCCCTCGACCGTCTTCAGATATTCCTCGTAAGCGGTCAACTGTTTTTCGGGGCCGATGACGTAGAACACGCCGCCACGCACATCCTTCGCCCGGACGCCGTAGCCGGGGAGAATGCTGCCGTAAACTTTCGGCATGCGCTGGAAAAGCTCGTCCAGCAACTTCGGGTCTTGACGCAGAGCGAGGATTGATTGCCGGAAACGGCGCACCGTGTCGGGGCCGAGTCCGTCGGCGATGTCATCGGCCATCTGCTCGCCGCGCGTCTCGTAGGGACTGGCGGAACGGAACTGCTGGAAGGCCATCGCAATGGTGTACTCGACGAGGCCCGGATCGGGTTTCGCTTTCTTTAGTTCCTCAATGACGAAGCGCAGGGTCTGTGGCAACTCCGGCGTGCGCTCGGCGTACCAGCCGATGCGCCCGATGTCCGGCGAGCCGCGGAAGCCGTTCGAGTAGGCGAGGCCGGCGCCCCACGTCTTGATAAAGACGCCGTGCGCGCCGTAGCCCGCGTAGAGGCGCGTGGCGAGATAATCGAGCAGCAACTCGCGTTTGTCCGCGTCCAGATAGGTCGCCGAAGGCGCGGAGTTGAGGAAGACGCCGCCCTGCGTGTTCGGGTTCATCAATCCGACGAAAACAGGAGCTTCCTTGTCGCCGGTGCGTGCGCGGAGGCGAGTCTCGACGAGACGCGCGTTCGAGTATTTGAACGGCGTGACGGGCGCGGTCTGAAAACCTTCGAGCAGGTCGTTCAACTTCGGCGCGAGCACCGTCCGTGAAGCATGAGAGCCGATGGTAAAGAGACGCGCGCCGCCCGTCTTGAGCAAACTCTGGCGCACCGCGTCCAAATCGGCGAGCGCCTTTTGGGGCTTGACGAGCAGGTCGTGCCGAATCTGACGGCAGAGGTATGACCAGTCGCTTGCGAGCGTCGCGTCGGGGATGTCGGCGAGGAGTTGATCGAGGTCTTTCGCGGCTTCGATTGCGATTGATCCAGCGTCCGGCGACAGCCGCGTGAACTCCTCCGCGAAGGGCGTCAGCGAGGTCGGTATGTTGGCGCGCATCTCCTTGTTGCCTTGAATCGCGGCGAGCAGCGTCTTCAACTCGTCGCGGCTCGCCTTCGCGCCCGCGAGCTTGTCGAGAAATGCCGAGATCGCCTCGCGTGTCTCAATCGAGCCTGCGTCCTTGAGCATCCAGCGCAGCCGGTGGACGTTGTGCGCCTCCGTGAGGAAAGAGGAGGTCGAGAGCAGGAGCGGGTTGTCCTGTCGCCAGTAGGCGTCCGCCGGGTCGTTGACCCAAGACTCCTCCGATCCCTGCATCCGGTTCCGCAATCCGCTCAATCTCTGGTCAACCACATCGCGGATGCGCGCGAGGTTCTCCGCGCGCCAGTTGGGGCTTTGCAGGACGAGCTTCATCCATGCGAGAGCGCGTTCGGATTCCACCGTGGTGTTGCCCGCGCCGCGCACGACCAATTCCGCGCGGTTCGTGCCAAAGTTGGTGCTGAAGTAAACGTCGAGGGAAAGAATCTCTTTGCGAAGTAGCTCGCTCATCTCTTCGTAGGAGATGGGCTTGCCGTCTTTAACAACGCCCGTTTGTGAGAGCAGCGCGGGCAACGCCGAGACATAAACCAGTCTCTCTTCCGGCACGGCGTCGAGCCGGAGCGCGATGCCCGTCGTCGTGCTCGTCATGTTCTCGAAGGATGAGGCGACGAGCGGCACGCCGCCCTTTAGTTTCGTCATTTTGAAGTCGAGTTGGTCGTCGAGCGTGAGCGGCGGATTCTCGACAAAGCGGAACGCTGACGCTTGAGAAGCAAGCTTCTCAAGCTCGGCGGTCGTCGCCTCGTACTCGGTCTTGAAACGACGGAGCGCCTCCTGTTCGTCCGACAATTTGTATGTCGCCTTCAGCCGCGCGAGTTCCGCCGCCGCGCGCTCCGACGCCTCGGCTTCGGCCCGCGCTATGAGCCGCGGCGTGGGCTTCGCGGCGACGGCGTAGGGCTTTACGTCGGCAAGGCTCCAGCGTGCGACAAGCGAGCGCCATGCGTTCTCTTTAGCGTCGAGCAGCTTCTCGACCTCGGCCAACTCCGGCTTCAGCGTGACCGACTTGCGGAAGCCAGCCGTGCGGTTGAGGTCTTGCAGGTGCGTCATCCAGCCCGAATCCGAGTTGCGGAAGCCGAAGCCCGGCGGCGAATTGACGAACTTCGAGAGCGAGCGGCGGTTCTCGATCACGCGATTCCTCAAACGCGCGTTGAACTCGACCAACTCCGCCGAGCCGTCCGCGAACGACGCGACGCGCTTCATCTCGTCCATGATCCGCTGTCTGATGTCGGCAATTTTCTCTTCGGTCATGTGCGCGGGCTGGACGGCGGTCAGTCCCATGTAGATCGGATTGCCGGCGACCATCTCGTCGTCGAGGAAGGCAAAGACGCTCTTCGCGCCAGTGTCCATCGCGCGCGTCTTCGTGTCCACGAAAAGCTTATAGAGGTTCGTCGTCGGGTCGCCCGCCACGTTCGAGAGAAAGAGTTTCAAAAGCGTCTTCTCGCGCGTGTCGAGCTTGAGCCGCGCCGGCCACGCGAACATCAACCAGCCCGGCTGCTGCTCGTTTTGGTGCGGGTACTCGACCAGTTCGATTTGCCCCACGGGCGCGGCCCGCGGCGCTGGAAGGTCTGTTTCGGAAGTGAATTGACGCGGCTCCCGGTTTGGTTCCAACCGATTCAAAATCTGGTCGAGCCGCGCGAGCACCGACGCGAGCGGCATCTCTTTCGGGTATGAGGCGACCATGCCCATGTTGCCGAGCCGGTAGTTGTCGGAGTGGAACTTGCGGATGTGCTCCGGCTTCATCTCGCGGATCGAGGCGGGCCAGCCGCCCGCCGAAAGCGCGAGCGGGTGCGACGCACCGTAAACCAACTGATTGATCGAACGGAAGAGGAGCGAGACGGGGTTGTCGTAAGAGGAGATCATCTCCTGATAGACCGTGCCCTTCTCTTCGAGTTTGAGACGCTTGTCCGCCGGATTTTCCGCGACGCCCCAGTGGCTCACCTCGCGTCGAATCTCTTCGTCCGTGTAGTCCGGATGCAGCAGCGCATTCAACTGGCTCTCGAAAAGCTTGTAGTAGATTTCGGAGCCGGCGGCGGTGTGCGTGTGATAGGCCGTGCGCCACTGCATCGTAAAGGCGGAAGAGCCGGCGAGCGACATGCTCTCCAGCCCGCCGTGCGCGCGACCGACGTTGCCCTTGCCGAGCAGCAGGTGCTCCTGCGTGTGCGGCTCGCCGTGGTCGGCGACGGGGAACGAGTTGACCCACAGGAACGCTTGTGGCACGGACTGCATTTCGAGATAGTCGAGCGTGAAGCCCGTCCGCTCGTGCCGGAGACGCGCGCCGAACGGCTGGTCGGAGTCGTTGAGATAGAGCGCCTCGGCGCGAAAGCCGCCTACTGACTTGCCCTCGGTCATCCCGCCGAGCGTGGCGCTTTCAGTTTGCCGGGCCATTATCGTTCGCGGAAGCGCGCTCGAAAGAATCGAGGCGCAGAGGATCGCCAGCGCGAGCAGGGAGGGGCGTTTCTTATTCATCGGAAACTCCTGTCGTCAAGTTGAAGCAAGCAGCGCCGCCCCGCGTCGGGCGACCGCCGATGCTCTGTTTTACAGAGGATACAATCTTCGGAATCAAGTTCAATTTTTTGCGCCAAAACGGAAGAGCGGAGTGGTTCGATGCTAGACCGCGCGGGCCGGGTTGGTCAAACGTCGCTGTCAACCGTGAGGGCGATCAGGCCGTCGTGACGAAGAAGTCGAGAAAGTTTGAAGCATGTTCGTTTGTCCTCCGCGTTAGCGGCGATTGAATGTAGCGCGGTGTTGAAACGCCGGGTCGTCACATCCCGCGCGGCCCCGCGTCGCATCAGCGATGCCTGACAGGTTCACACGTCGCTACGCGGCGGATTGAACCAAGCTTCTCGTTGTCGCGCTTCATGTTATATTGCCGGCAGAAGCCGACATGAAACCAACAAGAGCATTCATCCTGATTTCAATCATCATCACGCTCACCTTGCCGGCGCTCACACAAACGACGCGCGGCATAAACTCACCGCAAGAGAGGCGGCGAGGATTGAAACGGGCACAACCGAAGCCGACCGCGCGTGAAGAGGCATATCGCGCGAACAACCTCGGCGTCGCGTTGCTCGAACAGTTCAAGTACAACGAAGCGGCGCAGGAGTTCGCCCGCGCGCTATCAATTGAACCGCGCCTCGCGCTGGCGCGCATCAACTTCGCCATCGCGCTCTACAACGTGCCCGATCTGATAGCGGCGGAAGCGGCGGCACGGGCGGCGCTCGAAGTCGCGCCCCGCGCGCCGCAACCTCATTACATCCTCGGCCTCATCTACAAGCAGCAGAACCGCGTGGAAGAAGCGAGCGCGGCGTTTCGCCACGTCCTCGAAATTGACCCCGGCGACACGGGCGCGAATGTCCAACTCGGACAGCTCTCTGCTCAACAGCGAAATTACACGGAGGCCATCGCGCTCTTTCGCCGCGCCGTCGAAGCGGAGCCGTACAACGGGACGGCGCTTTATAATCTCAGCACGGCGCTACTGCGCGCGGAAGGGCGCGATGAGGGACAACGTCTGCTGCGAAGATTTCAAGAACTGCGTGAGAGCGGCGCGGCGACCATCATCGGACCGAACTACTTCGAGCAGGGCCGCTACGCGGAGGCCGTCGCTTCGACCGGCGCCGAAGCTGATCTCGTTGATCGGAGCGTGCCAGATGTGCGTTTCGCTGATGCGACGGCGCAAGCGTTCTCACAGAGCTGGCGCAGCCGCGCGCGAGCAGAGAGACGGCGGGGCGCGAGCGAGCGCGGGCCGCAACTCTGGCGTTGGGACGAAAGAACGATGCGGGATGGGCTTGTCGCCGCGTTCGGCGGCGGCGCCACGCTTTTCGATTTCGACGGCGACGGCGACCTCGACCTGCTCGCCCTCGCGCCCCGCCGCACGCGGCTCTATCGCAACGACCGCGGCAGGTTTCTCGATGTCACGACGCGCGCGGGCGCGCTCGCTCAGGAGTTCGACGGCGCGGCGGTCGGCGCGGTCGCGGGCGACTACGACAACGACGGGCGCGAAGACCTCTTCGTGCTTCGTCATCGCGGCGTCGCTCTCTTCCACAACGACGGCGGCGGCAAATTCTCTCAACGCACGATGAGCGCACGCATCCCGGCCTACCCATACCTTGCGCTCTCGGCGGCCTTCGCCGACGTGGATCACGACGGCGACCTCGACATCTTCGTTGCGGGCTTCGCCGATACGAGCGAGATAAAGACAACGCCGCTGCTTGCCCCCGACGGCCCGCGCCCGCCGGCCATCGTTTCCGGCGGCGAGCCGCCCCCGTTCTCCGTCTTCCTGCGCGCGGGCGTGAAAGCAGCGCCGAACATGCTGCTGCGAAACAACGGCGACGGCACGTTCGCAGACATCACGGAGGCTGCCGGCGTGTCGGGCGGGAGCGGTCACGCGGTCGCTGTCGTCCCGACCGATTATGACAACCGCCGCGATGTTGATCTGCTCGTCGTCAGTGTGGGCGAGCCGCCCGCGCTCTATCGCAACCTGCGCGACGGCACTTTCCGCGACGTGGCCGCGGAGGTCGGGCTGGACGTGAAGGGCAACGCCTTCACCTCCGCCGCCGCGGGCGACGTGAACAAAGACGGCTTCACGGATTTTTATTTCGGGGCCGCGGACGCGCCCGGCGCTTTCGCTCTCAGCGATGGGAAGGGGCGCTTCCGTATCGAACCCGCGCCCGACGACGCGACCGGCGCACAATTGACAGAGCGCGACGCCGCGCAGTTTCTCGACTATGACAACGACGGCCTGCTTGATCTTGTCAACATCGCTTCTTCCGTCTCGCGCTCGGAGATGCGCGTCTGGCGCAACGTCGGCGGCGAGTGGATGAACGTGACGGGCAAGGCGCTCGCGCCGTCCTCTCAAAGGCGTAGGATGTCGCCGGATGAATTGAGACTTGCGCCCCGCGCGCTTGCGTCAGGCGACGTAGACGGCGACGGCGATACGGATTTGTTCGTGCGTACCGCGTCCGATGAGTTGAAGTTTCTGCGAAACGACGGCGGCAACCATAACGCTTCGGTGCGCGTCCGTCTCGCGGGGAAGGTGAGCAACCGCGGCGGCGTCGGCGCGAAGGTCGAGGCGCGCGCGGGTAGTCTCTGGCAGAAGCTTGAAGCTTACGCGGCGACTCCCGCGCCCGCGCCCGCCGACATCCGTTTCGGATTGGGGAGGCGCGCGGCGGTGGACGCCGTCCGTGTTCTCTGGCCGTCGGGCGTCGTGCAGGCAGAGACGAAGTCCGCGAGCGACACAACCGGGGCGGCGAGTGGCGCGCGCGCGCGCGTTGAATCCTTGAAGGTTGAAGAACTCGACCGGAAACCTTCATCGTGCCCGTTCCTGTATACGTGGAACGGCTCGCGTTTCGAGTTCGTCACAGACTTCATGGGCGGCGGTGAACTCGGCTATTGGGCCGCGCCGGGCGTGCGAAGCAGCCCGGACCCGGACGAGTACGTGAGGATTCGCGGCGACCAACTGAAAGAGCGCGATGGTCGCTACGAACTGCGCGTTACGAATGAACTTGAGGAGGCGCTCTTCGTTGACCGCCTCCAACTTGTCTCCGTCGCGCACCCGGCGGGCGTCGAAGTCCACCCGAATGAGGGATTGGGCAACCCGACCGCAAACGTCTTCAAACTTTACACGACGCGCAAGGCCCGGACTCCGCGCGCGGCCACGGACGAGCACGGGCACGACGTGTCCTCGCGCATCACACGACTCGACCGCGTGTACCCGGACGATTTCAAACTCCGACCGATTCGCGGCTACGCCGACGAGCACACGCTGACACTTGACCTCGGCGGCGAGACGCCTGCGTCCACGGAAAGAACGCTCCTTTTGTTGACCGGTTGGACTGACTACGCTTTTTCGAGCGATAACGTCGCCGCTTCACAGTCGGGCCTCTCGCTCCGGCCCCCATCGCTTCAGGTCAGAGACGTAGAAGGGCAGTGGCGGACGGTGATTGAGAACATCGGCATCCCCGTCGGTAGGCCGCAGACGGTCGCCGTTGACCTGACGGACAAATTCCTCTCATCGAGTCGAGAGGTACGCATCGTGACGAACATGCGTATCTACTGGGATCAAGTCCTCGTTGATACTTCGGACAGCGAAGCGCCATTACACGTTGAGAGACTCGACCCCGTTGTCGCCGAACTGCGCTGGCGAGGCTTTTCCGCTGAGACGACGCCCGACGGGCGCGAGCCACTCGGTTACGATTATCAAAAAGTTTCCTTCGCTTCGCCGTGGAAAGCACTGCCCGGTCGCTACACGCGCGTGGGAGACGTGCGCGAGTTGCTTGCCAGTGTTGACGACATCTTTGTTGTTTCACCCCCCGGCGACGAAATTGCCCTTTCGTTCGACGCGACCGCGCTCGCGCCTCTGCCGATGGGTTGGACGCGCACCTTCCTGCTCTATGCCGACGGCTTCAGTAAGGAGATGGACATCAACTCCGCCAGCCCCGATCAACTGGCTCCGCTTCCATTCCACGCCATGAAAGAATATCCGTACAAAGCGCACGAAAGTTACCCGGCCACTCCGATACATCGAGATTATCTCGAACGCTACAATACGCGCGTGGTCGCCGCGCCATTTCCTTCAATCGTGACGGGTGACAGGTGACAGGATAAAATCCAGTCGCCCCGTCACCCGTCACCAGATCGCAGCTTTTATGGAACATCTCAGATACTCCGCCGCCGCCTGCCAGACCGACATGCCGAACCCCATCGAGCGGCGCGAGATGCGGCGCAACAACGAGCGAATGCTCTCTATGATTGATTCGGCGGTCGCCGGCGCGGCGCCCTTCCTGCCCGTGCGGCTCGTCGTCTTCCCTGAATTCGCGCACGCCGCGCCGGTCTTCCCGACCGTGCGGGAGTTGTCCGAGAAACTCGCCGTGCCAATTCCGAACGAGCACACCGAAGCGCTGGAACTTAAGGCGCGCGAGCACGACATCTACATCCAGTCGGGCACGATGCTCGAATCAGACCGGCGCTGGCCCGGCGTGGTCTTCAACACCACCTGCCTCGTCGGGCCGGAAGGGATTCTCTTCAAGTACCGCAAGGTGAACCCATGGATTCCTTACGAAGTCCACGCCAGTCCGCACGATCTGGAAGGCTATGACGAGCCGCTCTTTCCCGTCGCCGACACGGCCATCGGGCGCATCGGGTGCGCCATCTGCTACGACTGGCTCTTCCCGGAAGCGATGCGGCAACTCGCGGCGAACGGGGCGGAGATATTGGTGCGCGTCTCGGCCTACATGGACCCGTGGGGCGCGACCGCGCCGATGGACTGGTGGACGGTGGTCAACCGTTGCCGCGCGCTTGAGAACACGGCCTACGTCGTCGCGGCCAATCAGGGCGCGAGTCTGAAACATTATCCGCCCTATTCATGGCCGGGCGGCAGCATGGTCGTTGACTTCGACGGGCGGGTGCTGGCCGAAGCCAGTCCGGGGCCGGGCGAGCGTATCGTCGTCGCGCCCGTGGACATCTCCGCGCTCCGGCACGAGCGCCGCACACGCCGCGGCCACCACATGCTCGCCCACCTTCGCACGGAAGCCTACCCGATCTATCGCCGGCACATCTATCCACCAAAGCTGGATGAAGAATCAGGAAATGAAAGCTCTTACGAACGAAATAATGAATTGATTGACAAGGCGAAGCGACTGTTGCCGGCCCCCTCCGAAGATGACTAAACTTCGGAAGGAGCGACGGGAAGTGTCACTCTCAAATTTAAGTTGGCACAGACAATCAATCTGAGAAGTGCCTTGTCAGTTGAAAAATATTTGGTAGTGGCTCAAGAGCGGGAGAGGTCAGAACCGCCTGCGGTAGCGGGCGGGCCTCCTGTCACAGGAAATCCGCCCGCTACCGCAGGCGGTTCTGACCTGTCACCTCCCCGCATTGAGCCACTACCAAACATTTATAGACGCCATAGGAACACCTGTGATAGTATCCACCCACTTCAACAAAGCCGTTTGAAAAATGTCTCGTGGGTGACTGCTCTACGAGGGCGGAAGGCACTTGCGCCCCCTACTAAGTCCCACACCGTAATTCTTAGCAAGAACATCAGGTGTTGCGAGTTGTAATTTTTGCCCCGGTTCAATTTACTTGCCTCGTTCCGGGTGCATTACAAACTAACCAAGCCGAAACCGTAAATCCCGAACGCGGCTCTTCGGCTACCCCCTGAAGAGGATTCGTCTCGAAATGGAAGCTAAACAAGCCCCCGTTAACCTCGAAGAACTTTGCGTCAACACGATCCGCACCCTTTCGATGGACGCCGTTCAGGCGGCAAACTCCGGCCACCCCGGAACACCCATGGCGATGGCGCCGGTGGCCTACCTGCTCTGGAACGAAATCCTTCGTTTCGACCCCCAAGACCCGATCTGGCCTAACCGCGACCGCTTCGTGCTCTCGATGGGCCATGCCTCGATGCTGCTCTACTCGATGCTGCATCTGACGGGGGTCAAGGCGGTCAGCGCCAAATACGAGATGCCGGGTCACGATTCCGTCACCCTCGACGACATCAAGAGCTTCCGACAACTCGACAGCCGTTGCCCCGGCCACCCCGAATACCGCTGGACATCCGGCATCGAGACGACGACGGGGCCGCTCGGACAGGGCATCGCCACGAGCGTCGGCATGGCGATAGCCTCGAAGTGGCAGGCCGCGCACTTCAACCGCGACGGCCACGAGATGTTCGACTACCGCGTCTATGCGCTCGCCGGTGACGGCTGCATGATGGAAGGCATCTCGCATGAGGCGGCTTCGCTCGCCGGTCACCTCAAGCTCAACAACCTCTGCTGGATTTACGATAACAACAAGATCACGATTGAGGGCAACACCGCTTGGGCCTTCTCGGAGGACGTGGCAACGCGGTTCATCAGCTACGGCTGGAACGTAACGCGCGTCGGCGATGCCAACGACCTCGACATGCTCCGCCGTGCTTTCCGCGCCGCGCATAAAGAGTCTGACCGGCCCACCCTCATCATCGTTGATAGCCACATCGCTTGGGGCGCTCCGAATAAACAGGACACGCACGCCGCGCACGGCGAGCCGCTGGGCGAGGAAGAGATTCGCCTGACGAAGCGCAACTACGGCTGGCCGGAGAATGAGAAGTTCCTCGTGCCCGATGAAGTGCGAGGCCACTTCCGCGACGGCATCGGCGCGCGCGGTAAAAAGGGGCGCGACGAATGGATCGCTAAATTCGACGCGTATAAAACCGCCCACCCCGAACTCGCCGACCACCTTATGAAGATGCAGAAGCGGGAACTGCCCGACGGCTGGGACAAGGACATCCCCGTGTTTGACGCGGATGCCAAAGGCGTCGCCGGGCGCGATTCGTCGGCTAAAGTTCTGAATGCGATTGCGAAGAACGTGCCGTGGCTCATCGGCGGCTCCGCCGACCTCGCGCCTTCGACCAAGACCCGCCTGACGTTTGACGGCGCGGGGGATTTTACGGCTGACAACAACCCGGAGAAAGGGCGTTGGTACGGAGGGCGCAACTTCCACTTCGGCATCCGCGAGCACGAAATGTCGGCGCTCCTGAACGGCCTCTCGCTCTCGAAGGTGCGTCCCTACGGTTCTGGCTTCATGATCTTCTCGGACTATTCGCGCCCCTCGATTCGCCTGTCAGCGATCATGGAGATTCCGACCATACACATCTTCACGCACGATTCCATCGGCGTCGGAGAGGATGGCCCCACGCACCAGCCCATCGAACAGCTTGCCTCCATGCGCGCCATACCGGGCCTGCTGGTCTATCGTCCGGGAGATGCCAACGAGGTCGCCGAAACGTGGCGCGCCATCATGCAATTGAAGCACGAGCCAGCCGTGCTGGTCCTCAGTCGCCAGCCGTGCCGCACGCTCGACCGCACGAAGTACGCCTCAGCCGAGGGCGTCCACCGCGGCGCTTACGTGTTGGCCGATTCGAGTGAGGGACAGCCCGACGTGATTTTGATGGCGACGGGTTCCGAGGTCGGGCTGGTCGTCGCCGCCTACGAGCAACTCGCCGCTGAAGGCGTCAAGGCGCGCGTGGTCAGTATGCCTTCGTGGGAAGTGTTCGAGCACCAGCCGGCGGAGTACAAAGAGAGCGTCCTCCCGCACGCCGTCAAGGCGCGCGTCGCGGTCGAGCAGGCTTCGACCTTCGGCTGGCAGCGCTACACGACCGACAACAGCCAAGTCATCGGCATGAAGACCTTCGGCGCGAGCGCCCCGCTCAAAGAGTTGACGAAGAAGTTCGGTTTCACGCTGGAGAACGTCGTCGAGACGGCGAAGCGTGAGATCGAGAAGAGTAAAAATTCAAAGTGAGACGAGCGACATCGGGTATCGGGATAGAATACGGATTGAAAAAATAAACGGCTAAACACTGACCCTGCCTGATCCGTTTGATCGGTCGAATCCGCTTTCTATTAAGGTATAGCGAAGCCATCGCTTCTTAACCTGTTTTCGAGGAGGTTTTTGTTATGAGCAATCCCCTGACTGAAATCATGCAGCTCGGCCAGTCCATCTGGTACGACAATATCCGTCGCGCGATGCTGACGAGTGGCGATTTACAGAAGAAAATTGAAGAGGACGACCTGCGCGGCGTCACCTCGAACCCGACTATCTTCGAGAAGGCCATCACCGGCTCGTCCGACTACGACGAACAACTCCGCGAATTGGTGCAGTCCGGCAAGGGCGTCAATGAGATTTACGAAGACCTCGTCGTGCAGGACATCGGCACCGCCGCCGACATCCTCAAGCCGGTCTATGACAAGACCGACGGCATTGACGGCTATATCAGCCTCGAAGTCAACCCCGGCCTTGCCTACAAGACGCAGGAGACGATTGACGAAGCCGACCGCCTCTTCGCGCGTCTGGCGCGCAAGAACGTGATGATTAAAATTCCGGCGGCACAAGAGGGGCTGCCCGCGATAGAAGAGGCTATTTACCGCGGCATCAACGTCAACGTGACGATGATCTTCTCGATTGAGAACTACGTGCAGGTGGCCGAAGCCTTCATCAAGGGGCTTGAGCGCCGCGCCGCCGAAGGCAAAACGGTTGACCACATCGCTTCGGTCGCCAGCTTCTTCGTCTCGCGCGTGGATTCGGCGATTGATACCGACCTCGAATACAAAGCGCGTCACGCCTCTTCGCCCGAAGAGAAGGCCAAGTTCGAAGGTTTGCTCGGACGCGCGGCGGTCGGCAACGCGAAGCTCGCTTACGCCAAATTCAAAGAAATCTTCCACGGCCCGCGTTTCGCCGATCTTCTGGCGAAGGGCGCGCAGGTGCAGCGCTGTCTGTGGGCCTCGACGGGAACGAAGAACCCGAATTATTCCGACGTGCTCTACGTGGATAATCTGATTGGCCCGGAGACGGTCAACACCGTGCCCCCGGCGACCTACACGGCTATCCGCAACCACGGCAAGGTCGCGCTCTCGCTTGAAGAGGGGGTTGAAGAGTGCCGCACGTTGTTCGACCAACTCCGCGAAATCGGGATAGATATTGACGCGGTCACGGACAAACTTCAGAAGGACGGTCTCGCTTCCTTCGTCACCTCTTTCGACACGCTCGCCGAAAGTATCGAGTCGAAGCGCGACGCCATTCTCTCCGGCATCCACGAAAGATTGACTGCCACTTTGGGAAAATATGCTGACGCGGTGAATGCCGCGATCAAGGAGGCTGACAAGGGCGACGTGATGCGTCGTATCTGGCGCAAAGACGCGTCGCTTTGGAAAGATGACGAGGCGCATCAGAAGATCATCAAGAACGCGCTCGGTTGGTTGACCGTGCCCGATATGGTGATCGGCGTTGAAGATGACCTCGTCGCCTTCGCCGACCGTATCCGCGGCGTGCGCGAGTTCAAGCACGTCATGGTCTGCGGCATGGGCGGCTCGTCGCTGTGCCCGGAAGTGTTGCGGCAGACCTTTGGCAAGCAAGAGGGCTACCCGGAACTGCTCGTGCTGGATTCGACCGACCCGGACGCCTTCTCCGACATCGCCGAACAGATTGACATTACCCACTGCCTCTTCATCATCTCGTCGAAGTCGGGCACGACCACCGAACCGCTCGTCTTCTACAAGTATTGGTACGATCAGGTCGGCCAACGCAAGGAGAACCCCGGCGAGTGCTTCGTCGCCGTCACCGACCCCGGCACGAAGATGGAGGCGGACGCCACGCGCGACAAGTTCAAGCGCATCTTCCTCAACCCGGCGGACATCGGCGGTCGCTACTCGGCGCTCTCCTACTTCGGCATGGTGCCGGCGGCGCTGATGGGCCTCGATGTCAAGAAGCTCTTAGACCGCGCCGAGCGCATCGTTCACGCCTGTTCGCAGGTCGTGCCGGCGGGCGAAAACCCCGGCGCGCGTTTAGGCGCGATCATGGGCGAGTGCGCGAAGGCGGGCCGCGATAAGCTGACCATCGTCCCCGATCCGAAGATCGCTTCGTTCGGCCTGTGGGTCGAGCAACTGCTCGCCGAGAGCACCGGCAAGGATGGTAAGGGAATCATCCCGGTCGCGGGCGAAACTCTGGGCAGCCCTTCGGTGTATGGCGACGACCGTCTGTTCGTCTCCATCGCCGTCGGCAAGCTCGACAGCGAGACGGAGTCGAAGCTCAAGGCGCTCGAAGCCGCCGGGCATCCGGTGGTTTACCGCACGCTGACCGACACTTACGACCTCGGTGAAGAGTTCTTTCTGTGGGAGATCGCCACGGCCTTCGCCGGTTGGCGGCTCGGTATCAACCCCTTCGACCAACCGAACGTGCAGGAGTCGAAGGACGCCACGAAAGAACTGCTCGATACCTTCAAGAACGACGGCAAGTTGCCGGAGCAGGGCGTGCTCGTCAAAGACGACGTGCTCACAATCTACGCCGACGACCAGACGCGCGCCACGCTCGCGTCAAGCTCGGTCGGCGAAGCGATCAAAGCGCACCTTGCGCGCGCCGGCGCGGGCGACTACATCGCGCTGCTCAACTATATCGAGGAGACGCCCGAACACGAGGCGGTCATCCAGCAGATTCGCACACACCTGCGCGACTCGACACACTGCGCGACGACCACCGGCTACGGCCCACGCTTCCTGCATTCGACGGGTCAACTCCACAAGGGTGGCTCCGCCGCGGGCGTCTTCCTGCAAGTCACGGCCCCGGACGCGAAGGATTTACCGATTCCCGGCGAGCCTTACACCTTCTCGACGCTCAAACAGGCACAGGCGCTTGGCGATTTCCGCTCGCTCTCCTCGCGCGGGCGTCGCGCCATCCGCGTTGACCTCGGCTCGGACGCATTAGCCGGTCTGAAGCGGCTTCACGAGTTGATCGGAGAAGCGCTTCCGCTCTCTGAAGCAACAGCGAAATAAAAGAAGATGTTAGATGTTGGAGGTTAGTTGTTACTTCCGACCGATCCAACCATCTAGCATCCGACATCCGACATCTTTTTTATTAGAGGAAAAAGAATATGGCGACACCTGAACAAACCACAAAGACCGCCAAGATCGGCATGATCGGCCTCGGCGTAATGGGCGAAAATCTCGCGCGCAACATCGAGCGCAATGGCTACTCGATAGCCGTCTGGAACCGCGAACCCGCGAAGGTTGACGAATTCACGAAGCGCCTCGAAGGCCATCAGGTCATCGGCGCCAAGACCCCGGAAGAGTTCGTCAAGGCTTTAGAGCGCCCTCGTAAAATGATTCTGCTCGTCAAGGCGGGCGACCCGGTTGACTGGACGGTGGATCAGGTCAAGCCCTTTCTCGAAGAGGGCGACATCATCATTGACGGCGGCAACTCCTACTTTATGGACACCGAGCGCCGCGAGAAGGCTTTGAAGGCCGAGGGCTTAAACTTCATCGGCTCCGGCGTCTCAGGCGGCGAAAAGGGCGCGTTGTGGGGGCCTTCCCTGATGCCCGGCGGCGACCGTCAGGCTTACGAACAGATTCGACCGATCTGGGAAGCCATCGCCGCCAAAGTTGACGACGGGCCGTGCGTCACTTACATCGGGCCGGGCGGCGCGGGCCACTTCGTCAAGATGGTGCACAACGGCATCGAATATGGTCTGACGCAGGCCTACGCCGAAGGGTTCGACATTCTGAAGGGCAAGGCCTCGGAGAGGCTGGCCGAGGACGAGCGGTTCGAGATCAACTTAGCGGACGTAGCGGAGGTTTGGCGGCGAGGGAGCGTCATTTCGTCCTGGCTTCTCGACCTCTGCGTCTCAGACCTCGCCGAAGATCATTCGTCTCACCGGGTACTCGGGAAAAGTCTCCGACTCTGGCGAAGGTCGTCGGTGGACGATCGATGCCGCGATGGAGGAAGCGGTGCCCGCCTACGTTCTTTCTGCCGCGCTGTTCGCTCGCTATCGCAGCCGAGTCGATACAACCTTTGGCGACAAGCTGCTGTCGGGGATGCGCTTCGGCTTTGGTGGCCATGTCGAGATGCCGCAATAGGCGATGCGTTCGGCTTATCGGTAGCCAACACCCTTCACGTAATCCATCAACAATGCCTCTTCATATTCCACGTCGTGCAAGAGAACCCGGAGAATGGCGCGCGCGGTGAGCACCCCTATCGGCCGGGAATGCTCGTCTACAACCGGAATGTTTTTCAGGCTTCGCTCCTTCATCCGCGCCGAAACGTCCTGCAGCAGGTCTCCCGGCCGACAGAGCACAACGTCACGGGTCATCACCAGTGAAGCGGCAACCATGCAGCTCACTCCCTGACACTGGCTGATCTGGTCAACGATGTCGGTCTTTGTGATGACGCCCGCCAGAAGCCCTTCAGAGCTGCGCACGATCACAAGATCGGTTCCAGATCGCAAAAGTTTGGCCGCTTCGATCGGCGGCGCGTCGTCCGCAATCGTGACAAGCC
>JBGTBQ010000033.1:0-7729 GCA_041749275.1 Pyrinomonadaceae bacterium | reverse complement strand
GCACCCATTCCAATCGTTCAGCTTCTGAGGTCTCTTCGAAATCGAGTACATCTGAGGCGCCTACTTGCGTGGCAACCCCCAAGCGGTTCGCGGGCGCGCCGATGCACAGCACACGCAGCGCGCCGCTCATCAACGCGAACGCGACCGACGAGAGGCCGACCGGCCCGCTGCCGAGCACGAGCACCGTGTCGCCGATCTTCACCTCGGCTCGTTCGATGGCGTGCAGCGCCGTCGGCAGAGAGCACCCGCCCGCCATGAATCTTTCCGCGTCAACCCCGTCGAGACGGATCAGGTGCGTCCCCGGCTTCAGGTAAATCTTCTCGGCCCACCCGCCGCATAGTCCATCCGCGAGGCCGTAGGTGATGCCGTAAACTTTGCGATGCGGGCAGCGCGTCGAAGCCTTCGCCACGAGACAGAACCAGCACGCGCCGCACGTGCGATGCACGTCGAGAAAAGTCACGCGGTCGCCCTCCGCGAACGCGCGACCCTCGACATCCACGACGCGCCCGCGAACCTTCGCCAACCGACCGACCGAGACATGGCCCGGCACGAGCGGGTACGGCACGCCCGCCAGCCTCCCTTCGCGCAGGTGTACGTCCGTGCCGCACACCTCGCTCAACTCGACTTCGAGCAGTGCCGAGTCTTGCTCAAGCTCCGGCTCCGCGACCTCGCGCAGTTCGACGGGCGCGTGCGGCTCAGGTATCACTGCCGTCAGGACGGTGGGCATTCTCGTTACGCTCCGGGGTCAATTGTTGCTTGAACATAAGGCGAGCAGCTCTTCACCACAGAGACACAGAGGACACGGAGGGAGCACAGAGGTAGAAACTGAAATCAGTTTTTCTCTGTGCCATCTCTGTGCCCTCTGTGCCCTCTGTGGTGAGGTACAGCGTCCCGCACACTCAAGCTCGAAAACAATCGTCAATCCTCTGACTAAACATCAATCTCGATGAAGCCCTCACCCATATAAACGCTCTGGCCGCCGACCTTGACGCCGCTGATCTCGCCCGCGTTCTTCTCGATCCTGATCTTGATGAAACTCGGGCGACCCATCTCGATTCCCTGCTCGCTCACCGTCTCCGCCGCGCCGTCGCACGGGATGAGACCGTAACGGACGAGATAGCAACCGAGCGGCCCGCTCGCCGCGCCCGTCGCCGGGTCTTCAAGGATGCCGAGCGTCGGGGCGAACATGCGGCTGTGGACGGTTGAGCCTTCGTGCTCGACCTCGCGCGTGAAGACGAAGACCTCCGGCGGGACGACGCCCGCGAGCGCGCGCTCCATCACGTCGGCGCGGGGCCGTGCGCGCCGCGCGGCGTCGAGACTTCGGAGCGGCACGTAGAGAAACGGCACGCCGCACGAGACGACCTCGACGGGCAGAGCCTCGTCAACGTCGTTCGCGTCCAGCGAGAGCATCTCGGCGACGGCGGCGCGGTCGTCGAAGCGCGGGCCGAACTTCGGCAAAGGCTGCGTCATCTCGGCGTAGACCGGCTCGCCGTTTTCAAATTCGATGCGGACGGGAACGGGGCCGACGCCCTCTTCGAGCGTGATGGTCGTCTGCTCGCCAGTGCGCTCAATCATGTGCTCACGCGCGAGCACGAACGACGTGCCGACGGTCGGGTGTCCCGCCATCGGCAGTTCGTTCGCGGGCGTGAAGATGCGGACGCGGTAATCATGCTTCGGATCATCCGGCGGGAGCACGAAGGTCGTCTCCGACAGGTTGAACTCTTTGGCGATTGATTGCATCGTCTCGCCGGAAATCCCACGACCGTTCGGGAAGACAGCCAACGGGTTTCCCCCGAACGCGCGGTCGGTGAATACATCAACGCGGTGATAGTGGAGTTTTCTCATGATTCCTCAAAAGCAGTGACGAGTGACGAGTGACGAGCAAGAAGATTTTATCCCGTCCTCATCACTAGATCGGTTTTCACTTGCGTGTATGGGTCAGTACCGCCTGCGGTAGCGGGCGGGTGGTTGCTACGCCAGACCCGCCCGCTACCGCAGGCGGTACTGACAAAGCCGCTATCCATACACTCGATTGCAAACCGATCTAAAGTAAAAAGAGCACGCCGACGACGACGAGGAAGGCATAGACGACGCGGCTGAAACTTTCGCGCGGGATGCGCCGGTTGAGCCGTGCGCCGAGCAGAATCGCCAGCAGAATCGCCGGCAACGAAATCAGATAAAGTTGCATGACGAGCGGCGTCCATAACCCGGACAGCCCGTGCCCGATCAAAATCATCAGCCCCGTCAGCACGAAGCAGCCTTGCAGCGTCGCGCGGAAACTTTCGGGCGGCCAGCGCCGGAGCGCGCCATAGATGACGACCGGCGGCCCGTTCGTGTTGTACGCCCCGCCGAGCACGCCCGCCACGAAGCCGAAGATGTATGCGAGGCTCTCGCTCTTGACGACAGGGAGTCGCGGCGTCACGAGATTGTAAAGCCCGTAGAGTATCAGCAGCGCGCCGAGGACGGCCTTCACATAAAATTCCGGCGCGAATTTCAGCAAGAGCAACCCGAACGGAATCCCGACGAGCGACGCCGCGACCAGCCGCCACGTCGCGCGCACGTCCACCGCGCGCCAGTCTTTCAAAAGAATCACGAGCGCGATGGTCGAGGCCGCGAACGCCACCACGGGCGTCGCCGTCTTTACGCCGACCAGCATCGCCAACAAAGGCATCGCCACCAGCGCGTCGCCGAAGCCGAGCGCCGAGCGCACGAGCGTCGAAGCGAACAGGATGACGAGCGCCAGCAGGATAATCGTCGTCAAGCTCATCGAATGGCGCGCACCTTACGCTTCGAGCGCCTGCGCGAAGTCGGCGAAGTCCTGTGGCGAGTCGGCGGTGAAGGCGGTCGTCTGCCAGATCGGCGGGCTGACGGCGCGCGTGCGGTTCAACTCGCGCCCCGCGTGGATGACCGTCGTCTGCGTACCTTTTTCGTCGAAGTCGTCTCTCTTCATCTCGCCTTTCCTTCTCAACCTTCGCGGCGGACGAAAAACCCGCACACTTCTTTCGCACAAACTTTTTCCGTAACGACAATCTTACAAGGTAAGACCGATTTTTGCAGACAGCCAGTGCCATTATCACTCAGGGCCGGGGGCCACCGCGGCCCTTCTCATCTGAAAGAGAAAAGAGCGATAGCTCTTATCGTAAAAAAATCCGCGCCGGCTGACAGTTTTCACGCTTGCCATCCGCATTAACTAAGTGAAGGCAGCCCCCAAGTGCTGCCGCAAAGGATTAAGAGAGGTTGTCCATGAGCAGAAAACGCAACCCGCTGATCGTTCTGAGCGTCGCCTTGATTATTGCCTGCGCCGGTCTGCCGATTGTCGCAAGCAGCACGCGCGCGGCGCAGGGGCAGATCGTGCCCGTCGGCATCGTCGCCTTTCAGGACGAGAGCGGGGCGGAGGTCGCGCCCGACCTTATCGGCAAACTCGCGCGCACGCTTCAGCAGAGGCTCGCCGCCGCGCACAAGGACTTGCTCCCGCGCGCCGTCGGAGCCGAAGCGGGCGCGCAACCGGCGGACGCTCTCGGCGTCGAACAACTCGCCGCGCTCGGCAAACAGCGCGGGCTGAAGTTCGTCGTCCGTGGGGGCGTCCTCGCCGTGACCGCAAGCGACGGAGGCGGCGCGACCATCGCGCAGGTTTACGCCGAAGTGGTATCGGTTGAGAGCGGCGAACTGCGCGGCGTGCGCGCGGAAGGAGAGGGCGCGGGCGCGGGTGCGGCGCTCAACGCTGCCATCGAAAAACTCGCCGAAGAGGTTTACCGGGCCATCGTCTCGCCGTCAGGCGAAGCGTCGAGCGCCGCGCAGTCGGCGTCGTCGAGCGAGAGCGACCAATCGCTGGCGTCGGCGAGCGCGGGCGAGTCTGACGCTACGAGCGCGAGTGATGCAGAGGCGTCGAGCGCGGCGGAGGCCGACGAAGAGTTACAGCAACTCATCGCACAGTCCGAGTCGCTTGCGTCGAGCGGGGCCGGCAGCGCCAAAAGCCTCGGCGCGCTCAACCGTGCGCTCGAAGGTCTGAAGAACGCGCTCGCGTCGAAGGCCGCGCGTCTCGAACAGGGGCAGGGCACCGCGTCAGCGGATGCCGCGGTCAGCGCGCGCAGACAGGAGCTTGAGACGGTCGTCTCTCGTCTGAACGAAGAGGCCGCCGCCGCCGTCGAGACGGGGAGCGCGGGCGCGACGGAAGAGCAGCAATCGAGCAGCGAGAAGAAAAAATTGACGACGAGCATCAACGACTTCATGGGCGAGTCGCTCAGTATCCTGCAAAAGATTCAGGAGATGCGCTCGATTCTGCGCGGCGCGGGTGAAGAGCAATCTTCAACGGGCGGCGAAGCGGGCGAAGAATCAAGCGCGGGCGTTGAGACCGGCGAAGCGGTGGGCGAGAGCGCGCCCGCCGAAGAGGCAACCGAAGAGGTGAGCGGCGTCGTCACGGAGAACGGTGAGCCGGTCGAAGGCGTCAGCGTCACCGAGCCGGAGTCTGGTCAAAGCGCCGTGACCGGCCCCGACGGCGCTTACACGTTGAAGGGAGTCCCGGCGGGCAGAATGTCCAATCTCGTCCTGTCGAAAGGGGGCGCGAAGATGGCGACCGCGCGTCTCGACCTGCTTCGTGGCCGCGCGGCGGTGGCCGACTTCGATTTGAAACAGAGGTCGAGCGCGGGCGTCGCGGCGTCGCCGCTCCGCATCGTGCCTTCGATGGTCATCGTCAAACGGTCAACGGCGTCGGCGGGGGATGCCGGCACGCTCAAGGGCATCGTGCGCGACGCACAGGGGCAGCCGCTCGCGCGGGCGCTCGTCACGTTGAAAGGCTTGGCCGTGGCGCGCACCGATTCCGCCGGGCGCTACACCTTCCTCAACGTCCCGGCGGGCGCGCATCAACTGACGATCTACCGGAGCGGTCTGCGCCCGAAGACCGAGCGCGTACAGGTCGCCGCGAAGAAGAGCAGCGAGACGCGGATCGCGTTCGCCTCCGCCGACAAGACGAGCGTCGAACAGAACCGCCCGCGCCTGATCGCGCGCGGCGCGGGCACGCTCCTGCGCGGCAACGTGCTGGATCAGGACGACCGCCCGCTGTCAGGGGCGAAAGTGTCCGTCGTGGAGACGGGTGCGCGCACCGGCAGCGCCGTCTCGGCACTCGTCAATCAGAAGGGCGGCTTCGAGCTACGCGACCTGAAGCCGGGGTCATACCGCGTGCTCGTCTCGAAGACCGGTTACGAGGCGACGGCGCAAAGCGTCGCGCTCCGCGCGGGCGCATCCGCTCCGCTTGATTTCCGCCTGAAGCGGATGCGTTCAGCCTTTCTCGACCGTGCGCTCGACGCGCGAAGCGGCAACCGCGCGAACACGAACACGAACGGCGGACAGCCACGCCTCTCCACGCCGCGAACGAATGCGCCCGGCGGGCGCACGCCGCCGGCGGAGACGCAAAGCGGCAACCGCACGGACGAACGGCGCGCAACTCCCGTCGGAGTCAGCAGGCCGCAACCCACGGTGGTAGTGTTGAGAAACGGGCAACTGCGCGGGCTGGTCGTTGATGCGAAGACCGGCAAACCCGTGGCCGGCGCGGTGGTCTCGGTCGCGGGGCTGGGCAGCGTGACGACGAAGCCCGACGGAAGTTTCATCTTCCCGAACGTCGCGCCCGGCACGCACCGCATCGTCGTCCGGCTGCGTGGCTACACCGACACGTCGGCGATGACGGTCGTCCGCGCCGGGCAGGCGGCCACGCTGAACCTGCGACTGACGCCCAGCGCCGCTCCCGCTCCGATCAGGATTCGTTGACGGGAAGTGTGCAGCATTCATTAAACGTTGAGAAGAGAAGACGAATGGAGTCGGCATGGGACGCGCCATGCCGACTCCATTCGTCTTCTCTTCTCAACGCTCCCCGCTCACTCAGGCAGCATCCATGTCTCGCCGACTTCACTCAGCACAACGCGCCGACCTTCATCTCCGGCGGCTTCCATCAGTCGGCTGATGGGTTCGCCCGCCGGCTCGCGGCTCAACTTAAACGTCGAGTGATGCATCGGCAGGATAAACTCCGCGCCCATCTCGCCACGCATCGCCCACGCCTGTTCAGGGTTCGCGTGAACCTGCAAGTAAGGGTTGTAGCCGCCGACGGGCAGCACGGCGAGGTCTATGCGCTTTCGTCTCTCGCCGAGGAGTCGCGCGAAGGCCGGAGTGTAAGCCGTGTCGCCGCCGAAGACGACGGCGCGTCCGTTCTTCTCGATGAGAAACCCGCCATAGCCGCGATGCTTATCTGTGAGTCTGCGCGCCCCCCAGTGGCTGACCTCGATCAGCTCGACGCGCGCGCCGTTGATCTCAACCGACTCGCCCCACTGCAACTCTTCGATGCGCGCGAACCGTCGCACGAGGTCGCGCATCCCCTTCGGCACGATGACCGCCGAACGGCGCGGCAGACGCCGCAGCGTCCCCAGATCGCAGTGATCCATGTGCGCGTGCGAAACGAGCACGGCGTCGAGCGCGGGCAACTCCTTCACCCGGAGCGCCGGCTGCACCAGACGCCGCGGCCCCAGCGTCACCGCGCCGGCGCTCACACCCACGCGCGGACGCAAAGCCGGGTCGGTCAGCAGCCACGTCCCGTAAAAGTTCATCAACACCGTCGCATGTCCGAGCCACGCCACCGTCAGACGCTCGTCGCTCCACTCGCGCGGTTGCGGACGGTGCGGCGCGGGCGCGACGGCCACGCTAAGTTCGCGCACGCGCTCCTTCATAAAGCGCCGCCCGAACCGCCGCGCGTAGCTCAGATATGTTTTCAGTTCGTTGAGCGAAACATTCATGGCTCGTCTTGGATGCGTCGAGCAAGCATTCGGAAGCCAGAAATCGGCAATGAGAAACCATGCGGAAACTCAGCTCCCTATATGCCGCGCACACCAAGCTGCCGACTAGGTGAGGCAGGTCAGAACCGCCTGCGGTAGCGGGCGGGTCTAACGCACGTCAGGCCCGCCCGCTACCGCAGGCGGTTCTGACCCGTACATCCAAGTGAAATCCGATCTAAACACAAGCTTTGACGAAGTACTATGGAAGACGTTGAAGAAAGAGACGGGCTGGAAGATTTTCGTCAGCAATGCGAGCGCAATCTCGCGCGTAGCGTCGAAGAACGGATGCGCTACGGCTTCTGTTACGTCTACAAGCCTGTTCTCGACGACTCCGAATGGCGCTCTTTCGCCTCGACCGCCGAGTACCGCCGCTGGTGCCGGGACAATCTCCCTCTCTATCTGGGCTACGGCCCGCCGGACGCGCTGCAAGCGGAAATACTCGATGAGAAGAGATAGCTTTCATCCGGCGCAAGCGCAGGAAGTCGCGGCGGCCTTCGCCGCGCATCAGGTGGACTATATGTTCATCGGGAAGAGCGGCGCTATCCTCCTTGGCTATCCGAGTACGACGCAGGACGTTGATGTTTTCCCGCGAAAGGACGAAGTGAATGGTCGCCGCATCGTCGCGGCTTTGAGAGAACTTGGATTCACGATTGACGATGCGCTCGAACAGGAAATAGTACGAGGTAAAGATTTCGTCCAGATCAAGTCGGGGCCTTTCGACATTGATCTCGTCTTCGCGCCGGACGGGATCGAAAATTACGAGGACGCCAAAGGCCGCATGGACATATCATCCGGGTTCCCCGTGATGAACATTCGTGACATCATTGCCAGCAAGCGAGCCGCCAAGCGGGCGCGGGATGTAATTGAATTGCCCCTGCTCGAAGCCTTCCGTGAGGTTTATGAGAAGCGCCGGA
>JBGTBQ010000032.1:0-3980 GCA_041749275.1 Pyrinomonadaceae bacterium | reverse complement strand
ACGGGCGCGACGATGACGGGCGCGGCGGGCCGCGTACCCGCGCTCTGCGCCGCGACGCTCACGCCCCACGCGAAGACGAATAGCGCGGCGAGCGCGCCCCTGATGATTCTTTTCATTTCTGCTCACTCCTTCCGTTCCGCCGCGCACGGCGGCGTCTCAGCCGTACAGACTTTGCAACTGCGCCCAATAGTTTTTCGTCACCACCTCGCGCTTGAGCTTCATGGTCGGCGTCAACTCATCCCGTTCGGCCTGAAAATCGTGACCGAGGATGAGAAACTTTTTGACGGACTCGCTCGAAGAGACGCGGCGGTTGGCGCGTTCGACAATCTCGCTGACGAGTTGGACGATGCGCTCGTCGCGCGCGAGATCGGCGACCGATGGATGCTCGATGCCGTGGGCGCGGGCATACTCGTCGGCCTCCGCCGCGTTGAGCGTGAGGAGCGCGACGAGGTAGCTCCGGCCCTCGCCGTAGACGAGAGCGTGGCTGATGAGGTGGTGCTCTTTGAGCATGTTCTCGATGAGCGCGGGCGCGACCTTCTTCCCCGTCGAGAGCACGATCAACTCCTTCTTCCGTCCGGTGATCTTGAGAAAGCCGCTCTCGTCTATCTCCCCGAGGTCGCCTGTCAACAGCCATCCTTCGCGCATCACCTCGGCGGTTCTCTCCGGCTCTTTGTAGTAGCCGGAAAACATCATCTCGCTTCGCACGCGGATTTCGCCGTCGTCCGCGATTTCGACTTCGCAGCCCGGCATCGGCGGGCCGACCGTGCCGAACCGATAATTATCAGGACGGTTGAAGGCGACGCAGATGTTCTCCGTCAGCCCGTAGGCTTGCAGAATGGGCAGACCGGCGGCGGCGAAGAACTCGGCGACCTCCGCGGGCAACGGCGCGCCGCCCGAAGTCGCCAGACGGATGCGCCCGCCGAAATAGTCTTTGACGTGAGAGAGAGCGGGCAGCGCGTTTTGTTCATAGTCGGACTGCAACTCGTCCGGGATTTTTCGTCCGTCCTGCCGCAGCCGGATGATCTCGCGTCCCTTGTCGAGCGCGTCATGGAAGTGACTGCGCTTTTCTACAGTCAACTGTTCGAGGTCGGCCACGACGCGCGCGTGAATCTTCTCGAAGAAGCGCGGGAGACTGGCGAAGACGGTCGGCCTGACTTCGAGCATGTACCGACTGAGCTTCGTCAAATCGTCCACGAAGTAGGCGGACGCGCCCGCATAGAGACGGTTGTAGAGGCCGGAGATGCGCTCGGCGACGTGGCAGTAAGGCAAGTAGGAGAACGACGTGTCGGTGTCGTAGATGGGAATCGTCGCGCGCAGAGACTCGACGCTGTTGATGATGTAACGGTGGCTCAGGCACGCGCCCTTCGGTTTTCCGGTCGTGCCCGAAGTGTAAACCATGATGGCGGTGTCGTCCGGAAGCGCGCCCTCCGCGCGCTCGCGCAGCAACGGAGCAAAGCGCGAGCGCGCGGCGCGGCCTTCGCGCAAGAAATCCTGATAGCCGACGACGACATCCGCGCACGCCTCGCGCGCCGCCTCCGCGTCGAGGACGATGAACGCCTTGACACGCGGAAGCTCGGCGCGCACGCTCAGTATTTTTTCGAGTTGCGCCGCCGTGTCCACGAGCACGAACTCGGCATCCGCGTGCTCGATGATGTAGCGGCACTGCTCGGCGGAGTTGGTCGGGTAGAGACCGACTCCCACGCCGCCCGCGCTGACCGTGGCGATGTCCGCGACGGGCCACGCCGTGACGTTGCCCATCAGGATGCAGACCGCCGCGCCTCGCGTCAGTCCGCGCGCCAGCAGCGCCGAAGCGAAGTCATGCGTCTCCTCGCCGAACCTCTCCCAAGAGACGCCTTCCCACGCCTCCCCGCGCCGGAAGTAGAAAACATCCCGCGCTCTTTCATCGTCGCGCGAACTAAACTGCTCGACGCGCTCGCGGAAGAGTGTGTAGATGTTCGGAAAGTTCATCACTTGGGAGTTTTCAGTTGTCAGCAACTCATACTACACGGCGACCAAAGCGAGTCGTGTCTTTAGCCGGCTTCAGACGGCTTGCCCGCTCGGGCCTCTAGCCCAGCCGTTCGACGGCTGGGTGACAACGGCGACGAGCCATCGCAGGCCGTTTCAACGGCCTTCCGCCGGTTGGCTTGAGCCGACATTAGTGGCTCAAGCCGCATGGAGGTAAGCCCGTTACAACGGGCTGGCGGAAGTTGTATCGCCGCGCGGCCCAGCCGTCGAACGGCTGGGCTAATTGCCCCACGGGCGGGGAAAGTCGCGTGAACGCGACTGAGGGGATCGTCTCCGCGTTGCGTGCGTCAGTCCTTGTTTCTCGACACGCGAAAGCTCGGCAACGAACCGGCGCGGAATCAAGTCGCTTGTGCTGAAAACTGAAAACTGTTTACCACCTGAAAGCCGCGCAGGCCATGTTCAGACCGCCGCCGGAGGCGCACATGACGACGACCTCGTTCGGCTTGAGTTTCCCTTCGCGGACGGCGTCGTCCAGCACCATCGGGATGCAGGCCGAGCCGGTGTAGCCCCACTTCCCCATGACGGTGTGGGTGCGCTCCAGAGGGAGTTCCAGTCTTTGCATGACCTCTTTGATCGTGCTCAGGTTGACCTGCGTGAAGAGGAAGAGCGCCACCTCTTCTTTCATCAAACCGCACTTCAGGAGCACGTCGCTGACGATGGCGGGCCAGCCCTCGTTATTGACTGAGGCCGGATACTTTTTGGCGAAGCGGAGTTTGGCCCAGACGCCCTCTTGCAAAACTTCTTCGGTGATAGGCATCCGCGTGCCGCCCGCGTAGATGCCCATGTGGTCGTGATAGCTCCCTTCGGCGACGAGCTTCGAGGCGAGGAAGCCGGGCCGGTCTTCGGCGGCTTGCAGAATCACGGCGCCCGCGCCGTCGGCGAAGATGGTCGCGGTCTTCTTCTCCGTCCAGTCGAGGTACTTGCTCATCGCATAAGCGCCGACGACGAGGACGCTCCGGTATGATGCATCGGCGATGACATACTTCGAGGCCGCGTCGAGCGCCGTCACGAAACCGGCGCAGGCGCTGTTGAGATCGAACGTGCCGGCGCGCTTCGCTCCGAGCCGGTGTTGGACGACGACCGAAGTGGCGGGAGAAATGTATTCGGGCGTGTCGGTGGCGAGCACGATGAGGTCGAGGTCTTCCGCGTTCAAGTTTGCCGATGCGAGCGCGCGGCGCGCGGCCTCGGTCGCAAGGTCGGCGGTGCTCTCGTCCTCCGCGCAGACGTGGCGCTCGCGGATGCCGAGCACCTCCGAGACAAACTCGTCCACGTCCTCGCCGAGCATCCGGCTGAGGTCTGCGTTCGTGATTACCTTTTCCGGCACGTAGGAGCCGGTGCCGGTGATGCGCGCATATATCATAAAATCAAAAGTTTAAAGCCCGAAATTGAATTCATGATTTCTCGATGAACTCCATGACCGCGCGGTTGAATTCGTCGGCGCGCTCGATGAAGAAAGTGTGGCTGCCGCCCGCGACAACCCGCAACTCCGCGCCGGGGATGCGGGCGGCGAGGTTGTCGGAGTTTGCGGGCGGCACGATGTGGTCGGCGTCGCCGGTGATGACAAGCGTCGGCGCGCTGATTGCGCCCACACGGGATGCGGCATCAAACGCGACGGCGGCTTGTAGTTGTCGTTGATAGATGTAATCCGGCACGCGATTCTCGGCGCGTAGAGATACCACGCGCCCGACCTCCGCGCGCTCGCGCTCGATATAGCCGGGCGTGAAGGCGAGCAGCAGATTCTCGCGCACGCGCTCCTCCGTGTTCAGCCCCTTCGTCGAGGCGATGGCCGCCAGCATCTCCGCCGTGGGCGGGACGTGCCCCGCGCCGCCGTGGCTCGTGCAGGCGAGAATCAGCTTACGCGTCATCTCAGGAAACCCAAGCGCGAACTCCTGCGCGACGAAACCGCCGAAGGACGCGCCGAGGATGTGCGCGCGCTCGATGTCGAGCGCCGAGAG
>JBGTBQ010000031.1:0-5194 GCA_041749275.1 Pyrinomonadaceae bacterium | reverse complement strand
AATCCTCGACTGGCCGCACAGGCGACGGCTCAACGGGCGGCGCGGGCGCGGTCGTTATTTGCGCCGGCGTTTTGACGACTTCCGGCGCGATATCCTCCGGCACTTCGCCGCGTGCGAGGATGGAAAAGAAAGAGCGGGCGGCGTATGAAATACGTTGACCGAGACTTAACATGATGATGCCTCCATTTATACCGGCGTGACTACTCCGCGCCCTAAAGGTGCGCGGCTTCTCGGCGTGGTAACGCCTCGCTCTGTAGTCCCAGAGCGAGAATATAAGGCCGGCAACCTCTCCGGCAAAAGAAACGAATATGCTATAGGCCGAAAGTGGATTTAGCAAACGGCGTGGGATGGTGGAAAACGCCAACCAAAGTTTGGCGCGCCGCCTTCCGTCGGGAGCGCAAGCGTCCCGCTTGAAAAGAGAGCAACAAGCAGCACGCGAGTCATAAGATGAGTGCGGGCATATTGAAGGCGGTGCTCATTCCTTTCGTCATGTAGTACGTTAGAAGCTGTAATGATTCAAAGCCCCGTCAGGGGCGGAATGTTTATAGCCCGTCGCGTGACACGAGGTCGCTAAAGCTCTGTGAGGAGCGACATGTTAGGCGCTGCCGCCCCTCCGGGGCTTGAAAGAAAAGGGGAAGAGCGGCGCGAGCTACAAACATTTCGCCCCTCGCGGGGCTTTCTTAGACACGTTCCAAGTCATTTACACGATCTGAACATTCCGAGGAGCGAAAAAAATATGAGCCACTCTCCGTTTGGCATTCGTCGTTGTTGCATCGTTCTGCTTTCTTGCGTGCTGGGCTTGACCTTCTCCGCGCTGACCGCACCGACCGTCATGGCCCAGCCCCAGCATCCGCTGGATCATTTGACCGCGGAAGAGATTCAAACCGCGGCGAGAGTTCTCCGGGCAGCCGCACAGTTTCCGCAAGGCGCGCTCTTTTCGACCATCGTTTTGAAAGAGCCTTCGAAGGCCGAAGTGGTGCGCTACAAGTCAGGCTCAACTGTCAGTAGACAGGCTTTCTCCGTCATTTTAGACCGCAAGCAGAATCGCACGTTTGAAGCCGTCGTTGATTTGAAAATGGAGCGCGTGCTTTCGTTGGGCGAAGTGAAGGGCGTTCAACCGCTCGTGATGGAGTCCGAGTTTGAAGCGCTTTCGCCGATTGTCAAAGCGGACGCGCGCTGGCAGGCGGCGATGCGTAAACGCGGCATCAATAATTTCGACGAAGTGCAGATAGACGGCTGGGCCGTCGGGCAAGTCGCCGCCAAGCATCAAGGGGCGCGCCTGATGCGCGCCCTCTCCTACTATAAAGGCGACGCGGTCAATTTCTATGGACAGCCGATTGAAGGCGTCGTCGTCCTCGTCAACCTGAACACGGAGCAGGTTCTGGAAGTGGTGGACGCAGGCGTCGTTCCGCTGCCGCCGCCGAGCCAGCAGTTGGACGAGAAGTCCACGGGCACGCGAGAGGCACCAAAGCCGCTGCTGATTACGCAGCCGGCGGGCGTGAGCTTTGAGTTGAACGGTCAGGAGGTTCGCTGGCAGAAATGGCGTTTTCGCTACACGATGCACCCGCGCGAAGGTTTGGTGCTGCACACCGTCGGCTACGAAGACGGTGGCCGCGTGCGTTCCATACTGTACCGCGCGTCGCTCTCCGAGATGGTCGTGCCTTACGGCGACCCCGATCAGAGCTGGCGCTGGCGGAGCGCGTTTGACGTGGGTGAGTATAGCGTCGGGCGCCTCGCCAGTTCGATTGAGCCGAAGACGGACGCGCCCGAAAACGCCACACTGCTCGATGCCACCTTCGCGGGCGACGACGGGCAGCCCTACGTCCTGCCACGCGCCGTCGGCATCTACGAGCGTGATGGCGGGATGCTCTGGAAGCACTACGAGAGCTACTCCGAGACGAACGAATCGAGACGCGCCCGCCAACTGGTCATCTTCTTTATCGCCACCATCGGCAATTACGACTACGCCGTCAACTGGATTTTCCATCAGGACGGCGTGCTCGAAGCCGACTCCGCGCTCTCCGGCATCATGCTCCCCAAAGGCGTGAGCCAAATGAAAGCGAACGAGCACGGCGCCGGCATCAATTCCGGCCATCTCGTCGCGGCCCGCGTCGTCGCGCCGCATCACCAGCACTTCTTCAGCTTCCGGCTCGACTTCGATGTGGACGGGCAGAACAACTCAGTCCACGAGATGAACACGCGCGCCTTGCCCGCCGGACGCGCCAACCCCGCGCTCAACGGAATGATTATGGAAGAGACGCTCCTGCGAACCGAGCGTGCGGCGCAGCGGCGGATGGACATCCAATCGGCGCGCACATGGGCGGTGGTCAACCCTTCGGCGCAAAACGAACTCGGCCATCACACGAGCTATATCCTCGTGCCCGGCGCAAACTCCCTGCCTTACGTCGCACTGCCGTCACAGGTGCGGAGGCGTGCGGGCTTTATCAACAATCATTTCTGGGCGACGCGCTACAGCCCTGAAGAGATGAGCGCCGCCGGAGTCTATCCCAACCAGAGTCGTGGAGGCGACGGCTTGCCGCGCTGGGTCGCAAACAACGAGCCGCTCGTCAATCAGGATGTTGTCGTCTGGTACACGCTCGGCGTCACGCATATCCCGCGACCGGAAGAGTGGCCCGTCATGCCCGTCACCCACGTCGGCTTCAAGATGATCCCCGGCGGCTTCTTCGCTAGAAACCCGGCCCTCGATGTGCCCAGATAATCCGCACTCAGGAGCGCGAAGGCGAACTGAGAGAGACACGAATCGGAACGCTTGAGAAGCGGTTGGCGGGACGAACAAGGCTGGTTGATGGCGATAGAGAAGAGGCAGACGGTAGGAGAGGAGATGGCTTAACCGCCTCCTGCTCCTGCCGCTTGCCGTCTAAGATCGGCGTTTCTTATGTTCGCGCCTTCCGCCCTGTTATTCGTTGTCGCTTCAAAGGCGGGCGCGTCATGTCGTGAGATGGACGAGGGCGCTCGTGCCCGCCGCCTGCTTCTCTTCTCGCGTCCGCTTCACAATCACGAGTGTGATGTCGTCAACCGCCGGCGTCCCTTGCGCGAAGGCCGAGAGCGCGGCTTCGATTTTGTCGCGGATGCCGGCGGCGGACGAGTGGAGGTTGCGTGTAATTATGTCTTGCAGGCGCGTGGGGCCGAACTCTTCGCCCTTCGGGTTTTGCGTCTCGGTCACGCCGTCGGAGTAGGTGACGAGCACGTCGCCGGGTTGAAGCTGCGTGCGCCCTTCGCGGTAGCTGAAGTCGGGCAGGATGCCTAAAGGGGGGCCGCTTGCGCCCAGTTGTTCGACGGTGCCCGCGTCGTGCGCGATGATGGGCGGGTTGTGGCCCGCGTTGATGAAGGAGAGCGAGCCGGTTACAGGGTCGAGTTCACCGTAAAAGAGCGTGACGAAGCGATTGGACGGCGTGTTGTCCGCGAGGTAACGGTTGACCGCCGCGACCGTGCCCGTGAGCGACTGTTGCGAGGCGACCTGCGCGTGCACCGCCGCGTGCAAGGAAGACATGAGGAGCGCGGCGGAGGTGCCCTTGCCCGACACGTCGCCGAGCGCGACGATGAGCCGCTTGTCGCGCCGCTCGATGAAGTCGTAGTAGTCGCCGCCGATCTCGTAGGACGGAAAACTGATGCCCTGTAACTCGTAGCCTTGGACGACGGGCGGCGAGGTCGGCTGGAAGCGCTGCTGTATCTCGCGCGCGAGTTGCAACTCGCGGTTGAGCGCCTCCTGTTCGAGATGATCCTGCAAGAGCCGCGTGTTCTCGACGCGGATGGCGGCGACCGAGCCGAGCGTCGTCAGCACCTTCAAATGGTCTTCGGTGAAGCGGGCTTCGGTGAGCGGCGAGTCGGCGTAGATCATGCCGAAGATTTGCTCGCCGACGCCCAAGGGCACGGCGAGCACCGAGCGGATGCCCTGAAACGTCACCGTGCTCGACATGAAGCGCGGGTCGTGCTGCGCGTCAGAGGTGAGCACGCTGCGGCCCTGCCCGACGACCTCCTCGATGATCGTGCGGCTGACGCGCGTCGTCCCCACCTCGGACTTCCGGTCGCGCAGTTCGGCGGCGCGAATCTTCAACTCGTTATCGCCCGCGTCGCGCAGCATAATCATGCAGCGCTCCGCCGGTACGGCCTCGAAGACGAGCCGCGCCACCTGCCGCAAGGTTTCGTCGAGCGTGGCGGAGGCGAGCAGCGTGACCCCGACCTTGCTGATGAGCGCGAGCAGGTCGCTCTGGTCGGCGGCGGCGCGCGGCGGGACGAAGGCCGCGGCGGAATGCCGCCCGGAGGTCTGCGTCCGCGCGCCCTCGATGGCTTCGAGCAGCCCCGAAGTGGTGCGGTGCGACGAGTCGAAAGCGATGGTCGCTTCGGGGACGGGCGCCTCGCCCTCCTCCTCTTCGACGGTAGTCAACTCACCCGCGATGGAACTGTCGCGGAAGACGATCTCGGTTTCGCCGATCTGGATGCGCCCGCCGGGCGTGAGCGGGAGCGTGCCTTCGGCCCGCGCGCCTTCGTAGTAGGTGCCGTTCGCCGAACCGAGGTCTTGCAGAAAATACTGGTCGCCCTCGCGGCGCACCTCGGCGTGGACACGCGAGGCGAACGGGTCGGGGATGCAGAGGTCGTTGCGCGCCGAGCGTCCGATGGTGATGCGTAGACGCCCCAGCGGGAGCACATCCGAAGCGCGGTCTGGATAGTTGACGACTAATTCAGGCATGGCTCAAACGATGATTGATGAATGCGGAGCGACTGAAGTAAGGAGAAGAACGACATTGAAAATTTCAACTTTGCCATCTCCCATGGCCATCCCTTCGGCATTCGTCATTCCGCATCCATCCTTTACCTTCTAATTCGGTCGAACTCCTGCTCTAGCTGCTGCGCGTACTGGCGCGCGCGGGCGGCGTTTTGGCCGCGCTGTGCATTCTGAAAGTGCTGAAGCGCGGCGAGCAGTTCGGCGCGCTTCAGCGTTTTAATGTCGCGCCCCTCGACGTAGCTGAGGCCGAGGTAGTAGTGCGCGTCCGGGTTACCGCCGCTGGCCGCGGCGCGGAAGAGCCTGAGCGCTTCACCGCGGTTCGACGACCAGAGTTGCACGCCCCGCTGGTAAGACTCCGTGGGCGAAAGCTCGACGGGACGCGTCGGCGCGGGCGTCGGCGTCGGCTGCGGCGTCGGCTTGGGCGTCGGCTGCGCCGTGGCTTGCGGCGTC
>JBGTBQ010000030.1:0-8135 GCA_041749275.1 Pyrinomonadaceae bacterium | reverse complement strand
AGCGACCTCGTGTCACGCGATGGGCTATAAACATTCCGCTCCTCACGGGGCTTCGGCACATGGCTTTTTAGACATGCTCTAAACGCCCTCCCTGATAGGGTCGTGCTTCGTCCCTTAATGACAAGAGGTGAGCCGCAAAAGCTCACCTCTTCCTGCTCCTTCAAACCGATAGCCTGACCGACTTACCGAATGACCGTGATGCCGATCAGTTGCTGTCCGGAGATGACGTAATCCGCGGGCGGCAGTTCCTTCTCACCAATGGGTGAGAGCATCGTCGGCGTGTATCCGCCGGTGGCGCGGTCGCTGTTCAGCGTAGCGACAAACGAGGGCGGGAGGTTTGGCATCTCGTCGGTGCCGATAACGGCGCCGTTGGTGATGCGGAAGAGTTTGACATACAGCCGGTCGTTCTTCTTAATGCGGTTGATGGCGCTGACGAGTTGGCCGAGGTCTTTCGGGACGAAGTTCTGCGAGGCCGACGCCTGTTGCAAAGCGCCTCCGTCACCGACAAACATGACGAGCTGGCCGGGAGGAACATCCGCCGGTATCTCGACCGGGATGCGCTGCACGAACTGCCGGCCCGACTCCGTTCGGACATATGCCTGCACCTCGATGGTCTCCCCGCTGCGGGCTTCATTGCGGTCGAGTGCAATGCGGTCGAGCGTCGCGGCGCGGCGGAAGTCCGTGGCCGCGATGTCGAGCGTGATGGAGCCGAGTTCAACGCCGTCGAAGCCGCTCGATAGGAGCGCGGCGACGGGCGCGGCGACCGAACCGGCGGCGGAGATGCCCGCGCCCATCATCGAGAAGCGGCGCTCAAGGATAACCGGCTCCTGTCCCTTCACCTCGATCATGCCACGCACGCTCACCGTCGAGTCGCCGAGGCTGCGCTCGCTCGACGCGATAGTGCTGTAGATGGTCATGTTCAGCAGGAGCGGCGTCAGGAACTCGTCGTTCGCCACCTCGAAGGTATACTTCTCGGCGCGCTCGCGGCTCGTGTGCAGGTTGATTGTGACGGGAATCATCTTCGGCGCTTGGCGCAGATGTCCGTAGATGCCGGTGGCGCGATCCTGCGAGATGACGCCGACCATCTGGCCGGGCACCGTGAGCTTGAACGAGTTCAGCGTGTTCGGGATGACCGTCACGACGGACGACTCACTCATCGGCATGTCGGACGAGCCGAGACTGAGGAAGGGATGGCCGAAGGCATAGATGCGTTCGCCATCGCGGAGCGTGACGGTGCCCGATGCCGCCACCGAATAGTCGCCGCGCACGAGTTGCACGCTGACGGAAGTGCCGCCCTGAAGCGTGTGCTCCGTCACCTTACCCATCGGCGTGATCGGCGACGCGCCGCCCATGCCGGAGACGGGCAGCAGACCGCTCGACTGCAATTGCGGTGAGAAACGCGCAAGCGCTTCAGGCGTGAAGCCGCTGAAGACGACCGGCGTCGAGATGGGCGCGAGTTGCTGTCCGAGCAGCGGCATAAGCGGCGACCCCGAAGAGACCGGCGCGACGAAAGGCATGGCGGCGACACCCACGCGCGGCGGTTCAAACTTCCAGTCCGCGCCCGCAAGCTGTGAATATGAGACGGCCCGCGGCTCGCGGTGGAAGCCGAGAAGGTCGCGCCCCTCGCTCTGCTTTACGCCGCGCTCGAAGATGTCAATCATCTGTTTGATCGGCGTGATGCCCGCGATGGGTTCTTTTGAGAACGGGAAGGCGTAAGCGACCGCGCCGACGAGTTTGCCATCTATGAAGACGGGCGAGCCGGACATGCCGGCGAAGACGCTCGTGCGCTCGACGTTCGTGCCCGACAAACGCGCGATGATGACCGAGTGTCGCGGCGAGGGGAAGCCCGGCATGACGCCAAGCACTTCGACGCCGAACTCCTGCATCTCGCTCCCTGAAAAGACCGTCCGCCCGACGCCCTTCTGACCGACGCGGACATCTTCGAGCGGCATCAGAGCCAACGCGGATTTACCCGTCTCGGCTGTCTGTTGCCGCGCGAACGCGGGGGCGCAAAGCGCAAAGATCAACGCGACGAGCGTGAATGTTTTCATCTTCATTAAACGACCTCTGAAAACGGCGGCGCCGATGTGAACCGAATGGGGGACGAGAAGAACCGAAGGTACCATCGTGCGGCGAAGGCGCGGCAAGGGGGCGACCCGGTTTCGACTATAGCTTCGACACGAAGCGCCGGTCAAGCAACTCATTGTCATACAATGATGTCGGCTGAACCTTTGAAGTTGCTTACTGTTGTAAGCCTTGACCGGGGAACGCCGGCGGCTCGCCCGACTGCGCCGAAGCATGAAAAAAGAGATCGGCGAATTCAAACTTGAGTGAAAGGTTAGCCCCTTGAACATGCTGGGGCGCGCGGGCGGGCGAGCCGCCTTTGCTCTCGACGGAGCGACTTTTTCACGAACGGAGAGTCTTTCCAGCAGCAAAAATAGAGCGAAGCGGAATAAACGTGCACGATATTGAAGGATATATACTCGCTGGCGGCGCGTCGTCGCGGATGGGGACGGACAAGGCAACGCTGCGCCTCGGCGGTCTGTCCTTCGTCGAGAGAATCGCCGAGGCTCTGCGCTCGATCACGAGTGAAATTTGCATCGTCAGTTCGAAGCACGTTCCGGCACACTGGGATTTGCCGGTCGTGGCGGACTTACTTGAAAACCGGGGCGCGATGGGTGGACTCCATGCCGCTCTGACCAATGCCGGCTCCGTGTATGTCGCGGTCGTCTCGTGCGATCTGCCTTTCGTCACGGGTCAACTCTTCGAGCGGCTCGCGCAAATGTGCGAGGGTAAGTATGAGGCCATCGCTCCAATCCAGCCGGATGGCCGCCCGCAACCGCTCTGCACGATCTACGATGTCGCTACGTGCCGCGTAGTAGCGGACGAGATGATTCGTTCGGGAAAACTTCGACCGAGGGAGTTGCTGTCGCGTGTGCGAACGCGCTGGGTCGCCTTCGACGAGTTGGCCGATCTCAATGGGGCGGAGATGTTTTTTATGAATGTCAACACACCCGGCGAGTACGAAAGCGCACGCTGGTCTGTGGGCGACGAGTAAAAAATGTGAAATATCGGTTTGGCGACTTCAAAATAGGTTTATAATCCGCTCGAACTCGCGGTTTCCGTTTTCGCCTCCTAACTGCTCTTCGCAATTTTTTACCTTTGGCATTTACAATAGGTTTGATGGCTCCTCGTCGTAGAACCGGACGGAAATTTCTGAAGGCGATATTACCTATCGTCCTCCTCTTCGTGTTGGCGGTCTGCGGGATGACCGGGTGGATCATCTATGGAACGACCCACCCGCCGCGCCGGGCATACCTTGTCACGCCGGAGAGGTTCACGCAGTTGAGCGAGGGTGGGCTTCGCGCGACCGAGGAAACGTGGGTGAACCATGACGGCACGCGCGCCAGCGGATGGATCATACGCGGGCGCGAGGGCGCCCCGGCGGTCTTATTCTTTCATCACTACGGCGCGGATCGCTCATGGCTGTTCAACCTCGGCGTCAAGCTAAACGAGACGACCAATATGACCGTGCTCCTGCCTGACGCGCGTGGGCACGGCGAGAACCCTGCCGTCGCCACGACATCTTTCGGGGCGAAAGAGGCCGAAGACGCTGTCGCGGCCATCGAACACTTACGAACTTTGCAAACCGCGCAGGGGCGACCGCTCGTGGGCGATGCGCTCGGAGTTTACGGCGTCGAGATGGGTGGATATGAGGCCCTCTTCGCGGCGCGCGAAAACCCGCGCGTGCGCGCGCTCGTACTCGACTCGGTTGCGGACACGCCCGATGACGTGTTGCGCGCGGCGGTCAAAGACCACACGAATTTCGATAACGAAGCGATGCAACAACTCGCCCGCGCCGGAACGCGCCTGTTCTTTCTCGGCGGCTACCGGAGCCACTCCGCCTGCACCACCGCCGAAAGCCTGAGCGGGCGACAGGTGCTTTTACTTACCGGCCCGGAGGCCGGCCCGCTTCAGGGTCTAACACAAGTTCTCTCGAAATGTTTTCCGGAAAGCTCAAAGATAGAAGTAAACAGCGACCTTCCCCTGACCGGCCTGACGCTGGCCTCTGCTTCGCCCGAACAGGGCGAAGGCTATGATCGTCGCGTGATCGAATTTTTCGACCGCACACTTCTTATGGGGCAGCAGCCCTGACCACTTCAGACCGTTGCATTGTCTTGCCAATGCTATCGCACTTGTACGAAGACAATCGCCAACTCACCGTCATCTCCCAATCCACGGGATTCGATTTCACCTGAGTCCGTGAGTTGATGTGTTAAATCGCGCGGCACGAGCACAAGGCCGCGCCCTCCCCTCGCGCGTAAAGCTTCGACGAGTTGGCCCACCCCTTCAAACTTCAACGGTTCGCCCTCCGCGTCATAAACGAGCCGGCCCGCGGCATAAAATTCCGAGGTGCGCTCAACTTCGTGCAGATGAAAAACCGGGAGGCTTCCGTAGCCTTCGGCCTCGGCCAACGTCAGCAACGGCTTGACCGTCTCTCTCTGCGCGAGCGGTTCGAGCGCACAGCCGACGATGAGCAGCACTGTCAGAAAGGTCGCGCCCGTCAACGCCACCACTGAGAGGACACGTCTCCGCGTGGCGAAGACCGCCAGCGCTCCCGCCAGACCCGCCGGCGAGACGACCGCGATGATGCACACGGGAGAAAGCATCCGGGCGCCCGCCGCGCCGCCTACGTTGAAGACTCCCGCGCTAAACACTAGCCCACACACAAATACAAACAGAGCCAATGCCCCCGTCAGACGCATCGCCCACAACCCGCCCTCGCCCTTCACGTATCGCAGGACTCTCTCTCCCACCAGTAGTGCCGCGCCGGGCAGCGCGGGCATGACGTATCCGGGGAGCTTCGATCCCGAAAGCGAGAAGAAGACGACGGGCACCGCGAGCCAGATGAACGCGAGTATCCGAAGTCTCGTCAACTGGTCATCCCCGCGCCAGTTCATCCGGATGAGTCCTGCCAGCCCCTGCACGAGAAACGCCGTCCACGGCAAAGCGAGCAGCGCCATGATCGGCAGATAGAAGTAAAAAGGCTGCGGGTGGTGATACCTGTTCGAGGTGAACCGCGCGAGATGATGCTGCACGAAGAACTCGTCAACGAACTCCCACCCATGCCGCACGATGACGGGCGCATACCACACCGACGCCACGGCCAATGTGATGAGAGGCCCCCACCACATACCGAGTCCCCAAAAACTTCGACGCCCGCGCCTAACTCCGAGATAGAGCGCGGCGACGCCGAAGATGATGACGGCCCCGACAAGCCCTTTGGCTAAGAGCGAAGCGCCCACGGACGCATATACCCCCGCCAGCAGCCAGCGCCTACGGCGCGCGTCTCTTTCTCCGTCCGCGAGGAAGAAGCAGACGATTGCCGCCGTCACGGTCATCGTCAGCGGTGTATCGAAACTCGCCCCGCGCGAGAAAACCATCAGCCCCGCGCTCGAAGCCGTCACCGCCGCGCAGACCAAACCGAACCCACGCACTCCCGCGCCCGCGTCGCGTTCCACGCGCGACGCGACCCACCACACGAGCAGCACCGTCGCCATGCCCGACAGCGCGACCCCGAAGCGCGCCGCGAATTCCGTAAAGCCGAACACTGAGTAGCCCGCCATCATCAGCCAGTAGAGCAGAGCCGGCTTCTCGAACCATGTGTGCCCGGCCAGTGTGGGCGTCACCCAGTCGCCCCGCGCCAACATCTCGCGCGCAACCTGTGCGTAGCGCGGTTCGTCCGGGCCAACCAGAGGCATCGCCCCAAGTCCGTAAAAGTAGACCGCGCCCACGGCGGCGGCCAGCGCGACTCGCCCCCGCTTGGCAAGCGTGAAAAGTTGCAAGTATAGTCACCTCATAACAAGTAGACAGTAGGGAGTAAGCAGTTGGCAGCATAAAGCAAGAGCCGAATGCTTTTCTACTACCTGCCGCCTGCTGCCTACTGCCCACTGCTTATGAACCTACGCACCGCCGTGATCGGAGTCGGGCACCTTGGCCGCCAGCACGCGCGCATCCATGCCGCGCTCGCCGCCGAGGAAAAATCCACTTTCGCCGTCGTTTGTGACATTGACGAGCAGACCGCGCGCGCGATAGCCAACGAGAGAAGCGCCGAATGGACGACTGACTGGCGCACGCTCGTCGGACGAGTCGAGGCGGTGAGCCTTGCCGTGCCGACGGAGGCGCACGCCGAGATTGCTTGTCCGCTTCTTGAAGCGGGCATCCATGTGCTTGTCGAAAAGCCCATCTCGCGCACGCTCGAAGAGGCCGACCGGATGATTGAGGCGGCGCGGCGCGGCGGGAGCACTTTGATGGTCGGCCAACTCGAACGCTTCAACCCGGCGCTCGTCGCGCTCCGCCCACACGTCCGCGCTCCCGTCTATTTCGAGATTCACCGCGTCGGGCAGTTCACCGCACGCTCGCTCGACATTGACGTGGTGCTCGATTTGATGATCCACGACCTCGACATCGTGCAGTGGTTGGTGGGGCGCGATGTAGAGGTGACGGATGTCCGCGCCGTCGGCATCCCCGTCCTGACCGACCGCGTGGACGCGGCCAACGCCCGCATCGAGTTCGCCACGGGCGCGGTCGCCAACATCACTGCGTCGCGCGTCGGCACGGAGAAGATTCGCAAGATGCGTTTCTTTCAGCCACACGATTACATCGCCGTGGACTACGCGACGCGACACGCCTCGATCAGCAGCCTCTCGCCTCCCTCCAACACCGGGTCGTGGCCCGGCGTCCACGTCCAGAACCCCGACATCGAAGACGTGGAGCCGCTTCGCACGGAGATCGAGATGTTCCTTCAGTCGGTCCGCGAAGGCATGACACCCCCGGTCTCAGGCGCCGAAGGGCGGCAGGCGCTCGCGCTCGCGCTCCTCGTCCTTGAGCGCATCCATGAGCATCCCATCGTTGCGCGGATCAACCCGCGAAAGTAAAGCCCCTTGTCGAAATCTTTTCAGCTTGCGAATGAATAAGCCATATCCAAACCAGCCGGAAGAAACTATTTCCACTTTCCTCTCCGAACGCATCGCAGCCAGCGACTTCCCTTCCGCTGTCTATCTGGTCGCCGAGCGCGGTCGTGTCGTCTTTTCCGACGCCCTCGGCGATGCCGTCCGTGAACCCGAACGCCACGCCGCCACGCCGCAAACTATTTTCGACCTCGCTTCGCTGACGAAGCCGCTGGTCACGGGTTTACTTTGCGCCCTTGATGTCGAAACCGGAAGCATTCATCTGGACGAGAGCGTGGCGAAATATCTTCCCGAATTCGAGCGCGAGGACAAACGACAAATCACCATCCAGCAGCTACTCACGCACACATCGGGGCTACCGGCATGGCTCCCGCTCTACGCCACGACTAGGGGCGAGCGCGGGCGCGTGCTCGAAGCAATTGCCGCCTCGCCGCTCGCATCCGAGCCGTGCACGCGCGTCGTTTACAGCGACCTCGGCTTTATCACTTTGGGCATCATGCTGCAACGTATTCACGACACCACGCTCGCCGAACTCGCCGCCGGCAAAATTTTCCAGCCGCTCAAACTTGAACGAACGTTCTTCAATCCTGACCACGCATTCCAAACCGAGGTTGCGGCGTGCGAGTGCGCGGGTAACGTATATGAGCGCGAGATGTGCATAAAAGAACAGGGCTGTGAGGCCGGGGCAAGTTGGCGCGAAGGCACGATCTGGGGAGAGGTTCACGACGGCAACGCGCACTTCCTCGGCGGCGCCGCCGGTCATGCCGGGCTTTTTTCGACCATCGAAGAAACCCTGCGAATCGCTGAACAGTTCCTCGCGGGACGCACGAAACTGTTCGAGCCGCGAACCTGTGAGGTGTTCCGAACGAACCTGACCGAAGGACTGAACGAAGCTCGCTCTCTCGCGTGGCAACTCGCCGCCACGCCAGACTCGACCGCGGGGCCGCGCCTCGCGCCCGACAGCTTCGGTCATCTCGGCTTCACCGGCACGAGTTGCTGGATCGAACCTTCGACCGAGAGAATTTTCATCCTCCTCACCAACCGCACGCACGCGCGCACGCTACCTTTCATCAACATCAACAGTGTCCGTCTCCGCTTCCACACCCTCGCCGTCGAAGCGCTTGAGCGACTTTAGAGCGTGTCTCAAAAGCCCCGCGAGGGGCG
>JBGTBQ010000029.1:0-4869 GCA_041749275.1 Pyrinomonadaceae bacterium | reverse complement strand
ACACACCAAGATACCGACTAGGTGACGAGGGCCAGTCAGAACCGCCTGCGGTAGCGGGCGGGTCTCTGGCGACGCAAGAACCCGCCCGCTACCGCAGGCGGTTCTGACCTTAATCCACTTCTTGGTGTGCGCGGCATATAGGTAATGAGACCGCCGCGCCTCTCACCCTTATTCAAGGCGCGACGGTCTCGCGGCATGGCAACGCCTCCCGCCCAAACAGGCGCGCCGTGCCTGCGGGATGCGCGCGCATCCCGACCCGTTGTTACTCGCTCTCGTTCGTGAGAAAGCTCTTGATGGTGTCGGTGATTGCCGCCACGTCCCGCGGTTTTCGTAAGAAAGCGTCCACGCCCGCGTCCCACGCCTCCCTTTCGCAATAGGCTGCCGAGAGCATGACCACCGGCGTGCGCTGGCGATGTGGGAGTTCGCGCGCCGCGCGCGTCAACTCGACCCCACTCACGATGGGCAACTTGTTGTCGAGCAGCAGAAGGTCGTAGTGTTCCGCGCTTTCGAGCTTCTTCAGTGCGGCGGCCCCATCGGTGCACGTCTCGACCTCCCAGCCTTCCATATTCAGCGTGTCCTTCACCGCGCTGGCGACAAATTTGTTGTCTTCGACGTGCAGAATCTTAAGCGCCCGCGCCGCGCCGCCTTCCGCGCCGCGCGGCGGGTGCGGGTCGTCGTGGGCGGCGATGACGCTGCGCTTGCGGGGCACTACCGGCTTGCGTTCGGGCAGCAGATGCCGGTGGCGGCTGTTGAGCGTCGCCACGAGGCTTTGATAGCCGAGGCCGAGCAACTGCGCTGCCCGCGTGACCTGCCCGCCGGCGTCTCGCAGAGCCTTTTCAATCAAGTTGGCTTCGTAACGCCGGACCGTCTCTTTGAGCGAGAAGCCGTTCCAGTCGGGCGGAGCCGGGCGGGAGTGAATGAGGAACAGTGTGCGGCAGGCGCCGGTGGAGAGGCGTCTCGCGGTGGTCAGGTTCCGCGACGAAGAGAGAAACTCCCCCGCGCGTTCATTGGTGGAGAGCAGATCGTCTCTGGTCAGGTGCTCGCCCAACTCTTCGATGATGGTGAGGGCGGCGCGGCCCGCGTGTTCAAGGTCGCCCGCCTGCTCGGCGACTTCGACGGCGCGCTGAAGCGTCAGGCGCGCGTGCTCGTGGCGGACTAGCCGGGCGAGCGTGATGCCGTGCGTCGTGAGCGCCTCGGCCAGCAGCGACTGTTCGCCGCCCCGGTCGAGTGTGCGGACAGCCGACGCGGCCAGTTTTTCGGCGTCGGTGACGCGCCCTTCGGCAAGGAAGACGCGCGCGCGCGTCTCGTCAACCTGAGCGAGGTGGACACTATCTTTGAGATTGGTGAAGAACGCCTGCGCGTGGTCGAGATGCTCGTGCGCCTCGGAGTATTTGCCGATGACGAGGAAGAGATAGCCGAGATTGTTTTCGACGCAGGCGTGGTAGCGCGTGTGCCCGGCCTGCTCGAAGTGATAGCTCGCGGCTGTGTACTCAATGATGGCGTGGTCGAGGTAATCTTTGTTGCCTTCCGTCTCACCGAGATGCATTAATACATTAGCGAAATTGACATGAAATCTCCCTTTGAGCGAGTGGCTGCCGACCTTTTCAAACAAAGGCGCGGCTTCTGTGTGAATGTGCAGCGCCTCGTGGAATCTTTTGGCCGATCTCTCAACTATGGCGCTGCGGATTAGAGCGACCGCCTTCACCTCGCTTTCGCTGTCGGCCAGTTGGCTCAACACGTGCCGCAGCATCACGCGCGCCTCGTCGAGCGCGCCCTGACGCCAGTAGCAATATGCGAGGTCTGTTTGCGCTTCGGCTACTTTCTCCGTGTCCTGCAATGCTTCAAAGAGGTGGATGCCCTCACTAATCAGGTTCTTTGACATCTCCTGCGAGCCGTCAATTTGCTTAGAACTACCGATCCATCCCGTCAGCGCACCGGCGCGCAGCAACACTTCCGCCGCCGTCGCTTGGTCAAGCCCGTCCAGCGCCGGGCGCTCGCCGACACGCGACCACAACTCGCCCATCGCCTTGCGCGCCCCTTCGTAGTCGCCCGTCTCCTCCAAATGCTTGGCGAGTTGGCAGCGCAGGTGCACACGCTCGCTGTGGGTAAGCGCCGGATCAGCCATCCGGTGGAGTAGTTCTTTCGTTAAGCTCATGTGAGGCTTACCTTTCTCTATGCTTGACAAAAATTTTGTCAGCGAAAATCTTCACTCGTCACAAGGCGTCTTGAGCGGTAAGATGCGCCTTCGCACCTCGTCTCCGGTGGTCTGGTAAGGCTTCTCACCTCACCGTCCATCACAACCTGTAACTTCACTTTTCGGAGAAAAACCATGAGCAACCTGAAAAAACTCTTCGCGGCGGTCGTTTTGACTCTCGCGCTCGCTCTACCCGCATTCGCGGGAGTCATAGATTGTGGGGTCACTACACCGCCACCGCCACCGCCTTCGTCGCCAGCGACGGCTGAGAGCGAAATGACCCACAACACCGGGAGCGGCGAGGCTACCGCCGACGATTCGTTGATGAAGGCCGCGCTAAACCTGCTTGAATGCATGTTGGCACTGTTCTAAGAAGCTGTTTGAGAATTGCTGTCGGGCCGCGGAGCGGCTGAAAGAAAGTAGCCAGACGTGGAACGTCTGGTCACGGTCGGACATGATTCGCGCTTTGTAAGGAGCGCGAGAAGCATCTCCCCGCGTTTTCAACGCGGGGATTATCAGGGCGGCGTGTCCCAGACGTTGCATGTCTGGCTACCTTCTCCCTGCGCCTCCGACGCGAAATCCGCAATTCTCAAACAGCCTCTAACAGCCAGCACCATTTCAATTGATTAAGCTGCCGTACATCGAGTCACAGGCGGCCCGGTTGTTGTGTGTCTTTGGAGCGACGGAAAGCCGAGATGCCGGCGAGGAGCCACTCAGGGCGCGAGATTAACCCGCCTTTTAGCGAAAGGCAATAGGTAAAATCTCCACCGACGCACGTATCTAAAGGACTTAGCACCCCTTGCAAAAAAGTTGATAACCGGCGATACCACGCGCGCGGGTTGATGGAGGGACGGGCACAAGTTCGGGAAGCTGGCGCCGGCGCCGTAAAGGACTTGTATTTCAGAGAGAAGAGGTGTCTCAATCAGCGTCTCTTGTTATGCTATCATCTCGCCGGTTTTCCCACGCCGAAGGCAGAGCAACGCAAGTGAGGGTTTATGGTAGCGGAAGTCGTTCGTAGATATTTCAATGTTAATGAGTATCACCGCATGGCGGAGGTCGGCATCCTCTCTGAAGGAGACAATTTTGAACTCATCGAAGGCGAGATCGTTCAAGTGAGTCCCGTCGGCCCGCGACACGCCGCGCGCGTTGATCGGCTGAACAAGCTGCTCAATAAACACGTCGGGGATGAAGCGATCATCCGTGTCCAAAGCCCGGTTTGCTTGCACGATCTTTCGGAGCCTGAGCCGGATGTCGCCGTGCTTGAGCCGCGAGGTGATTATTATGAAGCAAGGCATCCGACGGCGGCGGAGGTGTTATTGGTGATTGAAATATCCGACAGCTCCGGCCAGTATGATCGTGAGGTGAAGTTGCCCATGTACGCGCGCGCCGAAATCGCTGAAGTGTGGCTGATGAACCTGCGGGCGGACACGTTTGAGATTAACCGAAAGCCTGCTCACGGCGCGTATCAAGAGAGCATCACGGCAGATCGGGGCGAATCAATATCGCCCCTGCTGCTACCTCATCTCAGCTTTGCTGTTAACGATCTGCTCGGCTGACGGCGGCTGACGCCCGTCAGCCGTTAGCGATTCTATTTCTGATGAGCCTCTGCGTAGATTCGTAACGCCGCATTGATGCGCTGTTGAAACTCTGCGCCCTGTGCTTCGAACCACTTCAGCACATCTTCATCAATACTCAAGGTGACGGCGGTTTTTCTCTTTGGCATTCGCCACTGCGCCGTGGCAAAAAACTCATCGTCCAATGGTGGAATATCTGAAGTGTCAATTTCTTCATCCGACATGCCGTCAATCCTTGCCCAATCTGTCTCGGAGGGCTTCTTCAAATTTCTTGCGCTCATGTTTCAGTGCCTTTCGTAAAGAGATAATCCTGATTGTCTTTTCGCCGCGTTCGGTGAAAACCACAACGACAATACGGTTTCCCAGAAGACCTATTCCATTCCAACGGGCTTCACCGTAATCTTCTTTCGTGTCGAGAGCCACGCGCATGTGGGCTTCAAAGATTTCCCATGCATCGGCGAAGTCAAAGCCATGTTTGCCGATATTCTCTTGGTTCTTATCTTCATCCCATTCAAAGTTCACGGAAGAAGTCTAGTCGGAATCGAAACCGTAAGACAAGCCTGTTTTCAACGGATGCCGGTAGCGTTAGGGGCAGGGCTTTCGCCTTCGCTGCCGCCTTCCTCATCCTTTAGCTCTTCGTCGCTCGGCTCGCCGTCCGCCGGTTCGTCGCCTTCGTCCTTGTTTGGCGCCGGTTGGTTGGGCGGCAGGTTGTCGGGCGGCGGGTCGCCCTTTTCGTCGCGGATGCGGAGGATGGAGCAGTCGTCGTCCTCGTAGGCGACCTCGAACCAGCCGCTATCGAGCGCGTTGTTGAAGAAGGCTTCGTGCTCGTGATCCATGAAGACGTAGCGGGCGCAGCGGCGGGCGTCGCCTTCGCCGAGGCAGAATTTTTCGCGGATGATGGGGCCGGGGTCTTCCTCCTTGCCGGTGCCGATGCGCTCGTAGTGCTCCATCAACTCCTTATTCCGGTCGAGCAGGTAGGTCGGGTCGAGTCCGGCGACGAAGGGGCGCGTCGGGTCGTAGAAGAAGAGCTTGGGGAAGTCGTCCCAGTCGGCGTTGTAGACGAGTTCGCCTTTGGGCACGTTCTTCGTGACCCACTCCATG
>JBGTBQ010000028.1:0-5818 GCA_041749275.1 Pyrinomonadaceae bacterium | reverse complement strand
GGCGGGCAATGCCCGCCGCCTCAATTCACGGTGCTTAAGACGGCGGGCATTGCCCGCCTCTAAACGATTGGTAAAGTGATTCGCAAATTGCTCTAGATCAGTGATGAAACTATAACGCCCGCAAGCTATAAAGCCGGCGGGCGTTTTCTTTCCGCTCTGTGCCTCTCGAATGAACTCGGTTCAGCGTTCCGCGCTCATCCTTCTGATTTTCCCTCACAGCCGCACGTACTCGAACTCGAAAGGCTTGCCCTTGATGCCGGTGGGGGGCGGTGCGATCCAGTTAGCGATCCGGCCCGGCTCGGTGACGGCGCGCATGATGCTCTGAAGGTACGCGCGGTCTTCGGCGGTCGGGAGCCATTCGGTGCGGTGGCTTTCGAACTCTTCGACGGTGATGATTTTGCCTTCGGGGTCGAAGTAGTGGCCGGCGTATTCGCCGACGTGACGGTGGAAGCGTGTGCTCGGTAAGGTCAACTGCTCGACGACGCCCTCCTCCGCGAGATAGCCGTTCCAGCGATTGAGCGCGCGTTCGCAATCCGCGACGTACTCGCCGCGCAGCACTTCGTTCAAGGCGTTGCGTAAGGGGATTTCACGCGGGACGAGCTTGCCGTCTTCGACGACGAGCAGCGTGAAAATTTCGTTCGCGGCGGTGTGCTCTTCGTAGTTCTTCTGCTCCTGATAGCGTCCTTTGAGTCCGGCGGCGAAGAAGTCCGCCGAGTTCGAGCTGACCTCGCCGCCAAAGAGATCGAGCGAATAAGAGAACCAGAAGTTGATGTGGCGCTGGATGATGTCAAGCGGGATGCCGCCCACGTTCCTCACGTCCTCGTTCGGATTCTCTTTCATCAACTCAGCCGTGCGTTTGACGATGCGCCCGACGCCGGTCTCGCCGACGAAGAGGTGGTGCGCCTCTTCCGTCAACATGAACTGGCAGGTGCGCGCGAGCGGCTCGAAGCCGGATTCGGCGAGCGCCGAAAGCTGGTACTTGCCGTCGCGGTCGGTGTACATCGTAAAGCAGTAGAAGTTGAGCCAGTCGTCGCAGGGCTGGTTGAAGGCTTCGAGAATGCGCGGCTTGTCGGGGTTGCCCGAACGGCGTTCGAGCATGGCGTCGGCTTCGTCGCGTCCGTCGCGCCCGAAATACTTGTGGAGCAGATAGACCATCGCCCACAGGTGGCGACCTTCCTCGACGTTCACCTGAAAGAGATTTCTCATGTCGTAGAGCGAGGGGGAGGTGTGTCCCAGACGCCGCTGCTGCTCGACCGACGCCGGTTCGGTATCCCCCTGCGTCACGATGATGCGCCGTAGCGCGTTTCTGAACTCGCCGGGCACTTCCTGAAAGGCGGGCTTGCCGTAGTTGTCGCCAAAGCCGATGCGCGCGTCAGGCGTGGCGGGCTTCAGGAAGATGCCCCAGCGATAGTCGGGCATCTTCACGTAGTCGAAGTTCGCCCAGCCGTCGGTGTCCACGCTGATGGCGGTGCGAAGCCACACGTCCTTCTCCTGAAAACCGTCCGGCCCCATCTCGCGCCACCAGTCGAGATAGTTGGGCAGCCACTGCTCCAGCGCCCGCAGAAGCCGCTTGTCTTCCGAGAGATTTACGTTATTAGGAATCCGTTCGTATAACTCCATTATGCCCCCTCACTCATAAACGATCTCAAACGCGACGCCTGAGTTCAGATGAATTATGAGCGTCAAATGCTGCGTGCCGTTCACGTCTTTCTCACGTTCTCTTGTAATCGAACCGCGGCTGCGTCGGCTTGCCGTAGTTCGTCAGTGCGCCCTGTGGGCCGACGGCGTTGGGGCGCTGGAAAATCCAGTTCTGCCATGCCGTGAGCCGTCCATAAATCTTCGTGTCGAGCGTTTCGGGGCCGGCGAAACGCAAGCTGGCTTCCATGCCCGTCAGCGCGTCGGGCGAGAGCGAGGTGCGCTCTTCGATGGCGACGCGCAGTTCGTCTTCCCAGTCCAGATCGTCCGGCGCGAAGGTGACGAGTCCCGCCTCTTCCGCCGCCTCCGCATCGAAGACGCCTTCGTGCGCGAGCACTTCATCGGCTTGTTCAGGCTCGGCGAGGAAACGCGACTGGAGCCGCGTGAGGCCGTTCGACATCGGCAGCGCGCCCGCGTTCAACTCGCCCACGGCAATCTCGACCTTCCGTTCCGGGTCGTTCAGCATGTAGACGCGATCCGCGGCCAACAGCAGTTCGAGCAGGTTGCCGGCGAACGAGCCGCCCGGCTCGACCAGCGCGAAGATGCTCTTCGCCGTCAAATCGAGACGGCGCAGGACGCGCGCCATGTGCAGGATAATCTCACGCACGAGCCAATGGTCGCGGTGCTCGACGAGCGTCTCATCAACTTTCAAAACGTGCTCGATCTCGCCTTCCGTCCGCACGCAGACGAGGCCGATCTCCGGCTCGTTCATCCTCATGTGCAATAGCGCGTCGTCCAGTTCACGATAGGCGCGCAGGGGCCAATACGCATCGCCGAGTTTGACGATTTCATCCGGCGTCGTCGGCAAGTCCGCTTTGGGGCCGCGCACCGTCAAGTCGCAGTAACGCCCTTCGCGGTTGTAGCTGACGCTCACGTATTTGTATTCGCGTCCCGCCTCGCTCGCTTCGACTTCGAGCGGATTGAGCTTGATGCCGGGGCCGACTTTGTTTTCGCCCGCGCCTTCCACGATTTCCCGCACGCGCGCGGCGGCGCCCTCCTGAAACTTGCTCGTCGGGAAATGGAGGTCAATCAGTCCCCACTCCTTCGCGCGCGGCGCCTTCAAACCTTCGGCGAGCGTCGAGAAGACATCGGCGCGGTCGCGGCGCACCTTGCGTTTGTCCACGAGACGTGTGAGACCGCCGGTGCCCGGCAGCACGCCGAGCAGCGGCACTTCCGGCAAAGAGACGGCGGAGTTGCCATCGTCAACGAGATAGATTTCGTCGCACGCAATCGCCAACTCGTAGCCGCCGCCCGAAGCCGTGCCGTTCAGGGCGGCGACGTAACGCTGGCCGGAGTGGCGCGAAGCGTCTTCGATGGAGCAGCGCGTCTCGTTCGTGAATTTGCAGAAGTTGACCTTGAAGCCGTGGGCCGAGGTGCCGAGCATGTAGATGTTCGCGCCCGCGCAGAAGATGCGCGGCTTGAGACTGGTGACGACGACGACTCGTACTTCCGGGTGCTCGAAGCGCAGACGCTGGACGGCGTCGGCGAGTTCGATGTCAACGCCGAGGTCGTAAGAGTTGAGCTTGAGCTTGTAGCCCTCGGCTATCGTCTCGTCCTCTTGCACGTCCATCGAGAGCGTAGCGACGGGGCCGTCAACCGTCAGTTTCCAGTGCTTGTACTGCTCCGGCGTGGTGTCGAAATTAATCATTCCGGCGAACCGAACTCCATATATTGGGATTAGTGCCGTGGCACGAAACCGCAATTATACCTCCCGCGCCGCCGGAATGCATTTCGCGGGCAAGCCGAAACTCTCCAGCGTTTTTCAGATTACTTTACCGACCGTTTAGAGGCGGGCAATGCCCGCCGCCTCAAGCTGCGGGTAACTTGAGACGGCGGGCATTGCCCGCCTCTAAACGGTCGTTGGTGAGACGGTCATTGGCGAGCTTGATCAAAATCTGTTCCGGGGCGACAAGTCCGCGTGCGGCGGAAAGCGCGGAGGCCGACGGTGCTTTGTCGCCTGCTCGTAGGCGTAGGCGATTTTAAGGAGCACGGGTTCCGAGTAGGCGCGACCGTAGAAGGAGATGCCGACGGGCAGGCCCGCGATAAAGCCGGCGGGGACGTTGATGTTCGGGTAGCCGGCGACCGCCGCCGGGCTGGAGCTGCCGCCGGTGAAGTGGTCGCCGTTCAGCAGATCGGTCGTCCACGCCGGGCCGCCCGTGGGCGCGACGATGGCGTCGAGACGGTTTTTCGTCATCACGGCATCAATGCCTTGCGCGCGTGAGAGGCGGAGGTTTTTGGCGAGCGCGAGCCGGTAGGCGCGCTCCGTCAGCGGCCCCTTTGCCTCGGCGCGGATAAAAATCTCCTGACCGAAGTAGGGCATCTCCTTGTCGCGGTGTCGCTCGTTGAATTCGATGAGGGCTTTCAGCGTGCGCGGGTGTTCACCCGGCGCGAGCGCGGCAAGATATTTGTTGAGGTCAGCCTTGAACTCATAGAGCAGCACCTCGAACTCCGAGTCGTCGAACTTGCCGTGCGAGGGGATGTCCGCCGGGTCAACGATGACAGCGCCGCTTCGCTTCATCACGTCGAGCGCGTCTTTCATCAGCGCGTCAACCTTGTCGTTGAAGCCGAAAAATTTTCGCGCGACGCCGATGCGCGCGCCGCGCAAGCCCGCCGGGTCGAGAAAGCGCGTGTAGTCCGTTTGCGACTTGCCACGGCTCGCGTTCGTGGCGGCGTCGCGCGCGTCAATGCCGGTGAGCGCGCCGAGCAGGATGGCTGCGTCCGTCAGGTTGCGCGCCATCGGGCCGGCGGTGTCTTGGCTGTGCGCGATAGGGATGATGCCGGCGCGGCTGACGAGTCCGAGCGTGGGCTTGATGCCGACGATGCCGCACGCGGACGAGGGGCAGACGATGGAGCCGTCCGTCTCCGTGCCGATGGCCGCGAGACAGAGGTTGGCGGCTACGCCCGCGCCCGAGCCGGAGCTTGAGCCGCACGGATTACGGTCGAGCGCGTAAGGGTTCAAGGTCTGCCCGCCGCGCCCGCTCCAACCGCTCGTCGAATGGGTCGAGCGGAAGTTGGCCCACTCGCTGAGATTCGTCTTGCCGATGAGAACAGCGCCTGCGTCTCTTAATCTTTGCACGATGAAAGCATCGCGTTGCGGCTTCGCGCCGACGAGCGCGAGCGAGCCGGCGGTGGTCATCATGCGGTCGGCGGTGTCTATGTTGTCTTTGATGAGAAGCGGGATGCCGTGGAGCAGTCCGCGCGTGCGCCCGGCCTTGCGCTCGCGGTCGAGCGCGTCGGCGATGGCGAGCGCGTCCGGGTTGGTCTCGATGATGGAGTTGACGGCGGGGCCGTTCCTATCAATCTTCTCGATGCGCTCAAGGTAGTCTTGGGTAATCTCACGCGCCGAATGGCGACCCGCACGCATCCACTCTTGCAGTTGCGCGATGGTCGCCTCTTCCAACTCGACGAGTCGCGCCGCAAGGGGCGCGGCGGCAAGCGAAGCCGGGAGCGCGGGCGCGGCGACAGTGGCGAGTCCGCCGAGCACGCCGGCCCTAATGAATTCACGTCGGCTCACGGGCGAGCCGTCGCGCGTCTCTTCGTCGCGTCGCATCATGACGTTTCTCTCTTCGCGTGAATTGCGCTCAATTCAATCTTTTTAGATCGGTTTCAATTGCGTGTACGGGTCAGAACCGCCTGCGGTAGCGGGCGGTCTCTCGTGAGCGCTGACAGACCGCCCGCTACCGCAGGCGGTTCTGACTTTCCCATACACTGAATCGAAAACCGACCTAAAAGATCGAGACACGGAAAACATGAACGAGCGACCGCCAAGCATTCAGAGTTCCGACTTTAGTCGCCGCGTGTGGCCTCACGCACGCCTTCGATCAATCGCTCGACCTCTTCCTCGCTTGTGTAGCAGGCGCAGCCCGCGCGCACCAGCCCTTCTTCACTAAGCCCCAAACGCTCGACGATGGTGGCGGCGTAAAAGTCGCCGTTCGAGGCGAAGACGCCGCGCGCGGCGAGACGGCGGGCAACGTCCGTGGACGTGACGCCGCGCACCGTGAAGGCGACGGTCGGCGTGCGCGGCGCGGCGGGCGGTGGGCCGTAGAGCGTCACGCCTTCGATCTCCGAAAGGCCGTCCCACATCCGTTTAGTCAATGCCACGCCGCGCGCGTGGAGCGCGTCG
>JBGTBQ010000027.1:0-8019 GCA_041749275.1 Pyrinomonadaceae bacterium | reverse complement strand
CCAAGTTGGGCGGTTTTCTGGGACGCACAGGCGACAAAGAACCGGGCGTCACAACCGTCTGGCGAGGCTGGCAACGCCTATCAGACATCGCCGAAGATTGGCTTATTTTTCAAGCAACGTGACTTGTGGGTAAAAGTAAGGCCTAAATGCGGGGGCTTTGAACCTGTACTTAGGCAACCACCAGCGCAGCCTGTTCCGATTCTTGGGCAATACTTACGGATGCCCTGCGGCGGATGTTAATTGCCGCGTTGAAGTCAGCGTTGAGACGATGCTTGCAACTTATACAAACAAACTCCGATTGACTCTTGCGATTCTCTTTCGCGCAATGTCCGCACGCGCTACAGGTGCGGCTTGTATTGCGCGGATCGACGAGAACCACAGAGACACCGGCAAGTTGCGCCTTGTAGGTCACGAACTGTCTCAACGCAAAGAAAGACCAGCCGGAAACTTTTGCGCGTTGCTGGCGCCTGAACCGTTTCTCGAGCCGGACTCTAATCCCCTGCAAATCTTCAAGGGCGAGTCCGCGCTGAGTGTCTGTGGCAGCCTTAACGAGTTGCTTGGCTATCGTATGGTTAGTTTGCCTTCTAAAGTTTTGCTCTTTCCTGCCGATTCGGTTGGCAAACTTTCGCACCGCGCGCGGACGTTTGCCCGATTGCGATTGTTTCGCCGCTTTGTGCTGCAAGGTTTGTCGCAAGGTGGCATACTTTTGACGAACTTGCTCAATCTCTTGTCCGCTAAAGGTCTCACCGTCGGACGTGGTTGCGATGTTGGTGATTCCCAAGTCAACGCCGATGAAGTCCGCCGTTGGAGTCGGCGCTTTGTCCGGCAGGTCAACGGTCACAAGCAAAAACCACTTACCATCCTTGCGGAGCACCAAGTCGCATTGCCCTTTGGCGTTGGTAAATCTTTCAACCTGATACTTGCCCATCACAAATGGAACCAGCACGCGCCCGTTGAGCGTCAACAGGCTCACGCGGTCAAGGCCCTTGAAACTCATCATGCGTTGGTCAAAGGGCATCGAGGCGTGCTTGCGAAAGCGCGGCAATTTATGCTTATCGCGTTTGTAGGCTTCGCACACTTGGGCGATACAGCGCACGGTCATCTGCGCCGACAACTGAAAGCCTTGTCTGAGGTCCGCATAAAACAATTGCTGCAACTTAATCTTATTGGCAGAGCGAAGTTCAAACGCTCTCTCTGCCAGCCACGTCGCCGCCTCGTTGAAGCGGGCGAGAGTTTCACGCAAGGCAACGGCTGGCTTCGCATCCGGTAACAACTGAATTTGGAGCGTCAACTTCATATAGGCATCTCATATTACTATGAGACTTGATGCAACGGACAACATAGCGGCCTGCGCCGCTTCAAAATTCATCCCCATAGATAAATCTAGGGGCTTCCTTTTGAGGTTTTGGTGAAAAAGTACCCGGACATCAGCGAGATCGTTAAGCGGAAGGAGGCGCACCGGCTCTCGCTGGCGGCGCTTTCTTTCGAGCGTAAAATCGAGATCGTTTTCAAACTTCGAGCACGGCGGCAGTTTATTAAAGCGGGCCGAGTGGCGGACACTTCACGGAAACCCAAAACGAAACGTGCCTAGCGTCCGGCTTAACAACCTGAAGGGCGGCATCAAGGCAAGGTCGGCATGAACGAGAACAGAATCAATCTGAACGACATCGTGGGAGTTCTTGAGCGAACGCCTGCCAGTCTGGCGGCGATGCTTGAGGGGTTGCCCGACACATGGGTCTCCGCGACCGAAGGCGGCGAGACGTGGTCGCCTTACGATGTCATCGGCCATCTCATCCACGGCGAACTCACGGACTGGATTCCGCGGGCGCAGCACATTCTGTCGGGCGAGGCGCGACCGTTCGACACCTTCGACCGCACCGCGCAGTTCACGGAAAGCCGGGGCGTGAGTCTGGCCGAGTTATTGTCGAGGTTCGCGGCTCTGCGGCGTGACAACGTCGCCGCGCTGGTCGGGATGAATCTGACGGACGAGGACTTGAGCCGGACGGGGTTGCACCCGGAACTCGGTGAGGTCACACTCGGGCAGTTGCTGGCGACTTGGGTCGTGCATGACCTCGACCACGTGGGGCAGATCGCACGGACGATGGCGAAGGTGTACGCGGATGCGGTCGGGCCGTGGGGCGCGTATCTGTCTATCCTGCGTGACCGGCAGCAAAAGCCGGCTTCGACGCAAGCGCGTTCGAACCAGAGCAAGTGACGATTGCGTGCCCGTGTCAGAACCGCCCGCGGTAGCGGGCGCTCTGGTGTTCAAGCAAGGAGCACGGACTGCCCGCTACCGCGAGCGGTTCTGAGATTCATTGCTGTTGCTGTTGCTGCTGCTGTTCATTAGCTTCGGGCGGCACGGTCTCCATCACCAGTTCTAACTTCTCTCCCGCCGGGGGCGCGTCGCATGGCTCGACCTTCACGGCGACTTTCAATTCACTTTCAGCCTCGCCTTTGAAGACGCCGCGCGTGGGCGGTACGTCGCCATAGTCGCGCCCGACGGCGACGCGGATGTGACGGTCGGAGGCCGTGAGGTTGTTGGTCGGGTCGAAGCCGATCCAGCCGAGGCCGGGCAGCAGCGCCTCGACCCATGCGTGCGTCGCGTCCGGGTCGGAGCGGTCGTGTGCTTCGAGGCGGTGGAAAAGGTATCCGCTGATGTAGCGGCAGGGAACGCGCAGGTTTTCGCGGATGAGTGCGAGCATGATGTGCGCGAAGTCCTGACAGACGCCCTTGCGTGCGCGCAGCGCGTCGTCTATCGGCGAGTCAACGCTGGTGCTCTGTGGCGCGTAGTCGAAGCGTGCGTGGATGGCGGAGTTGATCTCGCGGAGCAGGGCGAGCGGGTCGCCGCGTCGCGCTTCGCAATCGAGTTCGCGCGCGAGCGAGCGCAAAAGCTCGGTCGGCTCGGTGAAGCGGCTCGGCAGTAGATCGAGGGCGTGGTCGTCCGCCTCGGCCAGACGGTCTATCTCATCCCATGCGTCGGCGTCGAGGAATGCCGGCAACGGTTCCGGCGGCGACATCTCGACGACCGAGTGCGCGGTGATGGCGAGTTGCGAGTGCGCGCGCGGGATGTCGAAGTGGTGGACGGTGTTGCCGAGGTGGTCGCGGTAGTGGAGCACTTGCGCGCGCGGGCTGACGCCCAGATCGAAGCGGAGACAGCGTTGGAACCGGTCGTCGCGCGGCTGCATGTGGACTTCCATCATGCTCTCGCTGATCTGCTTGTCGTAACGAAAGCGTGTCGTGTGGCGGACGGAATAGTACATTGGTTATTCGTTCGTTCGGATTAATCTCAGGAAGCCAGCGCGGTGTCAATCTGATAAGCGATGTAGGTCTGGTGGATCGCCGTGTGAAGCTGGTTGCAGCGACCCTGTATGTCCGCCAGAAAAGCGCCGAGGTTGTCCGCGATGATTTCGTCAACCTGTCCGTATTCGAGCGAGGCGCTCAAACGCCCGGCCAACCGCTCGGCCCTTCCAGCCTTCCGGACGCCGGTGAGTTTCGAGATGGCTTGCAGCGCCGCCTGCACGCTCTCCACCGAGAAGCGCACGGAGCGCGGGCACTCCGCGTTGAGGAGCAGAAACTCGGCGATTGACTGCGGCTGCACATGCGCCGTGTAGAACGCCCGGCATTCACGCGGCTGCGGCGAACCGCGATTACAACATAGCCTCGCGCATGAAGGTAACGCTATTCGCGCTCCGGTTGAATGAGTTGTTAGACGCGGCATTGACGGAAACGGCACGTTTCAGAGATTCAACTAAATCGAAACTTACAACATTGGTACACAGCGCAAATTGAGCGATATGTTTCGGGTTCGATGTTTATTGGTTAATTTCACTATCACTAAAAAGTGCTGTGTACCAATCTCATAAGGACTGATTTAGGGAATGAGACCCTTAACTTGATACTCAGTTAGACTTCTTGCCGTCCAATTTCTCCAGATTGCCTGAGGAATAAGAATCGTTGTGCCAGATTTACTTTCCAAATGAGTTCGTAGATTAGCAGCAATCTCTTTAGAGATAATAACGGAAAATGAATCAGATATATCAGGATGGATCGCACCTTTAACCCAACCAAGAAGTGTGAAATTATAAGTTCCTGAATCTATAAGCTGGAACTCCGTTGGCCGTTCATAAGAAGCGCGAAATAATATCTGTTTGGTAAGAGATTGTTTAGAACCTATCCCAATTGGGGCGGCTGGAGAATCATGCAAAAAGTTTCCTTTCTCATCATTCCTTTGAAAGAAAGTCGGTTCAAGAAGATAGCCTTCATTACTATTTGGCGTCTGAATAAGCAAGGCAACTCTTTTAACAATAGCAGTTCTTGCCCCATCATTTACAAAGGCAACTGGCAAAGAAATATGCAGATTCCCCTCTGAGAAATGACCGATATTGAGATTCTCTCCTACCATAATCTGCACACGGGCAGCCTTCAGTTGGGTTAAATAAAGGGTGGTCAAGGATACCAACAGTGCAACAGACGCTATGCAAAAGGTAATAATATCTTTAGGCTCAAACATGATTTTGCCTGCCTTTCAATTCAGATAATCTTATCCACCTTACATATAAGCGTCTAACTGACAGTAAGCCTCGAACGCCGTGCAGGATTTGAGCACACCGACGAGTCCGAGGTAGTCGAGCGGCTCGTCGGTGAGGCGTTGCTGCTCGATGTGCGGCGGCAGGTAGATGTCTAAGAGAGCCGAGGTCGCGCCCGCGCGCTCGATGAAGCGTCCGAGCTGGATGAACTGCCAACCCTCGCCGTGACTCATCGTCGCGTCGGTGACGCCGAGGAAGAGGTGCGAGCCGTCTTTCACCGACTGGAAAAACTCGTGCGGCTCGGTCTGCCACATCTCTTCCATCTTCGTGCCTTTGACCTGAAGGCACAAGCGGTTCAACTGCTCCCACATCTCCGAGCTGACCTGCTCGCGCACCTGCCGCGCGTTCTCGCGCGCCTGCGTGATGCACGAGATGATGGACACATCGTTCGACTGGTCGAACGTCAGCGCGTCCGTAATCTGGTAGGCATCCGGCGGCGACGCGCCGGGAATCGCGGGCGCGCGCAGAGAGAGCAACAGACGCTCCCAGCGCGGCCCGGCGGCGGCGGGCGACTGGTCGAGCATCTGGTGCAGATTCAGATCGAGCAGACGCGCGGTGTGCTCCGCCCGCTCAAGGTAACGGCTCATCCAATAGAGACTGTCGGCAACTCTTGAAAGCATAATCAAGAAACGATGAACGCGGAACGATGAACGATGAAAGAAAAGCATTTGTCTGTCAGTTCATCGTTCATCGTTCCGCGTTCATCGTTATTCATAGAGCACCCAAGTGTCCTTACTCCCGCCGCCCTGCGAAGAATTGACGACGAGCGAACCGCGCCGCAACGCGACTCTGGTGAGTCCGCCGGGCGCGATTTTGATCTGTTCGCCATAGAGGATGTAGGGGCGCAGGTCAACATGGCGCGCTTCGACTTTGCCTTCGATAAAGCAGGGCGCGCGGGAGAGCGATTGCGTCGGCTGCGCGATGTAGTTGCGCGGGTTGGCGATGATGCGCTCCCTGAACGCCTCGCGCTCGTCGGGCGTGCTGTGCGGGCCGATGAGCATGTCGTAGCCGCCGGATTCGCCGACGGCCTTGACGACCAGTTCATCCAAATGCGCGAGCACGTAGTCGCGTCGTTCCGCGTCGTCCAGAAGATAGGTCTCCACGTTCGGCAGCACCGGCTCTTCGTCGAGATAGTAACGAATGATCGCGGGCACGTAGGCGTAGAGCGCCTTATCGTCGGCGACGCCGGTGCCGACCGCGTTGGCGAGCGCGACGTTGCCGGCGCGGTAGGCGTTGAAGAGACCGGGCACTCCGAGGCTTGAGTCGGAGCGGAAGACGAGCGGGTCGAGAAAGTCGTCGTCAACCCGACGGTAGATGACATCCACGCGCCTGAGACCGGCGGTCGTCCGCATGTAGACGACATTGTTGTGCGTCAGCAGGTCGCGCCCTTCCACCAACTCGATGCCCATCTGCCGCGCGAGAAAGGTGTGCTCGAAGTAGGCGGAATTATAGACGCCGGGCGTCAAGAGTACGATGGTCGGGTCCGGTTTGTCGGCGGGCGCGAGCGCGCGCAAGGTCGCCAGCAGCAGTTGGCCGTAGTGGTCAATCGGCCTGACGCCGTAGGCGCTGAACAGGTGCGGGAAGACGCGCTTCATCACTTGCCGGTTCGCCAGCATGTAGGAGACGCCGCTCGGCACGCGCAGATTGTCTTCGAGAACGGCGAAGCTGCCGCCGGCGAGGCGAATGAGGTCGGTGCCGACGACCGAGACGTAGATGTCGCGCGGGACGTGGAGGCCGCGCATCTCGCGCCGGAAGTGCTTGCAACTGTAGACGAGCGCGCGCGGCACCACTTCGTCAGAGAGAATCCGGCCTTCGTGGTAGATGTCTTTGAGGAACAGGTTGAGCGCCTTGATGCGCTGCGTCAAACCCTCCTCTATCTTCGCCCACTCCTCACTCGTGATGATGCGCGGCAGCAGGTCGTAAGGGAAGATGCGCTCGGTGCCTTCACCATCGCCGTAGACCGTGAAGGTGATGCCCTGATTGAGGAAGGCGAGGTTGGCCGCGCGCTGGCGATTGCGGAGCGCGTCGGCGGACAGCCTGAGCAGTCGCTCGTAGAGCGCGGAATAGGGCGGGCGCGGCTGTTCCAACGTCTCGAACATCTCGTCGAAGGCGGCATCGAGTTGATAGTCCGAGAGTAGCTCCTCGTAGGTGTGCGTAGCGGCTCTGCCATTCCGGGGCTGGGGGGATTCCATGCGACATTCAAACTTCAATCAAGGCCGCGTGTCAAGATTTACCCGGTATTTATTAGGAAAAAGACGAATTTGTCTCACGCTAACAAATTCGTCGCCGCCCGCTCAAGCATCACAAAAGCGGTTAGCTTCGAGTGAGATTATTTCAACGCGGAGGGCGTGGAGAAGGCAATCGGTTTTCTCCGTGGACTCCGCGTCTTCTCCGCGCCCTCCGCGTTAAATCTATATCTGCCGAACAATCAACCCTAGCGACAAACTTCTATCGAATCGTAGTGCGACTACCGTGCGGCAAACTTGTAGACGGTCGTCTGCGTGTACTTCTGTCCGGGCATGAGCATGGTCGAAGGGAATGCCGGTTTGTTCGGTGAGTCCGGGAAGTGCTGCGTCTCAAGGCAGAAGCCGTGGCGTTTCTGATAAGTCTTACCGCCCTTCCCCGCGATGGAGCCATCGAGATAGTTCCCCGAATAGAACTGCATCCCCGGCTCGGTCGTGGAGACCTCCATGACGCGCCCGCTCTTCGGCTCGTAGGCTCTCGCGGCGAGCGATAGCGCGCGGCCACGTTTGTCGAGCACCCAGTTGTGGTCGTAACCGATGCCGAGACGGAGTTGCTCGTCATCCTGCCCGATGCGCGCGCCGATGGTTGTCGGCGTGGTGAAGTCCATCGGCGTGCCCTTGACGGCGCGCAGTTCGCCCGTCGGGATCGCGCCCGCGTCCGTCGGCGTGAAGCGGGCGGCGTTGATGTACAGCTCGTGTCCGAGGATGTCGCCGGAGCCTTCGCCCGCGAGGTTGAAGTAAGAGTGGTGCGTGAGGTTCAAGACCGTGGCCTTATCAGTGGTCGCCGCGTAGTCAATCTTTAGCTCGTTCGCGTCGGTCAGCGTGTAGACGACCACGACGGTCAACTTGCCGGGGTAACCCTCTTCCCCATCCTGACTGATATATGTCAGACGCAGGGCCGGGCCGCCCTTGCGCTTGAGCGGAGCCGCCGTCCAGACGACTTTATCGAAGCCCTTGAGACCGCCGTGGAGGTGGTTCTCACCGTTGTTTTTGGCGAGCGTGTACTCCGTGCCATGCAGGGTGAACTTGCCCTTGCCGATCCGGTTGCCGTTAGGGCGTTTGCAAAGTCAGGAGGGCGGCTTCAAAATTAGCTGCAATGCTTGAGCGGGGTAAGCATCATAGAAGCGTCTCGCCTCAGCGACATTCTCCCATCCGGTGTGACGAATCATGCCCAACGCCAGATTATTAAA
>JBGTBQ010000026.1:0-15152 GCA_041749275.1 Pyrinomonadaceae bacterium | reverse complement strand
GCACGCCGGCTGACGCTCACGGCCACGCCGCGCCCGGACGACTACGCACTCGTGCTGCCGCTCGGACACGCGGTCACGGATCACAGGCCGCTCCTCTCCTTCGGCACGGACGGCGAGGGGCGTCCCGTCTTCGCCGGGCCGGGCGTCACGGTCGGCAGCGCACCGCCGCCTATCTACCTGCCGCGCGATGTCAAGCTGACGCCCGGCCCGGCGGAGGTGGGAGCCAACGTCACCTCGCGCATACCGGTCGAGTTCGACCGCGCTACGCTTCACTTCGCCACGGTCAACGACCTGCCGCAGCCACTCGGTATCGCGCTGCTCCTGCTCGTCGCGCTCTTCGCTTACGCCGCCGCCGTTTTCATCGCCAGCGCGCGCTCGCCCGACGCGGCGACGAACTGGGTCGTCTACGGTCTCGTAGCCTGCCTGTGGAATCTGTTGGTCTTTCGCCTGCTGCTCGCGCTGCGCTTCTCGCTTGATCCCACGTTCCTCGACCGCCTGACGGTCAAGGGCGTGACGCTCGCTTTCGCGGGGTTGGCCGTCGCGCCGGGACTCGTCCTGCTCTGGGCGCGTCTGCGCGCCGACCTGAACGCGCGCCTCAAATCTTTCGCCGATACGAAGGACGACGACGAAGAGGCCGAGCGCGAACGCGAACGCCGAGCACGCGTCGGCTACGCGCGCTGCCTAACTTCTCTGATCGTGATGTTCGTCGCCCTCGTCGTCGAGATGCAGCTCGCGCCGCGCCTGTGGAAGAACCCGCCCGCGCCGCCCGGCTGGGGGACGACCCTGATTTCCGTCGCGCCCCTAGTCTACGTCTTTTTCATCATCAACTGCGTCTACCGTAGCGACCTCCCAAGTCTCGGCGGATTCGGGCGCTTCCTCATCGCGCCGCTGCGCTTCGACGCGGAGATCGCCGTGCGCGGCAAAGAGCGCTGGGCCGCTTTAGCGGATGAGACGGGCGAAGGCATCCGCCGCTGGCTGGCCCGCCTCTTCGTCGCGGTGTGCATCTTCGCCATCGCGCCGCTTGGTGTGCATCTACTGCCCGCCGCCGCGCGCGAGATCGCGCAGGAGTTAGCCGTGCCCTTCGCGCTGTGCCTTGTGCCGGCGCTCTTCTGGTTGTCGTCACGGCTCGCGGCGATGCGCGGAGAAGGGAGCGTCGGCTGGCTTCGCCTGATCTTCCTCGCGCTCCTGCTGGCGTTCCAGCCGGTCTTCATCACGCCGCCGCTGATGGGCGACACGGGCAGCGCGTTCGCCACGCTCGCGCTCTTCTCGACCGTCGCGGCAGTGCTCTGTCTCGCGCCGCCGCGTCGCGCCGGGAAAGTGTTGGCGGGCGTCCTCGTCGGCGGGCTGCTGGCGGCGAGCTTCGCTTACGTCTACTTCTCTTCGTGGCTGCCGGGCGAAGCGAAAACGCGCTTTGTCGCCTACTGGCAGGGTCAGGAGGTCGAGCGGCTGATCCCGTGGGCGACGGCGACCAAGTCCCCGCAGGGCATCCCGCTACAAAGCCTGCGCGACGCGTACCAGCACACTTGGGAGAGCAAGGCCATCGCCTACGAGGGTGGCTGGTGGGGCGTCGGCTTCGGCCACGCGCCGACGCGGCTCTCGCAGGTGCGGCAGGACACCATTCAGTTCGACAGTCTCTACAGCTTCTTCGTCGCCGGCGAGCACGGCTTCACGGGAGGGCTTTCGCTGCTTTTGTTGTGCGCCGTGCCGCTCCTCTTCGTCGGCTACGGCTCGTGGCGCACGCGCGGCGATTTCGGCTACGCGGGGGCGGCCCTCATTTGTGGCTGGTTCTTCGTCGAAGCGGTCGTCCACGCTGGCATGAATCTGGGGACGTTCCCCTTCACCGGTCGCGGGATGCCGTTCGTCAACGTCAACTCGACCTCTGATTTGCTGCGCTGGCTCGTGCTCTTCTGCTTCGCCGCGCAGCTCCTGCACTGGCGCGACGAAGACGGCGACGACCGGCGCGAGACGGCGGACACGGACTCCATCATCGCGCCGTCAACGCAACACGCAAACGCGACCGTAACGACGACAACCACCCAGAAGAGGCCGCGCGCGCGTTACGCCGTCGCCGCCCTCATCTGCGCGGCCTTCCCGCTCCTGCTCGTCGCACTGAGCCACGCGCGGCTCGTGAGCAACAAGAAGTTCGAGCGCACCTTTGAGTGGGGCGGTGTGCTCGAGCGCATCCGCGGCATGATCGCCGATGAAGTGCTCGTGGTGGATCAGAACGACAAGACCGTGAAGCCCGACTGGAGCAAGCTCCCAGAAGGCTTCGACGTGCCCCACGGCGCGCTGCTCGAACAGGAGATCATGCGTTTCAACGCCCTCTTGCCCGAAGAGCGCCTCGACGAGCAGACGAGCCGCGCCTACCGCGAGCGACTGCGCGGCATATCGAATATCGGCGACTACGACAACCTCATCGGAGCTTTGCGCGTCGAGGAGTTGAACCGTCGGCGCGACAGCCGCCCCGGCCTCTTTCGCCTGCTGCCGCCTGAACGTCAGACCGACGGCGTGAGCGTGCGCGAGGTCGGCGGCTTCCGCCTGACAACCAACTCCGCCTTCAACGTGCAACTTAGTTTCCGCGCGGGCGCGAGCAAAGACGACATCCCGCGCGTCACGTTCGGCGACGGCCAGACGACGCTCATCGGCCCGGCGTGGGTCGGCGGCAGGTGGGTCGCGGCCTTCGAGCCGGGCCACTCCGTACCGTGGACTGTGCAATTGGCGCGCACGCTCACCGTCGAGCAGAACTGTTTCGGCGGCGAGCAGACGCGCCCGTGCATAGCGAAGCTGACGCTTGACCGCAGCTTGCAGGAAGCGACGACGCGTTTCGTTTCGGAGAAGGGGCGACGGAACTATCAAAACGTGCTCGAAGCAGGGGCGCGGGCCGCCGGGGCCGCCGCGGCGCTGCCCACGCGGGTCGCGCTCGCCGTCATCAGCCTGCCCAGCGGCGAGACGCTCGCGCTCGGCGGCTACCCGCGCATGACCTCTTCGCCCTACTGGCAGCCCGCTTCCGGCTCGGGCGAATGGCTGCCGCCCGCGCGCTGGGTCGAGCAACAAGCGCCCGACGAGTTGCGGACTCTCTACGGGGGCGACCGCAACTTCGACCGGATGCTCGTCGGCTCGGCGACCAAGCCGATGTGGGCCGCCTCCGTGCTCGCCGTCCACCCGCGCCTCGGCGAACTGCTCTATGTGCGCGGCGCTGCCGCAAATGAGCAGGAGGTGTTCGGCATCCCGCTGTCGAGCGGCTGGCGCGTCACGCCACGCGGCGATTGGATTGATTTCACCAACTACCTTGCGCTCTCGGACAACCGTTATCACGTGCGACTCGGCTTTCTCGGTCTGGCCGAAGCCGCGAGCGACGGCATCCGACCCGCCGGCGAATCATCATCTGATTTGGAATCGCTCAACCGCGGAAAGACGGCTTGGCGCAAGTTCCCGCAGTTCCCTGCCGAGCTACAGTTCTCAAACGCCAGCCCCGAGACGCTCGTCAACCTCGCGCGCACGCCGCTCGCCGAGCACCTCGAACGGATGTTCGCCATTAACGTCGGCAACAAGCCGTTCGGCGCGCGCGTTTCCTTCTGGACGAAGAACGAAGCGGACGATCTCTCGCCCTCGGTCGGAGCACAAGCGACTTCGCCGGACTTGAAGGCGCAGCGGAGCGCCTTTCCGACCGACGGCTTCATCGCCATTTCGCCCGCCGCGCCGAGCTTTCATCTCGACGGCATCAACCGACCGCGCGACTATGTTTCGCTGCTCCTCGGCGGTCGGACCAACCTCTGGTCAAACGTTGACCTCGCCTCCGCCTTCGTCACCAGCATCACAGGCAAACCGTTTGCCGCCCACGCCATCAGCGACGAGCGGAGTTTCGGCTTCCTACCCGAACGAGAAAGTTTTCCGCAGACCGCCGCGAAACTTCGCCCCGGCCTCGCGGCGGTCGTCAGTGCGGGCGGCACTGCCGGCGACGAGTTGCAGGAAACGCCCGGCGCTTCCGCCATGCGCGCGCGCCTCGGCGACTATCGCTTCTACGCCAAGTCCGGCACGCTGCTCATGACCGCCCCAAACGACCGCGACGACCCGAAACAAAAGAGCGACCCGAAACGCAAGAGCCGGGCGCGCTACATGTCGCGCATCGTGCTCGCCATCGTGCGCTGGGATGACAACAGCAAGCCGACCGACGTGCGCGCGGGACTGGTCATCTCCCTCGTCGGCGAGATGACGAACGAGCGAGACGCAGCGTTCTGGCTGTGGGAATTTCTGGTGAAGAATGAAGGGGAGATTAAGCGGCTGCTGCCGAAATAAACGGCCACGCACGACGCGACGCGTCTCACGCCGGACGCAACCTGTAAAACGACATGCTTGCCTTGAATGCTAACCTCCGCCGGCATCTTCGTGCGCTCCGCCGGCGAGCAGACCGAGGGCGTGCGTGAGCACGGGCCGGATGACGGCGAAGCACTCGCGGACGCCTTTGGGCGAGCCGGGCAGGTTGATGATGAGGGCGCCGCTGCGCGTGCCGCAGACCGCGCGCGAGAGCATCGCCGTCGGCGTCTGGGGCAGCGTCTCGGCGCGCATCGCTTCGGCGAGGCCGGGCACTTCCCTTTGAATCACGGCGCGCGTCGCTTCGGGCGTGTTGTCGCGTGGGCTGAGGCCCGTCCCGCCGGTCGTCACGACGAGGTTCACGTCCGGGATGTCCGCGTACATGCGAAGTTTCTCCACCAGCGGTTCGAGGTCGTCGGAGACGATAATCGCGGCGAGGATGATGGCGCCCGCATCCTGTAACAGTTGAATGAGCGCCAGCCCCGATTCGTCCGTCAGATCACCGCTCGCACGCCGATCACTCACCGTAATCACCACCGCGCGAATCTCAGTTTTCATCACTCGCATCGTCCGAAGTTGAATGTAACCCGCCCCGTCTTCAACCCTGCGCCTTCAAGGCTTCCTTTTCAGCGTGGAGTTCCTGAAGCGAGATGACGGAAATCTTGGCGTGCTCGCGTGCGGCAATGGCTTCGACGACGGCCTGCGCGCCGGTCATCGTCGTCACGCACGGGACGCCATGCTGGAGCGCGGCGCGGCGGATGGCCCGCTCGTCGAAGTGCGAAGCCATGCCGAGCGGTGTGTTGATGACGATGGCGATCTCGCCCTGCTTGATCTTGTCGGCGATGTTCGGGCGACCCTCGTTCACCTTGAAGACGCTTTCGACTTTGAGTCCGACTTCGCTCAGACGCGCGGCGGTGCCGACCGTCGCCATGAGTTTGAAGCCGAGGCGCGCGAGGCGTCGCGCGATCAGAGCGGCCTGTCCCTTGTCCGCGTCGTTGACGCTGATAAAGGCCGTGCCCTCGCGCGGCAGCTCCAGCCCCGCGCCCTGCATCGCTTTGGCATAAGCCTCGCCGAACGTCTCGCCGACGCCCATCACTTCGCCCGTCGAGTGCATTTCCGGAGAGAGAATCGGGTCCACGCCGGGGAACTTGGCAAAGGGGAAGACGGGCGACTTGATGAAGAAGCGGCTGACGGTCAGGTCTTGCGGCAGATTGAAACTCGCCAGCGTCCGGCCCGCCATCACGAGCGCGGCGACGCGCGCCAGCGGCACGCCCGTCGCCTTCGAGACGAACGGCACGGTGCGCGACGCGCGCGGGTTGACTTCCAGCACGTACACGCGGTCGTCCTTGATCGCGTACTGAATGTTCAAGAGGCCGCGCACCTTGAGCGCACGCGCCAGCACGCGCGTGTAGTGGCGCATCGTCTCGAGGTGTTCCTCCGCGATTCTCACGGGCGGCAGGACGCATGAAGAGTCGCCGGAGTGGATGCCCGCTTCCTCGATGTGCTCTTGAATACCGGCGACGACGCAGGTCTCTTCGTCCGCCAGCGCGTCCACGTCGAACTCCGCCGCGCGTTCGAGAAACTTGTCAATCAGCACCGGCTTTTCCGGCGCGGCGTCCACCGCCGTTCGCATGTACTCGTCCAGACTCTTCTCGTCGTACACAATCGCCATCGCGCGCCCGCCGAGCACGTAAGACGGGCGGACGAGCACGGGATAGCCTATCGCCTCCGCGACCACCTTCGCCTCCTCGGTCGAGACCGCCGTGCCGTTTTCCGGTTGCGGGATGCCGAGTTCGCGCAGCAGCGCGCCAAAGCGCTTGCGGTCTTCCGCGAGGTCAATCGAGTCGGGCGACGTGCCGATGATCGGAGCGCCCGCTTCGTGCAGACGCATCGCAAGGTTGAGCGGCGTTTGCCCGCCGAACTGGACGATGATGCCTTCAGGCTTCTCCGCGTCCACGATGTTCATCACGTCCTCATATGTGAGCGGCTCGAAGTAGAGGCGGTCGGAGGTGTCGTAATCGGTCGAGACCGTTTCGGGGTTGCAGTTGACCATGATGGTCTCGAACTCCGCTTCGCGCAGCGCGAAAGAGGCGTGGCAGCAGCAGTAGTCGAACTCGATGCCCTGCCCGATGCGGTTCGGCCCCGAACCGAGGATCATGATCTTCCGACGGTTGGTCGGCGCGGCCTCATCCTCTTCTTCATATGTCGAATAGAGATATGGCGTGAAGGATTCAAACTCCGCGCCGCACGTGTCCACGCGCTTGTAGACGGGGACGACGCCGAGCGATTTACGGTAAGCGCGCACTTCGTCTTCGGTCTTGCCCGTCAGGTAAGCGAGACGCCGGTCGGAGAGCGCGGCCTCCTTGAATTCTCGCAGGAGGTCGGGCGTGATCTCTTCCAGCTTCAGCCCTTCGACGCTCCGTTGAATCTCCATCACGTCCCGGAGTTGTTCGAGGAACCACGGGTCTATGCGCGAGAGGCGGTGAATTTCACTGATCGGCCAGTTATTCCTGAGCGCGTAGGTGACGTAAGAGAAGCGCTGCGAGTTCGGGCGCGCGAGCTTGCGTTGCAGCTCGTCGTCGGGCACGTTCGTGAGGCGCAGCGGCTTGACGGCTTCGAGCGAGCGCAGACCCTTGAAGAGCGCCTCCTTGAACGTGCGGCCAATCGCCATCACCTCGCCGACCGACTTCATCTGCGTACCGAGCACGTCCTCGGCCTCTTTGAACTTTTCAAAATTCCACTTCGGAATTTTGGCGACGACATAATCAATCGTCGGCTCGAAACTCGCGGGCGTCTTCTTCGTGATGTCGTTACTGATCTCGTCGAGCGTGTAACCGACGGCGAGTTTGGCCGCGATTTTCGCAATCGGAAAGCCCGTCGCCTTCGACGCCAGCGCCGAAGAGCGCGACACGCGCGGGTTCATCTCGATGACGCGCACCTCGCCATTCTCAGGGTTGACGGCGAACTGGATATTCGAGCCGCCCGTCTCTACCCCGACCTTGCGAATGATCGTGATTGACATGTCCCGCAGACGTTGATACTCGACATCGGTCAACGTCTGCGCCGGCGCGACCGTGATCGAGTCGCCGGTGTGGACGCCCATCGGGTCGAAGTTTTCAATCGAGCAGATGATGACGACGTTGTCGGCGAGGTCGCGCATCACCTCCAACTCGAACTCCTTCCAACCGAGGATGGACTCTTCGATCAAGACCTGAGTGACGGGCGAGGCCGCGAGTCCGCCGCGCACGATCTCTTCAAACTCTTCCGGGTTGTAGGCGGTGCCGCCGCCCGTCCCGCCGAGCGTGAAAGACGGGCGGATGATCGCCGGATAGCCGGTCGTCTCGACAATCTCTTCAGCCTCCGGCCACGAGTGCGCGAACCCTCCGCGCGGCACGGGGAGGCCCACCTCATCCATCGCCTTTTTGAACAGCTCGCGGTCTTCGGCGACGCTGATCGCCTCGCGCTTCGCGCCGATCATCTCGACGCCGTACTCTTCCAAAACGCCCGCCTCCGCGAGCGCCATCGCCAGATTGAGCGCCGTCTGCCCGCCGACGGTCGGCAGGAGCGCGTCGGGCCGCTCGCGCCGGATGATGGCGGAGACCGTCTCGACCGTGAGCGGCTCGATGTAAGTGCGCGTGGCCGTCTCCGGGTCGGTCATGATGGTCGCCGGGTTCGAGTTTACCAAGACCGTCTCGAAGCCCTCCTGCATGAGCGCCTTGCACGCCTGCGTGCCCGAATAGTCGAACTCGCACGCCTGCCCGATGACGATGGGGCCGGAGCCGATGATGAGAATTTTATGGATGTCCGTGCGTCTGGGCATGAAACAGATGGTGCGCTTTTAAGGTTAACGGTCAAATCAACGAGAGCGGTTAACGTCACTTTGTGACAAAGACGCAATCCGCCAAACAGTGATATTCCTTGCCGGCATATTTAAAGCTCACTTTTAAATCCTCGATATTCTTGTTGTCGAAATCATCAAGATATTGATTGATCGTTGGTTTCAGCAAATCCAAATTGCGGCGTAGTTTCCAAGAGCTGTCATAATCCGTGCGGTCAACCAAAATCAGGAAAAGACGATTCGAGGCGTCAAAGCGCATTTCGCCCTGTTTCTCATAAAGATTTTTGACTAACTCCTGTGGCTGTGCGATGACTTCACCTAAGATTCTCTCCCTAATGTCGTCAACGCTTGTCAATGCAGCATGGCTCGCCTCACTATCGCGATCTTTTAGCTTCTGCACAATCTCATAATACGTGTCACTGGCCTTCTTGTGCATTTGAAAAGCAATGCCAAGTTTGCGCGCCTGCTGCTTTAGTTCCGTTAGTTCAGGCTTGAGTCCATAACTTCTGCGCTTCTCTTCGATAAAATTAGCGGGTAGATAAGTCACTTTCAAATCGAAAGGTATCTGCCCGATGAAGAAGTCAACCTTCTTGATCTGCCCGACTGTCGGCAAGACGGCCCGGTGCGTTTTGAAAACATTTTCAATCAAAATAGAAGACCAATGATTATACCAACTGTTCAAAACGTAGCCTGCGACGCTGCGCGCAATTTCCCCTTCGATCTTGACGGACAGCTCATCGTAAGAACGATAAACCTTGATGAAGCTATCCACGAGATATTTGTCCAGATTGTTTTTGTAATCGCCCCCCCAATCGTAAAACTTGAGCTTGTACAGCTCCGATACGAGCGCCTGCTCGTCGAAGTTTTCAAGTTGCGCTTGAGATGTGCGGCGAATAAAATCGTCAACCGTTCGATGAGCTTGCTGCGCGTCCTGTTTTATCAACAAGTCGAAAACAAACTCCCATTTTGCGGCGAGCGTGCGCGCCTGTGCCGCGTCAATCGAGCGTGCCGCGATGAACTCATCCAACAACCCTTTTCTCGTTAAAGATTTCAGTTTGAGCCAGAGCAATCCCGACGCATTGAAATTAAACTCGGCCAAGTCGTTCGCGTCATAACGCGCTTTCCAGAAATTAAAATCCCGCACTTCCATCTCTACACAAAAATCCTCGCCTTGTTGCGACAGACGAAAAGTATTTCATGGCTGCCGGCCACGCTGCCTTTGCCGCCGCGACTATTCAAGTACGGTTTAGCCTCGATGGCGACGGATTTATGTTTGCCGATCATCGCGGCTAACCGCTCGACGCTCGGAAAACTCCGGTCGTTGTAGCTGATGAGCCAATGCGGAACTTCCGCTGCAATCTCAAACAATCGCTCAAACGACTTTTCGACTTCGGCCCGCTTGTCAAAACCGCTCCAAAGCTGTGGCTCATAACGGCGCGTAGCATTGATGAAATGCTTATCAACCCAATAGCGCGTGAAAGTTTCCGTCAGATGGTAGAACGATTGGTAATCGGAATGACTGTCAGTGTATGGCGGATCGAAATAAATCAAATCAACATTCTTCAGTCTTGGCAGCAGGTCAAGGATGTTTTCGTTGAAGCTCTGATTATCTTTCCCATTGTCAAAGACGGCGCGGTTATATTCGGGCAGCAGTTTGAAATATATCTCTTTGATGGGTTGTGCGATGCTCGGATTGCGTTTAATCCGCGTCGGGTTAGCGGCATAGCTCAAAGCCTGCGTGTGCGCGAAATGTCCCATGATAACTTTTCGCGTCAAGCTGCGATTCATTACGGTCAGCGCGAGGGCTTGTTTGTAAGGAGAACCGAGCGTGGAGACGTTCGCGCGAAAACTATCCAAAAGCCGCGCTTCGTCTTCGGTGAAGAAGACGCCCGCGAAATTTTCCGCCATCAACTTACCTGCCGCCACTTGTGAATGGAAAAGCATTTCGCATTCTTCGAGGCTCAATATTTCATCCTTGTTTTCAATCAAGGCCGCCCCGATTTGATAACAAAACGCCAAAAAGTCGTTGGTGTAAACTTTCAATCCCCGCTTCTTCAGAAGATACGCCACGGACTGTGAACCGGCGAAAGCGTCGAGCGCAAGCTTCGCGCCTTCAGGGATGAACCGTGCGATCCAACCGAGCAAATTAAACTTCGCCCCAAGATACTGCGGAAGCGGAAGCTGGTAATGCTCGAATTGAGCCTGCTCAAACAATGCTCTCTGCATGGTCGTCATAAAAGCCGATAAACATTCCAGACGATATTACGGTCCCTCGCTTCATTCATGTCCGGGTCGCCGGGTTCGAGTTCACCAGCACCGTCTCGAAGCCCTCCTGCATGAGCGCCTTGCACCCTTGCGTGCCCGAATAGTCGAACTCGCACGCCTGCCCGATGACGATGGGGCCGGAGCCGATGATGAGAATTTTATGGATGTCCGTGCGCTTGGGCATTTACGATTGATTCACCAGAAAAACCGCATGAAAGTTGACGACAAACGAATTCGCGGCATTATACATAACGCCCCGACGGAGCACGAACCGCCGCCACGCCGCCATCAATTCTGACGATGATTGTGGCATTGAGAGTTTGCGGCTGGCTGATGTACTTTAGCGCCGTCCGGCTGGAAAGGAGTTTTCGAGATGGTAGCCAAGCCGAAGCATTGCTATACGCTGGAAGAATACTTCGAGATGATTTATGCCGAAAGTTGGAATTGGAGTTTGAAATAGTGGAGGTATAAGGTAAAAGAAAAAGAACGCGTTATTTATTCTCTAAATATTGAAGACGTTCAGAATGTTGCAATGGAAGAATATGGGCGTACCCTGACCGATGAGGAGTTGGAAATTATCAAAGAGGAACTCGGCGATTACATTGATTGGTACGACTCAATTGACGCCGCTATTAGCTTTCATCTCAAATTGAGCCGCAAAAATTCTAACGGAACAACCTAAACTTTCTGCTTATCGAACTTCTTGCGGTAGTCGTCGCCCTCGATGACGACCGTTTTGCACATCTCGTAGAGGCGCGAGCGGAGGCGGACGCCGATGCGGTCTTCCAGTAGTTCGTCGCCGGGGGTGCGGTGGGCGTCGAGGAAGTTGGTGGTGAAGACGGTGAGCTTCTTGTCGTTGTAGCGCGTGTTGATGATCTGCATCATCGTGTCGCGCACCCAGTCGGTCGGCTTCGAGGCGCCCAGTTCGTCGAGCACTAAAACCTCGGCCTCGTAGACGGGCGCGAGCACCTTCATCTCCGAACTCTTCGAGACCGGATTGTACGAGTCCTGAATCGTCTTCAGGAGCGAGCCGAACTCATAGAACAGACAGGGCACGCCTTTCTCCATCAGACCTTGCAGGATGGCGACCGAGAGGTGCGTCTTGCCCACCCCGACCGACCCCATGAAGAGCAGCCCGCGATCAAAGCCGGGATAGTAATCTTTAATCAGGCGCTGCGCCTCGCCGAAGGCGCGCCAGATAAAACTGTTGCCTTTGACGTTGTAAAAGTTCTGAAGCGAGCAGTGCTCGTAGCGGCGCGGGATGCGCGCGGCGGCGATGAGTTTCGCCTGAGAGTTCTGTGTGCGGCACTCGCAGCGGCGCGCACCTTTACCCGGCACGACTTCGTGGCCCGTGCCGAAGCAGAGCGGGCAGACGGCGGGCGCTTCACGCGCGGGCGGCGCGGGGCGCGCGGCTGCGTCGTCAACTTCGGGAAAGAGTTCCGCCGTCACCTCCCTTTCGGGTACGGCGAAGAGCGGCGGGATCTTTTTCGCGTTGTCAGACGACATCCTCGACACTTACCAGTTGCTTTTTTCGCTTTTGTCCGCGCGGGGGTGGTTCATGCTGCGCGGCATCTTTCAATGAAGAAAACTTTTCGCCTCCCGCATCAGGCGTGCGGATTATAGCACCCGAAAATCAGATTGCAAGACCGTCTTTCAGGACGACGAATTTCCACAGTGTGGAAAACTTCGGGCGCTGTTAGCTGTTAGCGATTCGCTGTTAGCCAAACCATCGGAAAGTGCATTTCAGTGTTCTCGTCAGCGCACCCGGCGGCTTTTGCCGTAAGCTAACAACTAATCGCTCTGAACAGTCGCCACTCGCCGGGAATGCCGGCGAACGTGCGCGCTCCGCGCTCCTCGAAGTTGAGACCGGAGCCGGCGACGAGGTCTTTGACCGTACTGGAGACGAGGACTTCGCCGGAGGCCGCTTGGTCGCGCACGGCTCTGCCAATCTCGACGGCGAGGCCGCCGACCTCGCGCGCGTCCGCGACGAGGTCGCATTCACCCGTGTGCAGGCCGGCACACGACGCAACGGCGGCGAGAAGTGGTGCGATGAATGCGGAGCGGAGGCGCGGCTCATCGCGCTCGAAGACGCCGCCGCGCTGCTCCGCGTGCAAACGGACACGGTGCTGCGTTGGGCGAGTGAGGCACGCCTTCACGTTATCGAGGCGGGCGGCTCCGTCTCCATCTGTCTCACTTCACTATCTCAGGGCAGGACGCCCTCGGCGGTAATCGAGATGCGCGAGACGGACGGCGGCGCGTTTCACGCCTGAAGCAAGGAGGTTTTACCCCCCTTGCTTCAGGCGTGTTGCGGTTGCGTCGCTCTGTCGTTCGTCGGTGGTTAGAGGAGATAGCGCAGGATGGCGCCGCAGCCGCCAACTTCGGCCAGAAGCGCGGGGTCTTCGATGAAAGTGATGCGCGCCGCCGTTTGCCGCGCGCGTGTCACGAGGTCTTCGGCGACGATCAGGGAGTCAGCCTCGATTTGCGTGACCACGCGGTCCGTGCCGGTGACGACCGGCTCCGTCACTTCGTTGTCGGAGAGGATCGCCACGTCTTCGCGGTCGCCCTCGATGTGATGCTGGCGCGCGGTGATGACGAGTTCCTCGACCTGCCCCATCGAGAGCGCTTCGAGCGTCGCCTGCGCGCCGACGACGGCGAGACCGCCCGCGCGATAGTCGTCGAACAGGCGCGCGACCTTCTCGACATCCGTCGCGGCGTCGTGCTCGCGCATGGCCTCGGCGGAGGCTTCGAGGACTTCGTGCTCCGGCAAGTCAATCGGGAGACTCAGCACGTCCACCACCTTTTCCGCGACCGCCTTCGGGAACTGATCTTTGAGCAGCGGGATGATGACCTCGTCGCCGGCGAGGATGATGTGCTTGATGCCATCCTCGCGCATGGTGCGTTCGAGCGCATCCACGATCTCCTTCGCGTGTTGCAGATGGTAATTCTCAAGATGCCGCTGGTAGCGCATCTGCGACCAGCCGCCGACCTGCGAGCGGCGCGTCTTGACGTTATTCAACTCCTCCGTCTTGAGGGTCTTCCCTCGCCCGAAGACGAACAGGCGCGCGCGGTTCGTGTCGGCGACCAGCACGGCGTAACGCGGGAACTGGTCGGCGAGCCGTGCGAGCGGGTAGAGGTGCGGCTGGTTGTAGACGTAGAGGCAATGGTGCTCGATGGGAGCCTCGAATTGCGCGGCCTCGAAGAAGTCGTTCGCGCCCGCGCAGGCGAAGACGGCGACGCCGTTCGACTCCGGTCTCACTTCGTTCGCCAGATATTCCTTAATGCGCTCTACATCGCGGTCGAAGCTCTCGCGTTCCGGCGTGCGCGCCGCGTAAGTTTTCGCGCGCTCGCCGAACTCCTTACGCACGAACCGCTCGAAATCGTCGCGCCCGTTCTCGTTCGCCTGAGCGTTCAGGTAGAGACTGATGAAGGGCAGACCCGTCAGCTCGAACTCCGCCAAACGCTCCAGCAAACCGTCCAACGTCCCATCTGTGGCTGCTTCTTTACTCTGTGCCATCTCGTGTAAATCCCCTTTCACCTGCTTAGATATTTTTTTGAGAAGGATAAACAAACCCATCTCCCCGAAGAATACTCACACCGCCGGGACGATGGGAAAGACAACTGACGGAACACATGAGTGCTCGCCGCCTTATTAACCTCTTGCTTTCTGGGCAATCTGTGTAGATGGATAGTAGCACGCGACCGCGACGCGGCTCAATTCACCCCACCGGGCGAGGCAGCGTCAGCGATAGCTTGCGGCCTGAAGCGCGCACAGTTCGGCGTAGAGTTTGAAGACCCTGTACCCGTCGCGTGCCTTGAGTTCGACTTCGACGCTGACCAGACGGCGCGCGCGCGCGAGGTCGTTCACGACGCCTGCGTCGCGCGCCGGGCTTGCGCGAGTTGCAAGACGGCGCCGAGTCCAGCCCCCAGACATAATCCGTAGACAGCCCCCCACAACAGCATCCCCACGCTCCCGCCGATTGCATCGTTAAGCGCCGAGCCGACGAAGTATCCCACCGAGTTCGCCACGAACAGCACCGCCGACAATCTCAAGATGGAACGTGCCACGCCGAACCCCGCGGCGAGAACCAATCCCATCAGGACAGACCCCGCGAGCGAACCGACCCACTCGCCCACAGCCCCGCGCAAGAGGAAATAGGCGCCCACCCATCCGACGGCGTAGGCAAAGAAAGCCAGACCGAAGAGCAGATAGAATCTCGGCAGTCGCCATGCGCCGACGACGAGCGTTCCGAGGACTCCGCCACCTAACAGGATGAACAGCGCCGTCCATGCGAGATATGCGCCAAACAAACCGAGTTGCGTATACAGCCACCTCTCGGCAAAGGCGACCGTGGCGAACACGGCTAAACTCACGAGACAGAATCCGATGCCGCCCGTCAGGAGCGCGCGCCCAATGGTCGGGACGGCAGCGAACGCTCCCGCTCGTTCAATCTCGGTAGCGGTGTATTCATCAACTGACTGAGAGTGTTTCGTCATGTAGAGACCATTTCCTCTATAACGCGCCAAGAAGTGGATTACCAGACAGCACCGCCGCGATTATGGCAATTTGCAATTGGATGCGACCACATCAACGACCGTTTAGGAGTCGTTAAAAAACAACTTCCCGATTTATGAAAAGCTGTTATGCAAAGAAGAATATAACGGCTAGAATTGTTTGCTTCAAGAATACTTTATGAAGAAGTGAGAGTAGACAATGGGATCAGAAGTAAAAGTGAATCAG
>JBGTBQ010000025.1:0-1750 GCA_041749275.1 Pyrinomonadaceae bacterium | reverse complement strand
ACCGTCAGCGGATTCAAGGAAGGGCGCGACCGCGATCAGGTCGAGGTCGAGGACGCGAGCGGCGGCAACAGCGTTGACATCGGCGTGCGTTACCCGCGCGAGTGCAACTGCGACGCGAGCATCCGCTTCGAGGTGCGCGTGCCGCGCTCCGTCGCTTACGACTTCACCAAAATCTCGACCGCCAGCGGCGACATTCAGTTGAAGGGCGTGCGGGGCCGCGTGAACGCAAGCACGGCGAGCGGCGAGGTGCTCATCGAAAACGTCGTGGGCGAGATTGATGCTTCGACCGCGAGCGGTAACGTGAGCGTCCGCGAGGCCGCCGGGTCGGTGAATGCGACCAGCGCGAGCGGCGACGTGGACGTGGAGATCGCTCGTCTCGAAGGCTCGGGGAACATGAAGTTTTCGACCGCCTCCGGCGACGTGAAGGTGCGGATGCCCTCGGCGCTCGACGCCGACGTGTACCTGTCGAGCGTGAGCGGTTCGGTGAAGACGAGCTTCCCGCTCGAAGTGAAAGAGCGCAACCACGGTTCGGGGAGTTGGGCCGAGGGGCGTCTCGGCGGCGGCACGCGCCGGCTCCGCATCACCTCCGCCTCCGGCGACGTGAGCCTGACCGGGCAGTGAAAAGTCAACCCGGCTGAAATCCCTCAACCGTCCACAATCTCTTCGCGCAAAGTCTAAAGCGGCGACCGTTCATCAACTGTTGGACGGTCGCCGCGCTGCGTGTGGCTTGACGCAAGACGGCACAGGTTTGATTCGTAGGCACGGGTGAAACCGCACCTCTTCCCCCTCAGCCGCTGGAAGGTCTGGGCGCGGGGCCACCGACGAGTTAGATCGGTTTTCAAGTCAGTGTACGGGGGGCGGTTCTGACCGTACAGCCAAGTGAAATCCGATCTAAAACCGCTACTGAAATTCGGACTGATGGTGTAAATTGGTCGCGCCGATATGTTGGGGCTGGCAGCGGAGCGCGGCCCACCATCTTGGGGCCATCGGTGACTTGTCGGGCGCAGCCGTGTAATTGGTCGCCCGCCCGCTAACTTCTTCTTCGTCAGGAACCACACCGTGGAAAATGTAGAGCGCACGCAGTTCGTGGTTTTGACCGGCCATCTGGATGAACAGCCTCTGCCCGATCTCATCCGGAGTCTGCGGGTACAGCGGAAGACCGGGCGGCTGCGGGTCGAATACGCGGACGGCCCCGGCTCATTCTTCTTCGAGGAGGGCCAGATGGTTGACGCGCACCTCGGCCAACTGCGCGGCGTCGAAGCCCTCTACGCGGCGCTCGCGCTCGGAGGCGCGGCTTTCAACTTCAACCCACTCGTCAAGCCGTCCGAGCGGAACGTGGACAGGCAGGGACAGCAGTTCATACGTGACTTGATCGAGGCTCCCCGGCGCGCGGGATTGGCGGAAATCAAAATCGCGCGCGGGGAATTCGACTCTCAGGCGGCGCAGGCTCTGGCGCCGGGTGGACAACGCCAACTCGCGCCCGCCCCCGCCGAATTGATCGCCCCCATCGAAGAGCGTTTGACGGCGGTGGAAGAAGCCATCATCACAACCTCCCGGCGCTTCTCGCGCGAGCGGCTCACCTACGCCGTCGCCATCGGCTTTCTTGCCGGGCTGAGTCTGGTGACGACACTCGGCGTTTTCTACGACCCATTCGGCGTAACCTCCGCGCCCGCGGCGGTGGGGCCTGCCACGTCGAGCGGCGCGGCGATAGCCGCGAGTCAGCCGGTGGGCGACGGCGCGGCGGGGCGTG
>JBGTBQ010000024.1:0-3609 GCA_041749275.1 Pyrinomonadaceae bacterium | reverse complement strand
TGGTGGAAGGTCGAGAACGCCGAGAAGATGTTGGCGCTGCGCACTACGAGGGCAAATCAGGAATGGGAATCATACTGGAGTCAGTTGCGTCAAGCCAATGCTTGAGCGTTCAATGCTGAGTCCCACTTTTAATTACACCCCATTGAGGGCTTTGCGCAGCTTGTCGGCGCACGCGCCGGTCATGATCTCGCCGTCCGCTTCCATCTCCATGGAACCGATATGCTCAAGCGCCTCGAAGACGTTGCCGTGCCACAAGTACCACTTGATGCTCTCCAACTCCTTCAACGCAGCGACGCGCGCTGTGCAAGTCTCTGTGCCCAGCCCTTTGGCAAACTGATTCATCACGGTAAGTCGCATCGTGATATGAAACCAATCCAACAGATGTTCGGCCTGCGGGTTCAGATACAGTTGCAACTCACGTACGCTGTCGCCGCCGTCGGATAGAAAAGTGATTTGCTGGTTCATCTGCATGTTCTGTGATTTCAGCAACTCGAACAATCGTCGCTTCGGCTTCTCGTCATGACAGTTGACGAAGCCGAAACACTTCGACGAGCCTTCTGCTGTCATGCTCTTGCCGGCAATCACCTCGAACCAGCCGTTGGCTTTTGAGGTTTGCTCACTGGAATGGACGTAGCCGCCGTCAATGCCGACGGTCAACGGCAAGTCGGGGCGCGGCAACTCTGCCCCGTCTCGTTCACAGCCCTCCACGAAGAACATCTGCTCATCGCCCAACTCGCCCTCCAATCGCTCCGCGATTCTCAAGGTGTGGTTGCGCGCCGTCGCCGCGTTGATTTCACGCCCGCCGGGCAGCACTTCTTCCAGCAGTTTCGCCGTCACGCCGTAAGAGACCAGCGCCGCGAACTTCGCTTCCAGGTAAAGGAGTTCCGGTGCCGTGCGCTCTGTGAGCAACTCCGCCAACGGGCTGAAAGTGCGGGAGAGATGGGGTTCGCAACCGCAACGAAAGAGGCGCGGACTGTGGAGTTTGAGTTTGCCGAACAAAGAGCGATAGACGATGGCGTGCGCCCCTTTGTGCAATCGCATCTTTCCGCACTTAGGGCAGGCAGCCTGCTCGCTCAGATACTCCGCGATTTGTTCATCAACCATCGCGCGCTGCGCGCCTTCGAGCAGGGCTTTCGCTTCCCGAAGCGTGAGACCGAGTTCGGCAGGTTGGAGTTTGCCTCGTTCGAGGTGGGCCACTTCCTGAATTGTTTCTGTCTGACCCTCATCAGATTCAATGATGATTTGGACTTTGATTTTCATTGCGCGCCTCCGCGCTCAGTTGTGATTTCAGTTTTGTTCGTCGCGGCGAAGTGCTCCTTGAGGCGACGATTAACATAGCGGCGGTCAAAGCGGTCGATGAGCATCCATCAACTCAACTCACGCAACTCCGCTATCGGGTCGGCATCTTCAGCTTCGAGAATCTCTTCCACTCGTTGTAAGAGATAGAAAGGTGAGTATTGGCGGCGCAGTTCCATGAACCTGCGTGTGCCGCCGCAGTCTTCCGGCGGGGCGGAGCGTTTGCCGCCAGTGCATAAGGGATAGAATTTGCCCCTTTGAGGTTGCAGGATCGCTTCGACCCGGATGAGATGTTGCCAGTGATCGCCGAAGTCATATTCGTAAAGAAACTTCTCGCTCACGCGCAGCCCGAAGTCGGCAAGTTTAATCTCACACGGATCGTCCACGTAGGAGGTGCCGCCGCTTCTTGACTCGCCGCATCGCTTGCCGTGGATGAGAAATTGATGAAGATGATCATCTGACCAATCGAAAGCGATTTGCAGAACTTGGTGAAAGTCCGCCATAGTCGTGTCGCTCCGCACCAACAAGCGTCGCCAGACGAGCGGAGAGCGGAAAAAACTGGGAGAGGATAGAACCCGTACACTCCTTGAAATTTGGAGAGAAGCTTTGGCAGAGAGGCGATTTCCTGCCGGTTCAGCTATCAGCTCCCCCGGTATTTTCCGCTCTCCTCAACTCTCCGGAGGAGCAAATTAGCGGCTTCGCTGGGGCTGTACACGCTGAGGTCAGTGTACCCGTTGTGCTTAAATGACCCCCGGCCGCGGACATCAGCAAGCAGGCCGAGGTAAGGTGCGGGCCGGGGCAGCTTCGAAGCCGTTCCGGCCCTGAGAATGGCCAGCCTCAGGCCCGCCTACTGATTCTTTTTGACGTAGGTGAAGACCGACTTGTTGGGCTCGCTGAAGTCGGCGCTGTTCGAGAGCAGCCTCCCCTGATAGAGAATGTTTGTCTCCAGCAGGACGCGCACCGTGCCCTCCTCGCCCCTGGGGACGATGACGGTCAGCACGCCCGGCGAGGACTGCTGAATCTGCGCCGGTTTCGTGCCGAAGTAGACGCGCTCGACGCGGTCGAGCCGGTCGCCCCGGATGAGCACCGCGTAGCCGCCGTCAAGCGGCCCCTCGCTCTTACCCTGCGCCGCCTCGTTCACGACGCCGCGGACGGTCGGCGGGAGCGGCGGGAGCAGGCTGACGATGGAGGCGTCACCCTTGTCGCCGATTACCCTCAGCAGCACGGGCTCGCCCTCGAAGTTCGTATTCAGGTGGAGCGTCACCAGCACGTCGCCCGTGGCGAAGTGATCCGTCTCGACGACCGAGGCGGAGTTGTCGCCGACCACATCGACCCTCTTTATCTCGTGCGCCCCGGAGGCGGTGAGCCGCAGCGTCAGCTGCGCCGGTCTCCTACCGGCGGCGGGCGTGTAGCGCAGTATTTCCGAAGTGATGTTCGGCGCGAAGGGGCGCGTGAGCGGCAGCGACGCCTCCTCCAGCCCGCGCGTCGTGTTCTGCCGGACGGTGACCGTCCAAGAAGGCACCTTCGGGTCGGGGAAGATGAGGTCGAACTGGTGCGTCGACCGCTGCATGACCATCAGCTCCCGAATCGTGCCGCCGCCCCCGTCCGGAACTCCGACGACCCCGTAGCCGACGGGCACGCCGTTGATGCTGATGGTGGCGTCCGGGCGGAAACCCGTGCCCGAGAGGATCGCCTTGACGTGGGTGCTCCGGCCTTGCGCGTCGTAAATCCGCCGCACCACTTCGAGCTTCGAGACGGCGAGCGTCGAGCGGAACATCGGCTCCAGCAGGCTGTGAACTTGGAGCGAGTCGCACTTCCAGCCGCTGTTGTTGATGTCCATGTTGATGCGGTTGATGTCCTGCGTCCGCTGCGGGGTGACGAGCGTGATGGTCGGCGTCCCCTCGTAGCCCGCGCCCATCGAGAAGGTCGCGATGAGCTTCTTCGAGTTGACGTACTCGAACGCCCCGTTGATGCCGGTCGCGCCCTGCGCGCCGCCGCCGTTGGCCGCGGCCTCGGCGGCGGTCGGCGGCTGGAGCGAGACCTTACGCGCCAGCGGCACGCCGTTGACGAGGATGTTGACCTGCGGCGAGAAGTACTGGCCGCTGATCGTCAGAGTTACACGCTCGTCCGACCTGACGGAAGTGTACTGCGCGCCCGACTGCGCGCCGCTCATGTCGAAGCCGTTGGCCTCGTCGTCGGGAATCTCGATCTCGAACGTCTCTGAGTCGAGCGCCTCCCCCGCCGAGTCGCCCGGCTGCGCCGAGCGCATGTCGAAGGCGTAGCCGGCGGCGGCGAGGCGCAGCTTGCTCGCCT